>CAYRFV010000270.1:3560-7611 GCA_964423545.1 uncultured Anaerolineales bacterium | reverse complement strand
GGATGCGGCCGCGCGGCGAGCGGTTGGTTTCGTAGACATATTGGCCCAACCGCCAGGGCGTGCTCTGGTCAACCCATTCATGCCCATCGGCCTTGCTCACCAGGCTGGCGATGGCCCCGCTGGTGGGATCGAGCCGCAGGAGGTAGAAGCGATTCTCCAACGTCCAGCCACCGCTCGTCACACCGTCGGAGGCGGCGAGGCCGGGCGCGATGGTGGGAACGAAATGCGGTTCCTGAACCACGGCCATCCCCTCGAGGGAGAAGTTCGGCTGCGGCGAGATCGGCCCGGCAGTGCGCAACGGCAGGGTGACGTAACCGCCAGCCGGCAGGTCAACCATGCCGTAATCTTGACTGAGCGTGACACTGGCTTGCGGCGCGGCCAGCTCAAGGCTGCGTTCCAGGTTGGGCAACGCCCAACTTGTGCTCGCTACGCGCGGCAGATAAAGCGCCACCCGCCGCGGCCACGGCAGCGAGTTAAAGACCACGACGCGCGGCTCAACGCTCTGCGGCAGACGCGCCGCCAGATCGCGCAGCCCGGCCTGCGCCAGGCGAGTGAGCGCGGCGTTGGTGGCATAGACAAGCTGATACTTGTAGGTGAGCGCGCTGCGCGTGTTGGGCGACGAGGGATGGGTGACGCTCTCGTCCATGCCCCAGGTGTGCTCGTCGAACAGCGCCAGCGTGCGCCAAGCGTGCGTATCTTCGGTCGGGTCGGGGATGAAGGGGGGCTGCTGAACGCTCAATAGCGCGGCCAGCCCGCGCACGGCGAAGAGACGCCCGTGCGCCTGGCGGCCGAGCGCCGTCTCGACCGCGCTGGCGGCGAAGCCCTGCGTCCACCAGTCGGTCCAGTCGCCGGATTGGGTCGGCAGATCAGGCTCCTGCGCCAGCCGGCCGAAGAATTCGCTGAGCGTCGTCATGCGCAGCCGCGGCAATGTCGCATCGCCGCGGCCGTTCCAGTCGGCCACGAAGCGCGGCAGCTCCTCGTGCGGGCCGCCGTTATCGTACATGAAACTGCTGGTGATCTGGAGCAGGGCAAAGTCATAGGGATAGCCGCGCGCTTCCAGCCCGGCCAGGTAGCTGCGCAGCTTCGGGATCGAGGCCGCCATATGTACCACCCAACCGGCGGCAGTCTTGACGCGCGGAATGCCGAAGTGTTGGCCGATGCCGTAGTGCTCGCCGTGCCAGGCGAGCAGCGTCCGGCCGCTGGGGCCGGCCCACCGGAAGCCCCGCGGCCGCGGCTGCGGGTCACGCGCCATGGTGCGGTTCAGCGCCATCGCCAGGCCACGGAACCCACCGTCGAGCAGTAGCTCGACCAGGCCCCACGGCAGGCCGGTCACATCGCAGTTGAGCGCGTACTCGATTTTAAATCCATACTCTCGTCTCAGCCGGCCGGCCACGCCAATCGTCTCGGTCAGGATTGGCACATCCGCCAGCGGCGACCAGTTGCCCCACAGCCCCCCGAAGTCAACCAATCCGGCGCGATGCAAGGCCTGCAAGCGATCCACTTCGGTGGGGGAGGCGCGCCGCAGGAAATCCTCCACGGTGAGCAATACCTCCACCGTCCATTTGAACGGGCACGCGCTGTCGGCATACTGCTCAGCCAGGCGCATGGCGCGGCCCAGGTAGGCGCGCTGGTTCGCCATGACCGTTTCGGGGTGATTGGTGTAGCCGATGTCGGTATGGGAGTGGTGGATCAGGTAGATGTCGCGGATCATGGCGACCTGTCACCACGAAGGCGCCAAGACGACGCAAAGGACACGAGGAAGTGTGCCGCTTTCCTTTGTGCGCTTCGCGCCTTCGAGTCTTGGTGGTGAACCGTCATCGCTTTACAGCGCCCGCAGCCAGGCCGGCAACCAGATAACGCTGCAAGAAGGCAAAGACGATGACGACCGGCACAATGTTGATGAGAGCGGCTGTGGAGAGCAGGCGGAAATCGGTTTCATCGGGGCCGATGAGCGTGTAAATGCCAACAGTCAGCGGCCGCAGTTCGGGGATGCGCAGCATGACGGCCGCCGTTGTAAAGTCGTTCCAGTGACCGATGAACTGCAAGATGAGCAAAGCGGCCAACCCCGGCACCATCGTTGGCAGCAAGATCTGCGCGACGGTCTGGAGCCTGCCAGCGCCATCCATCCACGCCGCTTCGTCCAGGTCTTTGGGGATGCTGTCGAAATACCCCTTCAGGAACCAGGTCCCGAAGGCGATGCCGCCCACGCCGTAGAGCAGAATCAGGCCGAACTGCGTATTGACTAAGCCGAGCGTGCTCATCATGATGTAGATTGGCACGATGCGCACCAACTGGGGCACAAGCTGGACGACGAGCAGCAAGGCCAGAAACGCCTGTTTGCCGGTGAAATAGTGCCGCGAAAGACCGTATGCTGCGAGTACACTATAGAACAGGGTGATGAGCGATCCCCCCAGCGCATACAGGAAGCTATTCAGCAAGTATCTGGCGATTGGGGTGACTTTGAAAACCTTCTCGTAAGTCGTCCAGTCCAACTGACTTGGGATCAGATTGAGCGGCGCACGATAGATCTCTACATTCGGCTTGACCGATGCGCTGATCAGCCAGACGATGGGGAATATGAACACCAGTGTTGATACAATGGCAATCAAATAAAGCAGCCCGCGGTTGGCCACTGTAGCGACCTTTGGGCTATTCAGAGGCGGACGCGCCCCAAGCTTTGTCGCCATCCCCTATGCCTCCTCCCGCTCGAACATAATCGCCCACAGGTAGAGCAAGACGAAGACCATGATCACAAAGAACATGATCACGCCCATTGCGGCGGCGCGTCCGAGCAGCCCAGCAGTGGCGCCCGCTGCGCCGCGCGCACCAAAGGCTGTGACGAACATGTAGAAGCCGATTGTGAAGGTGGCGTTTGCTGGCCCACCAAACGTAAGCGCCAGGATTTTCTCGAAGATGCCAAAGGTGCCGACAAACATGAAGATCAACGCGAGGCCCGAAATCTGGCGCATGAGCGGCAACTTGATGAGGAAGAAACGCTGCCAGGCGTTGGCGCCATCCACTTTCGCGGCCTCGATCTGTTCGACGTCGATCGTCTGCAAGCCTCCCAACAAGAAGATCATCGTCGATCCGACGCTCGACCAAACGTTGACAAAGAGGATCGAAAAGCGCGCCCAGTTCGGATTGCTGAAGAACGGAACCGTGCCTGACCCCAGGCGCTCCAGGAAAGCGTTGATGAAACCCGCTGCGCTTTCATGCATTAGCAGTCGCCACATCAAGCCGATGATAAGGGACGAAATCGCCAGCGGCAGGATGTAGGTCAAGCGGAATACGATCCGACCACGCAACTTCTGATCAACCAGCAGGGCCAGCGCGAAGGCGATGGCGTATTGCACCGGCACGGTGACCAGGACAAAGAGGACGGTAAACTGGAGCGCCTCCCGAAACCGGGAATCGCTGAGCAGGAAGGCGAAGTTATCAAGTCCTATCCACTGCGCGCCCGATAACGAGGTAACCTGCATATCGGTCATCGCTATGTAGAACTGATACAGGATCGGATAGATGCTGAGGGCCAGATAGAGGATCACGCCCGGCAGGATAAAGGGCCACGGGCCGCCCAGAAACCGCTCCAGGCGGCGACTTGAGCGTGAGTATGCGCCAGCCATAACTCGACCTCCGCAGGGGTGTCATCGCAGGCAAAGTTCGCACAGCACTTGCAGCCGCCGTGCAAGTGCGCCGTGGTTCCAGTGCTGCAATAGCAGATAGGGGGCGCCGTCCGACAGGGTGTACTGGACGGGTCGCAGTGATTCCCCCGCTGGTGCGCCAGTGGGCGCACCAGCGGGCTTCGAAGTACACGTCACTCCCTGCGCCGAGAACTGTGATGTCGCTACTTCTTCTGCAGCGCCGCGTATTCCTTCATCGTCGTTGCGTTGGCCTGCTTGAGCGCCTCCTCGATGCTCATCTTGCCAGTGACTACGTTCGTCAGAGCGGTCTGGATCGCCGCGGACATCGGTCCCCAGATCGGGTCGAGCGGTACCACGTGGCCGTTCTGCAGCGCCTTGAGCAGCAGGCCGCACGCGAGGCCCGTTTTTCC
>CAYRFV010000270.1:0-3550 GCA_964423545.1 uncultured Anaerolineales bacterium | reverse complement strand
GCAGCGCCTTGAGCGTGGTCTGCATGAAGGGATCGGTCTTGTAGAATTGGTCGTTTTCCAGGATCGCGCTGCGGGTGGGGATCCAGGCGCCAGCCTTGTTGGTCACCGATTGCGAGGTCTCATTGGTGGCGTGGACCGCCCAGGCGGCAGCGGCCTCAGCTACATCAGGATCAGGGTTCGCCACTGCGCCGATCATCCAGCCGCCCGCCTGGTAGATGCCTTTTCCGGCTCTGTCGGGATAGGGCAAGGGCACAGCCGTCCACTTCTTATACTCTTCTGGGGGCAGGTTGGGCTTGAGTTGGCGGACATGGTAGTTGCTATTGGCGGCAAAGCTGTACACATTGCCCGCATAGACATCCGGCATCATCTGCTGCTGATCCTGATTGACGGCGCCCGGCGGAATCAGACCATCTTTGATGAGCTTATCATAATGGGTGAACATCTCCGCCCAGATAGCGTTGTTCTTGCCCTCGAACGCCACCGGCTTGCCGGTCGCGTCAAGATACTCGCCGCCCAGCGCCAGATACAAGCCACTGTTCATCTGGAGCCAGCCCACATACGGATGCACAAACGCGTACTTCTTGCCGCCTTCCTTGGTTCGCACATCCTTGCAGATCTCAACCAGTGGATTCCAAGCCACGGGCGGGTTAGGGATTTTCTCCTTGTTGTAGTAGTAGAGTGGCGTATCGGTATTGTGCCAGAGGGCGTATATTTTCTTGTCGTCGGACGACAGCAGGGTATTCTGGACGAAGGGGAAGAACTTCTTGATGTCCTCCCCCATAGCAGCCATCATCGGATCGAGCGGTATCAACTGCTTGGCGCGCGAGCGAGTGATGTACTCGCTGAAGTTGAACCAGATCGCGTCCACCTTCTTCTGTTCGATCTGTTGGGTGAGCTGCACCGAGTCGCCGTCGAAGGGGATTTCCTGCACCGACCACCCTTTTGGGCCGTAGAGAGAGTTGAACGAGTCAATCACCGAGCGGAAGGCGACTTGCCGCTCGACGCGGGTGTCGGCCGTCGAACACCATGTCGGGCACATGTAGCGGACCACGACCTTCTTGACCGCCTTAGCCGGGGCAGGTGTGGCGGTGACGACCTTCTCGACGACCTTCTCGACGACCGCGGTCTGCTTCACGACCGCAGTCTCCTTCACGATTGCCGTCTCCTTGACGATCTGTGTGACGACCACAGGCGCTTGCGGCGTCTGCGGCGCCGCACACGCGCTCGCCACTGCGCCGGCCCCAACGAGGGCGGCGCCACGGAGAAACGCACGACGAGAGAGCTTCCTGTTCACTTTGTCCTCCTTAGTCTGTGGTGGCAGGCCGCGCGCAGCCTGCCGGGCCGGTAATCTGCCTAGATCGCGACGACCGACGTGCTGGCCGCTTGATACACGTTGAGCCGGGAAACCAATACCGTCTCCTGAGGGATATCGAGCCGATCTCGAATGCCACGAACGATCGACTCGGCAGCCTGCACGCCGGCTTCATACTTGGCAATCGTGGCGCTGGCCACAAGGCAGGCAGGGCGGGGAAGATGCGCCTCTTCATCCAGGGTTGCTACGACGACCGGACAGCCCATTTCGGTCACAAATGCGCAGACTTCCGTGTAGGGCGTCGTGATGATCGCGGTAGGCGTCGTGCTGCGGAGCAGCGCGAAAACCGCCTCCCGCGCTGGAAAGGCCTCCGGCTGGCTCGAGATGTAGACCAACGCTGGATCATACAGCAGACCATGCGCCGTCAGCGCCCGACGATAGCCATGCAGACGCTCAGGCTCGCCGACGAGCGCCTGATCGTTCAGCAGTAGGGCGATGCGGCGATGTCCCAGCTCAATCAGCGCTTCCGTGATGCGGAAAGCATCGTACTCGAAACTCGGCGTGATACGCGGCAACTGAATGGCGTTGTGGTGTCGGCCGATGATGATCGCAGGCAAAGCCGCCTTGAGGAGCTCCGCAGTGCCTTCAGGGTTGATCAGGCTGCCCGTCAAGATCAGGCCATCCACCATCCGTTGCCGCGCCACGGTCCGGTAGAACTCGACGCCGATCAACTTCTGGCGGTTGCCGAACAGCATCAGATCATAGCCCAGTTGATCGGCGGTGACGCCCACACCGCGCAGGATGTCGAGGAAGTAGAGCTCCGAGACGGCGTGTTCGCTGGCCATGCCGGCGATCGCCAGTCCGAGAACACCGCTGTGTTGTTTACGCAGTCGCCGCGCCGAGACATTCGGCTCGTAGCCGAGCTGCTGCATCGCCACGAGCACCCTGCCCCGCGTTTCTTCTGTCACCGGTCGGGGTCCGTCATTGATGACGTATGACACGGTGGCTACGGAGACATGTGCCGCTTTAGCGACATCGCTGATGGTGACGGAAGACATATTCGCAATCGATCTAAACGTTTAGACGAATCGTTTAGATCATACTACAGACGGTCGGGTTTGTCAACTCCGCATTCGGTCGTGAAAACGCTGTGGCGGACAACAACGACTCGCTGCGACGCCTCACCGACCCAGCCATTCGCTGTTGCAGGGCGATCGCTGCGCGCGGTCGAAGCAGTCGCCAGACAAAGCCAGTAGCACTCGCCTTGCTGAGCCGAAAACGGCTGGGCATTATCGCGCACTCCCCTCCCTGGGATTGATGCACTCAATATGACCGACGTCATGGTCTCAGGAGTGGATCAGCATGGTATAATTCATGCAGCAATTGCTATATAGAAGATTCCGCATATGGATACATATCACGACAAAGCCAAATTGCTGAAACTGCTGGCGCATCCCGTGCGCCTACAGATTCTCGACCTGGTGCGGCGCTCGGACGAGTGCGTCTGTCACCTCTCGGCCGTCCTCGACAAGCCCCAGCCCTACGTCTCCCAGCAACTTGCCATCCTGCGAGAGGCGGGTCTGATCGTGGACCGCAAGGAAGGCACCAATGTTTTCTACGGCCTGGACGGCAAAGAGTCGGCGAAGACGCTGACCGCCGTCCTCGGCGCGCTCTTCGCTGATTCACGGGCGGACGCTGCGCTGAGCCACGAGCGCATCGCGGGATGTTGCTGCCCTAAGTGCACCGCCGACGCGTGACGGGCGACGCGCCCGTCAGCGTCCGGCCAGCGCCTCTCACGGAACCCCATCATTCTCAGGAAAGGAGATCCTACGCATGACCCTCCACATTAGGATCCTTGGCGGCGGGTGCGCGAACTGCCACAGCTTGGAAGCCAACGCCCGTACTGCAGCCGCGCAGCTCGGCGTCGAAGCGACGATCGAGCTCACCGGCGATCTGACAGTTTACGCCCGCTACGGCCTGCTGGCCACGCCGGGCCTCGTCATCAATGATCGGCTGGTCAGCGGAGGCCGCGTGCCCTCGGTCGCTGAGATCACCACCCTGCTCAAGAAGGCCCTTGCGGCTGCCTGACGGCCTGCATCATATCATCCAAAGGAGTCCGCATCATGGCGCAACCGACCGCTGCCGCCGAGGCCTGCCCGCCGCCGGTGAAGGCGAAGGGCGCCTGAGAAAGCACGTTCTGCGCGACGGGCATTTCACCAGTGCCCGGCTCATGAGCGA
>CAYRFV010000269.1:0-7640 GCA_964423545.1 uncultured Anaerolineales bacterium | reverse complement strand
CTCGCGGTCGCTTTCGACCTCGCGACCGGCGCACAGCGGTCAGCAGGGCAAGATGCCATCTTGCCCTGCTGCACTCTCATTCGCAGGAGGACGCCAGGGACACGGAGTGACGGATCGACTCCGTGTCCTTCTCATCTCCAGCGCAGGTGTGACCCGTGCAAATCACCGACTTCAAGCTCGAACGCTACTTCGCGGCCTACGAATTCAAGGTGCGCTATCTGCTCAGCGCCTCGGACTGCGAGGCGCTGGCGCTTTCCGAGCTGCTGGCGCTTTCCGATGCGGAGATGCTCGGCCTGTGGCGCGATCTGAGCCTCGGCTACACCGAGTCTGCCGGCCATCCGCTCTTGCGGGCCGAGATTGCGCGCCTTTACGAGGGCATCGCAGCGGATGAGACGCTGGTTGCTGCACCTGAAGAGTTGATCTTCATTGCCATGAATGTGTTGCTGGCGCCGGGCGACCACGTCATCGCGACCTTCCCCGGCTATCAGTCGCTGTACCAGGTGGCTGAGGCGTTGGGCGCCGCGGTCACACGTTGGTCGTTGGAGCCGCATACTGCGGGCTGGCGACTCGACCTGGCCGCGCTGGAGCGCAGCATCGCCCCCCGCACCCGGCTGCTGGTGGTCAACTTCCCTCACAATCCCACCGGCTACCAGCCAACTCGCACCGAGTTGGACGCTATCGTTGCGCTGGCGCGGCGCCACGGCCTGTATCTCTTCTCCGATGAGATGTACCGGCTGCTGGAGTATGAGCCAGCCGATCGGCTGCCCTCGGTTGCCGATCTGTATGAGGGCGGCATCGCACTCTCGGGGCTGTCGAAATCGATGGCCTTGCCCGGCCTGCGCATTGGCTGGCTGGCGACGCACGACCACGACGTCCTTGCGCGGGCCGCCGCATTCAAGGACTACACAACGATCTGCAACAGCGCACCGGGCGAACTGCTCGGCATCATGGCGCTGCGCGGCCGAGAGCGCATCCTTGCCCGCAACCTGGCGATCCTGCGCGCCAATCTCGTGCTGGCCGAACGCTTCTTCGCCGGCCGCCGCAGTGCATTCCGCTGGCTCCCACCGGCCGCGGGTTCGGTTGCGTTCCCGCAGCTTCTGGGCGCAGCATCGGCAGCCGCGTTCTGCCGCGGCCTGCTCGAGGCGAAGAGCCTGATGGTCTTGCCCGGCGATGTGTTCGATTTTGGCGGCAATCACTTTCGCGTCGGCCTGGGGCGGCGCAGCTTCGCGGCGGCGCTGGAGGTGCTTGGGGAGTACCTGACGTCGCAGTAACGGTGAATCATTCGGGGTGCGCGCCCGGACGCGGGATGCGCAGCCGCCGGCTGCCGGCCGCGCGGCGGATCGATGGCGCCAGGGACACGCCTCCCCATCACCTGGTCGCGTTTGCTCCGCTGGCGGCTGCCTCGCAGGCCGGGCAGCGCTTGGGGTTCTTCAGCTCGATCACGTGCTCGGTGCAGACGGCGTACACCGAGACGCTGTCGAACAGCCCCAATTGGCGCTCCACCGACGCCTCGAGCGCCAGGTGGCGGCACGTCGTCTCGCGCAGGATGCCCGGCGTCGGGCACGAGTCGCACAGGCTGCGCTTCCAGGGCCGGCGATTCTCGCGATTCCGCGCAATCAAGCGGCACTCTTCCACCTCGCGGCCGCGATGCGCATCCGCGTAATAGTACCGGCAATCAACAGGCTTGCTCACATCTCCACCCTCTCTCCTGCGGGTCCCACTCCATCACCGATGCGTCGCGGTCACCCCGCGTGCCGGCCGGCGTCATGCCAGCACCACCGCGATACCGGCCAATGCCACGGCTGCGCCAAGGACTTCGTTCGTCTGCGGCATCTGTCCCAACACGACCATGCCCAGGATGATGCCGCCGCTCACCTCTTGCGTGGCGATCAGGTTGACGATCGTGGCGTGCGTGCGGCGGAGCGCGGCGTTGTAGAGCGTGTGTCCCAGCCCCAGGGGGATCAGCCCCGCCGCCGCCACGGCCGCCGCCGACTGCAGGCTGACCGCCGCGGGCTGCAGTGTCGCTGCGGCCGCCGGCAGCGTCCACAGCGCTGCCATGCCGTACACCGTCCCGGCATACGTGAACAGGCTGTAACGCGCCCGCTGCGATCGGCCGGCCACCGAATAGAGGCCAAAGGTGATCGCCGAGATCAACGCCAGCAGGTCGCCGAACGCCATGGCCGCATCCATCTGCGGCTGGAGCCCGACGAGGATCGCGATCCCTGCCACCGTCACGAGCACGCCCAGCCATTGGCGTGGCGAGATCGGCTCGTGCAGCATCGTCGCCGAGAAAAACGCCACGAAGATCGGCGCCGTATAGACAATGGCCAGCGATTGGGCGATGGTGGTGAAGCTCAGCGAGGCGATGTAGGAGAGAAAATGCAGCGCCGTGATCAGCCCGATGCCCACAAACAACAGCCGGTCGTCGCGCGCCGGCAGGATCGGCTGCCGCGCCAAGCGCCCTAACAGCATGACCCAGATCGCCCCGACAGCCATCCTGCCACAGGTAATCACGAACGCACTGAGCGGCGCGGCGGCAAGCACGAAGATCGGGCTGGTCGAAAACGCGATTACCGCCGCAAAAGCCAGCAGCATCCCCTGCCGTTCGGCAGGATTCTGCGTCCGGGATGCGCTCGTTTCGACCGCCATCGATCAGTAAATGGGCAAAGCGGGCAGGATCGTGAAGAGAATCATGCTCAAAACGATCACCAGCGAGATTGCGACAAACACGATCACGCGCCAATCGCGGCGCTTAGACTTCTTTCGGGCCATGCGTCAACACCTTTCGTGCGCCCCACCCGGCAACCGCCTCACGGGACAGGCAGATTATAGCCCCTGTGACAGGGCGTGTCAAAGCAAGGGTGCGTCTGGTCACAGACGCAGCCGTCTGCGACCAGGCGCCAGCGTCTGCGACCAGACGCCTGCGTCTGCGACCGCTGAGGCTCGATTGACGCATCGCATCGATGCGCTGTGCTATAATGGCGCTAAATGGCTGCGGGAGACACGCTGTGACGAGTGCCATCTGGTGGGCGCGGCGCGATCTGCGCCTGGCCGACAATCAAGCGCTGCACGAGGCCACGCGAATCGCGGAGACGGTGATTCCTGCCTTCATCCTCGATCCGGCCCTGCTCGCAGCTTACGCCGGCAGCGAGAAGCGCATAGCGTTCCTGTTCGGCGGGTTGGCTGCGCTCGACGCCAGTCTGCGCGCCCGCGGCAGCCGGCTGATCGTGCGCCGCGGTGATCCGGCCGTCGAGCTTGCCCGCCTGGTGCGTGAAACCGGCGCCGTCGCCGTCTGCGCGGAGGAGGACGTGTGGCCCTATGCCCGTCGCCGCGACGCAGCCGTCGCCGCGGCCGTGGCGCTCCGCCTCACGCCCGGCCTGACGGTGCACCCGGTCGATCTGGTGCGCAAGGCCGACGGCAGCCCATACACCGTCTTCACACCGTACAGCCGGGCCTGGAAGTCGCTGCCGCCGCCGGATCCGGAAGGCCTGCTGCCTGCACCGGCGCGGCTCCCCGCGCCGCCCGCCGAACTCGCCGGCCTACCGGTTCCGCCAACGTTGCCGGTTCCGCCGGCGTTGCCGGCGCTGCCGCCCGGCGTCCCGTTCCCGCCCGGCGAAGCCGAAGCTGCGCGTCGCCTGGCGGCCTTCATCCATCCGCCGTCCTCCGCAGTGCGCCGCTACGCCGCCGAGCGCGACCGCATGGATCTTGACGGCACCTCGCGGCTGTCCCCCTACCTGCGCTTCGGCATGATCTCGGCCCGGCAGTGCGCGGCGGCCGCGACGGCCGCTGCCGCGACGGCTTCGGCCGCGACGGCCGCGGCCGCGGGGTCCGACGGCGCCGTCGGGCGGGGTGCGGCGACGTGGCTCAATGAACTGATCTGGCGCGAGTTCTACATGGCGATCCTCCACCACTTCCCGCATGTCCTGGAAGAGGCGTTCCGGCCTGAGCTCCGTGAGATTCCCTGGGAGAACCACCCCGCACACTTCGACGCGTGGTGTCAGGGCCGAACCGGCTACCCGGTCGTGGACGCGGCCATGCGCCAGCTCGTGCAGACCGGCTGGATGCACAACCGGCCGCGCATGATCACCGCCTCCTTCCTGGCGAAAGACCTGCTGATCGACTGGCGCTGGGGCGAGCGTTTCTTCATGGAGCACCTGGTCGACGGTGACCCGGCGGCGAACAACGGCGGCTGGCAATGGACTGCCGGCGTGGGGGTCGACGCTGCACCTTACTTCCGTGTGTTCAACCCGACCCTCCAGGCGGCCCGGTTCGATCCTGACGGCGCGTACGTTCGCCGTTGGCTGCCGGAGCTGGCGCGCGTCCCGGCTGAGCACATCCACGAACCGTGGCGGATGCCGGACGAAGTGCAGCGCCGGGCCGGCTGCATCATCGGCCAGCACTACCCGGCCCCGATCGTGGACCATGCCGCCGCGCGTGCGCGGGTGCTGGCCGCCTACAAGACGCGCTAGACCTCGGACAAGGAGGCTTCGATGATCCCCAACCAGTGGTACGCGGTCCTCGACTCGAACGAAGTGCCGGCCGGCAGGGTCGTCGGCGTGACGCGCATGGGCGAAAAGCTGGTCTTCTGGCGCGATGCCCGAGGCGCCGTCTCCTGCCTGCGCGACGCCTGCCCGCACCGCGGGGTGGCGCTCAGCACGGGCAATGTGCTCGGGGACCACATCCAGTGTCCGTTTCACGGCTTCGAGTTCGATGCGACCGGGCGCTGTACGCTGATCCCGGCCAACGGCCGCGGCGGGCCGATCTCGCGCGAGATGAAGGCCTTCGACTACCCGACCCACGAGGCGCACGGTTTCATCTTCATCTGGTGGGGTCAGCCTGCAGAGGGGCAGCCGGCCGACGGCGAGCTGCCCGGGCCCGCGTGGTTCAGTGACATCGATGACAGCTTCTCCTATGCCTCCGTGCGCGATCCCTGGACAGCGCACTACTCGCGCGCTATCGAGAACCAGCTCGACGTGGTGCACGTGCCGTTCATTCATGCCAACACCATCGGCCGAGGCGTCGGCCCCGTCGTGGATGGACCGCTGGTCGACTGGTTGGACGCGAATCGCTTCCGCATCTACATGCGCAACCGGCCGGACGACGGCACGCCGCCGGTGCGCCCGCGTGAGATGACCCGGCCCGACAGCGCTTTCTGGCTGGAGTTCATCTTCCCCAATCTGTGGCAGAATCACCTCGGTGAGAACGCGCGCGTCGTGATCGCCTTCGTGCCCGTGGACAACGAAAATACGCTCCTCTACCTGCGGCAATACCAGCGCTTCATGCGCGTGCCGGTGCTGCGCAGCCTCATCAACCGACTGTCGATGCCGTTCAACCTCATCATCGCGCACCAGGATCGCCGCGTCGTGGTGACGCAGCTGCCCAAGCGCACGACGCTGAAGATGGGCGAGAAGCTGATCCAGGGGGATTACCCGATCGTCGCGTATCGCCGGCGCCGGGAGGAGCTGATCGAGGCGGCAGGCGCCGCGGCGCCCGCCATGACGGTCGTGGAACCCATGTAGGGGCGGGCCTGCGTGCCCGCCCTCGGATCGCGGCGGGCCTGCGCGCCCGCCCTCCGATCGCGGCGGGCCTGCGTGCCCGCCCCCTCCGCACGCCTCCGCCACAATATCAGGCGCCGGGCCGCGGGACGCTGCGCTCGACCCCCCGGCCCGCCGGCTCAAGGAACCTCAACAGGTTGCCGCCTCGCATCTTCTCCAGCACGTCCTGCCCCAACCCCAGGGAGGTCAGGATCTCTTCGTCTCGGCGCAGCCATTCCGCCGCCCAGGCTCCATTGTAGCCGGGCGCATGGCAGTCGCTGCCGAAGATGACGTTATCGGCCACATCGTAGCCTACGGTGAAGAGATCGGTCAGGGCGCGGCGGCGGTAGATGGGCGGCGTGCCGGGTGTGACGTCGACGAACATCTCGACGGTTGCGGACGGGCCGTCGCCCAGCGCGTTGAGGAGCTTCCCGTACACGGCGATCAACTCGTCGCACCACGGCCATCCGATGTGCGCCAGCGCGAAACGCAGGCCCGGCACATCGAGCAGCGCCTCGAAGCCCGCGGGCCGGCAGTACTCGGACGACGGTCTGCCATCCCACAGGATCCCGGAGTGGAAGAGAATCGGCCGCCCGGCGGCCGCGATCGCGCAAAACGTGTCCAGCGCCGCCGGGTGGCCCGGCGGGAAGCGATTACAGATCACCTTGAACCCGGCGGCCCCTGCAGCGACCGCCATCGCCACCTGATCGAGCGCATCTGGCTCCAACGGATCGATCCAGAAAAACGGGTGAAGGCTTGACCCCGGTGCGCACCAGTCGAGCACGTGCTGCAGCCGGGCGGCCGGACTCAGCGCCGGGGGCGCGCCGGGCCGCTGAAAGGAGGCCGGCCGCTGGGAGATGAGCAGCCCGCCGCCGACCCCTGCGTCGCGCATCTCGGCCAGCAGCGCCTCGGGCTGGGGGCTGCCGTCCCGCAGGTGAATGTGTCCATCCAGAACCAACGTCATGGCTGCGCCTCCTATGCGCCTGTATGCTGAACGTCTCACTAGCAAATCATTCGGCAGGCGCCTGCTGGACCGTGAGCTGGCCGATGCCGCTCTTGATCCGCACATCGGCGCGGTTGTCGGCCGTGGCGTAGCCCGGTGAGGTGTAGGTGTCTCCGGTTTTCTGGAAGGCGCCGTTGACCGTGACGCCGCCGATGCCGCTGTCGGTCTGGATGCGCACCGCCAGCCCCGGCGGCACGCGCACGATCACCTGGCCGATGCCGCCGTCGATCGTTGCCTGCGTTTGGCCTCGCTGCGGCAGCGTCAGATCGACCTGGCCGATGCCGCCGTCAACGCTGAGCTGCGGAATGGTGAGCTGCGCCAGATCGAGCACGCTGCGCCCCATCCCTGAGTCGAGGCGCAGTCGAATCGGAAGATCGCGGCTCAGCGCCACATCCCATACCTTGTCGTCCGGCCACAGGCCCGTCGTGCCGGCGAAAGAGCCGGCCCACGACTGGCGGCTTTTCAGCTCGTAGACCGCCGTGTCGCCCGCCTTGTTGAAGCTCGTGCTGACCTGCTCCTGTGCGCCGAGTTCCAGTTCGCCCTCGATCAGGTTGCCGGTTGCTTCGTTCAGCGCGGCCACGTTAAGCGTTCCGGCGCCGAAACCGACCGTGATCTCAGCGTTCGCAGCGCCAAGCAGCGGTTGGCTGATCGACTCGATGCGGTAGACCCCCTCGACCCGGGTTTGCGCCAGCCCGACATAGAGCGCACCCACCAGAACGACCAACGCCAACACCGCCGCCACGATCGCGCCCCAGGTGGAGCGCTGGCCAAACAGCAGATCCAGCCCGGCCGCGATCAGCAGCACCGGCCACAGGGTCAAGAACGTCTGCCAGACGCTCCATGGCAGTCGTCCTGTATTGCTCAGCAACAACACCAGGCCCGCACCGACCAACATCACCGGCCAGACGAGGCCGTGCCGCTCGCGATGCTCCGTCTCCATAACCGCTTCCTCTCCTCGAATGCTCCCGGATCCCTGCCGCCATCCGCCGGCGCGCCATGGCCGGGCGTCTGGGTATTCCTACGCAGGGTCGATGGAAAGGTTGCACGCAGCAGGTATGCAGCGGCATCGCCGATGCCGCTGCATCGCCGCGGGCAATCCATTC
>CAYRFV010000268.1:0-7667 GCA_964423545.1 uncultured Anaerolineales bacterium | reverse complement strand
CTTCCACTGCCCGAAAACTACGATCCGCAGGCCCACCTGCCGGCGAAGGTCACAGAGAACGGCGTCTTCCACGAGACGCGTGCAGGCGCGGCGCTCGCCCATCGACTGGTGGCCAACGGCGCGCCTGAAGATTTGGCGCTGGCCGAGAGGGTGCTGGATGTCGTGCTCGGCTGCCAGGAGCGACGGACCGGCGATCCGCATCTCGGCAACTTCACATGGATGTTGGAGGATGACCACGTCGAGGACCTGAACGCCGTCGAGTTCAACCTGGAGCACCTGATTCCGCTGATGATCCACTATGCGGATCGGCTGCCGGCCTCCCTCGGCGCTCGCGTGCTGGACGCGATCCGCCTGGGACTGGACGAAATCCGCCGCCTGGACGTGTCCGTCGCCTACACCAACATCTGTCTGCTCGACATCTTGAACACGAGCCTGGGCGGTGAACTGCTCGGCGATCAGGAGATTGCGGCGCGTGGCTACCGCAAGCTGGTCGCCTGGATGGCCTTCACCGACAGCCAGGGAATCGCGTTCGAGTGGAACAGCCCTACCTACGGCGCGGTGGACCTCCGAGCACTGAGGCGGTTGGCCGATCTGACGCAGGACGGGAACGTGCGGATTCGGGCGCATACGGCCGCGGCGCGCATGGGACTGAGCACGGCGCTGCACATTCACGCCGCGACCGGCCGCTGGGCGGGCCCGCACGGCCGCGCGTACCATCCATCAGTCGTGTGCGAGACGCCGCCGGAGATCGACCTGGTGCGCGGGTGGCTCGCCGACGGCGCGCTGCCGGCCTGGCTTGCCGATGCGCTGGATGCCCGGCCAGAGGCGTTCGAGGTCAGCGAGACCGCGCACGCCGGCCGCGAGATGGGCATCACGACCTACCACAGCCGCTCCTTCGTGTTGGGCGCAGCATCAAAAGAGTACACCGGCCAGTCCGATGTGCTGATGGCGCACTTTGTACGGCCCGCCGCGGCGCGGCCCGGCGTGCTCTACACTCGCTATCTCACCAACGACAAGTGGTTGGGCGATTTCTATCATGCCACTGACCGGACGAAGAGCCGCAACCTGATCGAGGAAGGCCAGTTCTACGGCGTCCAGTCAGGTCCGCGGGTGATCGGTCTGTATGCGCCGCCGCGGCAACCGGGCGCGATCTCGAGCGCCAAGGCGTGTTTTGTCATCACGGAACGCCAACGGGTGGATGAGATTCGGATCGGCGGCCAGCGGATCGAGTCGCTTCCGGTCCAGGCGGCGCCCGGCGAGAGCATCGTGATCGGTTCAGGATGGGCCTGGATTGCGATCCTCCCCTTGTCGCGCCGCGACCTCGGCCGAGAGGCGTCGATCCGGTTGGTGGAGCGCCCCGACGATCGCTGGCAGGGCTCGGGAGGCGATCTTGTCCTGGAGATCTACAACTATCTCGGACCCCGCAAGGGCTTCTGGGAACTGGCCTGGCCGGGTCTTTTCTACCAGGGGCGGCCCTGGTGCGGCGTCTATCTTGAGATGGCCGAGCGGACAGACTACCCCGATGGCGTCGAGTTCGCCCGGACGGTCGCGAGCGGACAGCTCCGAGACGAAGTGGCCCCGCCGTTCACGTATGCCGGAGAAGGCGAGCGAACGTGGACGGTCGAGTACCGCCGCGCGGCCGAGGCGCTGGGCATCGAAGTGGACCTGATGGAGTGGCGGCTGAAGCGGCGGTGGACGCAGCGCGGGGAGCTGGGTTGGCCGATGCTGGAATCGCCGATGGCACGACAGAACGCCACTGGGCGGGTCGAGGCCGGTCCGGCGAGGTTGGAGTGCGGCGTGGGGCCGGCCTGGCTCTTCGCCAGCCCGACCACCGATCGCTACGTTGCCGGCTATCACGGGCTGCGCACAGCGCCGCTTACCCTCACGACGCCCGGCGGCCGCGTGTATGTCCCGGAGATGGGGATCGGCACAGTGGTGTGGGATCAGGGGCGGGTGACTGTGGAAGCGATCGGGCTGAGCAGGGAGCCGATCGTCACCCTGGGGGAGCGATCAGGATGAGGCCGCCGAATCTGCTCTTCATCTACACGGACGAACAAGCCTTCGATACCCTGGCGGTCTACGGCAATCGGTCGATCCAGATGCCCAACCTGAACCGTCTGGCCGCCGAGAGCGTGGTCTTCGACGAGGCGTATGTCGTGCAGCCCGTGTGCACTCCATCCCGTGCTGCGCTGCTGACCGGGCTGTGGCCGCACCAGAACGGCTGCACCGAAAACAACCTGCCCCTCCTGCCGGATGTCCGCTGCCTGCCGGAGCTTGTCAGCGCCGGCGGCTACGTGACCGGGCACTACGGCAAGTGGCACCTCGGCGACGAGATCTTCGCGCAACATGGCTTCGACGAGTTCGTCAGCATTGAGGATGAGTACGGCCGCTACTACTCCCCTGGACGGGACCCGGCGCAGCGCTCCAGCTATCACCGGTTTCTGATCGAGGCCGGCTTCACGCCCCAGAACGGCGTCGTTTTCGGCCGGGGCGAGGCTGCGCGCCTGCCTGAAGCCTTCGGCAAGGCGGCGTTTGTCGCCGGCGAGGCCTCACGGTTCATCCGGCGGAATCAGCGGCATCCCTTCATCCTGTATGTCAACTTCCTTGAGCCGCACATGCCGTTCTTCGGCCCGCGCGACGACCAGTACAGCCCCGCCGAAGTGACGCTGCCTGCCAACTTCGCAGACGTCCCCGGCCCGGAGCAGCCGCTCAAGGTTCGGCTCATGCAGGAGTACTATCTGCGGCGCGGTCACAGCGGGCTGCCGCTGCGCACCGAGGCGGAGTGGCGGCGGATGATCGCCAACTACTGGGGCCTGTGCAGCCTGGTGGACACGCACGTCGGCGCGATCCTCGATACGCTGGAGGCGTGCGGCCTGGCAGATGACACGATCGTCGTCTTCACCTCTGACCACGGCGATATGATGGGCAGCCACCGGCTGCTGGCGAAATGCGTCATGTACCAGGAGGCGATTCGCGTGCCACTGCTCATCCGCCTTCCGGGCCGGCGTCGTGGCCGCCGCGTGACCGGCCCGGTCAGCCAGATCGACGTCGTGCCGACGTTGCTCGATCTGATGGGACAGCCGATCCCCCAGGGGTTGTCGGGCAAGAGCCTGGCCGCGCAGGTCGAGGACGATGCCGCACGCGTGCCGGACGAGAGTGTTTTCGTGATGTGGGGCGGGCCGAACAACGGTATCACCGACCGGATCGGCCAGGTCGCGATCGAGGAATGGATGCCGGAGTTCGCGCCGCGTGCTGAGATCGAAGCCGCTTTCCGCGATCCGGTGCGCACGGTGATCACGCCCGATGGCTGGAAACTCAACTACAGCCCCCGCGGCGAGCATGAGCTGTACCACCTGCGCAACGATCCTGGCGAGACGCGCAATCTGGCCGGCCAGGCGCGCTTCGCGGGCGTCTTCGACCGTCTGACCGACGAGATTCGCGCCTGGCAGCACGCAGTGGCCGATCCGACGGCGCCCTGAGGAGGATGAGATGGCGATCACAGTGGAGCGGGACATCCCCTTTGCCCGCGTGCTTCGGGCAGATGGTGAAGTTGAGACGCTTCGTCTCGATCTTTATCTGCCGGAGGCCGATGCGCTTGCGCATCGGCCCGTGATCTTCTGGTTCCACGGCGGCGGCTTCCGAGCCGGCGCCGACAAACAGCAAACCTACATCGTCTCGTTGGCAAGCGAGTTTGCAGCACGCGGTTATGTCGGGATCGCACCGGACTACCGCGTGCGCACAGATGCCACGCTGGAGTGGCCTGCAGCCGTGTGCGATGCAGTGGCGGATGCTCGCCTGGCGCTTGACTGGATGCGCAGTCATGCCGCGCAGCACCGGATGGATGCGCACCGTATCGTATTGGCCGGCGGTTCAGCAGGCGGCATGATCGTTCACAGTCTCTGTCATGATCCCGGTGCACTGCTCGATGCCCGGCGCGACGGTCTGTGTGCGGCGATCAGCCTGTGGGGGCCTCCGCTGCCGCAGGCCCGCCTGTTCGAGACGGTGAACCCGAACTGCCCGCCCACCTTGTTCATCCACGGCACGGCGGACGCGCTTGTGCCCTATCACCTCAGTCCGGATTTGATCGCTGAGCTCCGGTCGGCCGGCGTGGCGGCGGAACTGCTGACCCTGGAGGGCGCGGCGCACACGCCGGTCATGCATATGGCCGAAATCGTGGACGCGATCTCCGGCTTCCTGCGTGACCGCTGCGCGTGAGTGCAGTGCTCGGAGATGTCGCGAGCGATGACCGCCGTGACGCACTGGCGGTGCACACAGTGTTCCTCGGCTTCGGGCCGAGTGTCCACCCTCAAGGAGAGGAAGATGCCACACGGACAGATGCATCCCGCCGAATGGAAGCGCTACACCGATCCTCTCAGCGGCGTTCAGATCACGCAACTGACCGCCCACAAGGCCCACAGTCATCACCTCTACTTCACTAACCCCGGCTGGTATGCTGGCGGGAGCAAGCTGCTGATCGGCTCGGACCGGGGCAACCGCACGAATCTGTGGGGTGTTGACCTGACGGAAGGCTCACTGACGCAGCTGACCGATTTGCCCGAACTGACGCGCGAGCCGACCCTGCTGGACACCAGCAAGAATCCGCTTCGTGAAGAAGCCTATATGTGGGTGAACAAAGTACTGCTGGCGCTCAATCTGGAGACGCGCGCCGTGCGCGAGCTTTACCGCGCGCCGGCGGAATTCACCACCACCATGACCAACGTCACGGCTGACGGCCGCTACGTCTGCACGGGGTTGTATGAGGACTTGTCGCACCGCTTCCGGGTCAACCTCGACCACGGCTACATCGGTTTTCGAGAGTACTGGGAAGCGAAGCCGCTCTCCAGGGTGCTGCGCATCGCCGCGGACACCGGCCAGGCGGAGGTGGTGTGGGAGGAGCGGTCGTGGATCGGCCACATCAACACCTCGCCCACGCAGCCGCACCTGCTGACTTTCTGCCACGAGGGACCGTGGAACCTGGTGGACTGCCGAATCTGGGGCCTCGACATGCGCACCGGGCAGGCGTGGAAGATCCGACCCACCGTGCCGGGCGAGTCGGTCGGCCACGAGTACTGGTTCCAGGATGGTGTGCACATTGGCTACCATGGCAACGCCAACGGTCAGACGATCTACGGCAGCATCCGCTACGACAATACGGAACACGTCGAGGCCCCGTTCCCGGTCGACCGCTCGTGGCACTTCAGCTCCAACGCCCTCGACCTGATCGTGGGGGACGGCGATTCGCAGAAGCCCTACCTGCTCCTGTGGCGTTTCCGCAATGGCGCGTTCGATGGGCCTCGCATCCTGGCATGTCATCGCGGTTCATTCCATGTGCAGATCCTCCACGTCCATCCGCGCTTCACGCCGGACGGTGCGCAGGTGCTCTACACGGCTGACCCGGACGGCTATGGGCAGGTGTACCTGGCGGACGTGCCCGCATTCGAGTCGCTGCCGAAACTGGAGCAGGGCTGACGTGGTGGTGACGCGCGGCCGGCGGATGGCTGAGCTCCGCCTGCTAGGTCTCGAGGCGGGGCAGATCGTCATGCTGCATTCGTCCGTTCGTGCGCTCGGCCAGGTCGTCGGTGGGCCGGATACGGTGATTCGCGCCCTGGAGGTTCCGCGACGACGGGTGTGATACAATAACTCAGCGACTGTCCGGATGCGGCATCGCAGGGAGATGGGTGGTGGGCGAGATTGACATAATGGAGAGGGGCATGGCTTCACTTGCGGCGCTGAGCAGCGCGCCGCAAGATACGGCGGAACGCGACCTGGCCGCGCGCTACGCTCCGCTCCTGCGCCTCGACGCCAATGAGCCGTTTCTGCCACTCGCTGCCGGCTACACGATCTTCCGCAGGAGCGAGGCGTCGCCTTCGTTCCAGCGCGGCCGCATGATCGACCTGGCGCCCGACGGCGAGCCGCCCGCAGCGCTTGCCATTGAGTACGCCATCTGGTGGGATTGGGACATCGGGCATCTGTACGAGCTGGAGCATGCCTGGGTCTACGTGGACGGCGCGGGATCCATTGTGCGCGCTGAGGCGAGCTGGCACGGCGGGCATCACGACATGCGCTTGGGTGGGCGGCTGGCAATGGAGGGAGATCGCGTCGTGCTCTTCTCGGAGCCGGGCAAACACGCCTTCGCGCCTACTCCGGATTGGTTCCGCGAGCGCCGCCGTCAGTTCAAACGCTCCGAAACAAGCGCACTGGCCGGCGCAGGTGGCGTCCTGCTGGCGCCCTATATCGCGGACCGGGTGCGTGGGACGCCGTTGGCGCATCGCCTGGTGCACACACATCTTGCGCGGTGCGCTTTCGAGCCGAGCTGGATGTTTTCAAGAGTTGCCACGATCACGCCGGAGATGCTGGCGCCGTGGCCCGCGCTCCGTGGATGGATGCCGGGCCGCATCAACAGCATCTTGGACCGGCTTCGCGCCGAGATCGCGCCGTCCGACTACCGCTACCTGCGCATTGGGCACCGGGGAGCCGCGGCCCACGCGCCCGATAACACGCTGCTGGCGATCCGGCGGGCCGCCGCTCTGGGCGCCGATATGGTTGAGATAGACGTGCAGCGCACGTCGGACCATGAGGTTGTCCTGTCGCACGATGCGTCCCTGTGCGATGCGAGCGGCCGCTTCTGGCCGATCGGCCGCAGCACGGCGGCGGAGCTCCGCCGGATCGACCTGGGCGAGGGAGAGCGAATTCCGACTTTCTCCGAGGCAGTAGACGTCTGTGTGGCCGAAGGGCTCGGTGCCTACGTGGAGCTGAAGGACGGGGGCGCGATTCCCGGCGTGCTTGGGACGTTGCGCGAGAAGGGTTTCACCGGTCACTGTATCATCGGGTCTTTTCGGCCGGATTGGCTGGCCGAGGTCAAGACGGCGGAACCTCGCGCGGCTACATCCGTGCTCTACAGTGCACTGCGCGTTGACGCCGTCAAGCTCGCGCAGTCGGTCGGCGCCGACTATGTCCATCCCTGCTGGGAGCGCTATCCGAACCCCAGCAGCCTGCTCACGCCCGAATGGATGGCGCAAGTGCGCGCAGCGGATCTGGGCGTGATATGCTGGCACGAAGAAAGGCCGGAGGAGATCGCCGCATTGGGCCGCTGCGGCGTCGATGGCATTTGCAGCGACGCGCCTGAACGGCTGATCCAACCGGCACGATAGAACCGAGAAGGCGCCGGGGATGCAGGGGCGACGGTGCACGAAGCAGGGTGTCCGCCTGCGCTGCATTACCGTGGCAATGATCCACCCAACGGAGGAGCAGAGATGACCAGGAAACGCTATGCCCAGGTGGGCGTCGGCGACCGCTCGATGATGTATTCGTTTGCCGTCGCTGAACAATATCGCGACACCAGCGAGCTCGTCGCGCTGTGCGACAACAATCTCGGCCGGCTGCGCACGCGCGCCGACTGGGCGGCCGGTCGCGATATCGAGGTGCCGATCTATCTCGACACCGAATTCGATCGCATGATCGCCGAGACGAAGCCGGACACGGTGATCGTCACCTCTATGGACGCCACGCACGACCATTACATCTGCCGGGCGATGGAGCTGGGCTGCGACGTGATGACCGAGAAGCCGATGACGACCGACGAACACAAGTGCCAGCGGATTCTGGATACCCAGCGGCGCACCGGCCGTAAGTGCACCGTCACCTTCAACTACCGCTACTCGCCCCCT
>CAYRFV010000267.1:0-7859 GCA_964423545.1 uncultured Anaerolineales bacterium | reverse complement strand
GATGCCCCCTGGTCTTCCTCGGCGCGGTGAGCGAGCGGATGCGGCTACCCGGGCTGAGCGCCTACGCGGCCGCCAAGGCTGGCCTGGAGGCGTTCGCCGAGGCACTGCGCAAGGAAGAGCGGAAGCGGCAGGTGATCGTGGTGCGGCCAGGCGCGGTCAACACCGAGTTCTGGCAGAAGGTGCCGTTCAAGATGCCGGGCAACGCCCTTTTACCGGAGGTGGTGGCCGAAAAGTTGGTCGAAGCAATCAACGCCGGGCATCAGGGAGCACTGGATCTGTAGAACACTGACGAAGATGCAACAATTCAGCCACAGCGAAGCATTCTGCGATTCCCATGCCGCAAGGTAGCATGTTTTGCAGCAAGACACGTCTCTACTGTCATACTGAGACGCCCATGCCACCGGGGACGCCATGCAAATGACAAGAAAGTGGCCTGCGTTTGGTAGAATGGGACGGTGCAGTGAAAGTGTCGCTGCGATAGACGACGCCAACCAATACTGCTCCGGCAAGCGCCGGGCAGCCATTTTCACAAGGAGATACTCATGTCAAAGCGACAACTAAGCAAAGGACTGTTGTTCCTCGCCGCGTTCCTCTCGTTCCTGCTCTCGGTCTACTTGTTCTTCTTGGTGGGTTCACGGGAACAGGGAATCTTCGTCGGCTTATGGGTGCCGTCGATTCTTTCGTTCGGCACCCTGCTGTTCAGCAGTAGGTAATGCGATGCCCGACATAAGTATCTTCATTCTCGGTACGTTCTTCACTCTGATCGTGGTTGCAGGGATCATCCTGCTGCTCTGGGCCGCAGTTGAGGATGGCCGTGTCCAGTCCGAAAGGCCTGGAGCCAAGTCCGATTAGGACACGAATCGCTGGCCCCTTGGTCCTTTCGGGCTGAGCTCGAAAACCTACTCATTGAGCCAGGATAGATGCGCGCGCTTAGGTATGGCGGGTGCGGACAGCGTGCCAGGGCACCGCGCTCAAGAACAGCAACCGCCAGCCGGGCGACTCAACCATGTAAAGCGTGCGCATATCGTCTGCCTCACTGCGAGTCTAGCGCCTATTTGCACGCTTCGCGTGTTCGGTGACATCTTTGACCGCGGCGCGCCGCCGCAGCCCGGTCGAGCGCGGCCACGACGTTGTGAGCCATGCCGCCTACTTCAGCGAGCGGCCCGAGATCGCCCCGCCCTCGCCCAACGCCAGACCGCCCGCCCAGGCGAAGCCGGCTTTGTCCGCAAACTGCCGGCAGATCGCCAGCGCGGTCGCGTTGTGCGCGGCCTCAGGGAAGCCGCAATTGGCGATGGCCAGAAAAAGGGGAAGCCAAACATCTGTCTCGTTGGCACGATGGGCAGCAATCTGCTCGAAAGCCTGCGTCACCAGGTAGGGCAGGCCGTCGACATAGAGGGGAAAAGCCAGGATCACGATATCGGCTGCGTCCACTGCGGCCAGCAGAGCGCGGCCGTCCGCTCCTCGGTGCGCATCGTACGCGCCACATGCAGCGTCGTGAAGGCAACGTCGCGTTCGGCCAGCTTCTGCGCCAGATAGCTGCCCAACACCTCCGATGTGCTCTGACCGGCCGGCTTGGCGCTGCCGACCAGCAGCAGGGCGGTTGTTGGGGATGTCATGCGATTACCCTCTCCGTGATGTTCAACGCGCTGTGCACGGCGGTCGCCGCGGCGGCCGGCTCCTGGCTGCGACACAGCACCACGCTGTTGTGCATCGGCGCGTTCAGGTTGATGGCGTTGCGGCCGATCAATGTGTGGAAGATCTGGTCCTTTCCGGGTGCGACGCGGGCAGCACACCGACGCCCAGCAGATCCGGGTAACGGGCGTAGCGGGCACGGGGGTGCACCTCGCCGTCGAAACGCGTGAAGAAGGGCGAGATCAGGCAGATGATGCGATCCACGGCTTTCTTCAGCTCCGACGAGTAGCCGCCGAAGGTGATGGGGGTCAGGTAAATCGTCAAGTCGCTGCCGATCACGTTGGCAGCCACGTCGCGGCCGGCATCGTCGATCCGGCACAAGCCAGGCGTCTTGGTCCAGCACTCGAAGCAGCCCAGACAATAGGCGATTTTCTCGTCGCGTAGGGCCCAGGGCGTCACGCGCCGGCCCTCGGCCAGCAGGGAGTCTCTTAGCGCCGCCGCAGCATGATCGACTAAGCTATCGCCGGCGAGCGCGCCGTTGAGAATAGTGACTTTCATCGTTGATCTCCATTACAGACCGAAACGCTTGCGCATCTGGGCGTTGAACATCGCACTCGGCACGATAGCCTTGAGCCGCGGCACCCAGACCGCATCAGAACCCACGCGGGTGCGCAGCTTAGGCGACCTGCTGGCAGCAACCCGCACGATCGCCTCAGCGACTGCCTGCGGGTCGCCGCCCTGGGTTATCGACTGCTGTACCGATGTCTCGATGGCTGAGCGCAGGCTGTCGTAGTCGGGAATCTGCCGGGCTGAAGGCGCCGGGGACGCGTGCAGGCCAGTGCTGAAGAAGCCGGGCTCGATCAGGCTCACTTGGATGTGGAACGGATGCAGCTCGATGCTCAACGCCTCGCTGTAGCCCTCCAACGCGAACTTACTGGCCGAGTAGAACGCCTGACCCGGCGTGCCCAGCAGACCCGCCAACGAGCTTACATTGATGATATGGCCGCCCCGTTGTTTGCGCATGGTGGGCAGAACGGCGTTGATGACGCGCACCGCGCCCCAGAAGTTAGTCTCCAGCACGTCCCGAGCCTGCGCCGGGCCGGTCTCTTCGGCCAGGCTGGCGTGGGTTTTGCCGGCGTTGTTGACCAGCAGGTCGAGGCGGCCGGCCCGCTGCAACAGCTCCGCCACGCATGTCCGGACCGACTCCTCGGAGCAGACGTCCAGCACCAGCATCTCCACGTCGGGCGGTGAAGCGGCCTGCGCCTTGCGGCTGGTGCCGAAGACACGATAGCCGCTGGCGGCCAACCGGCCTGCAGTGAGTTGACCAAAGCCGGATGAGGCGCCGGTGATCAGGGCGACTTCCGTGGTGCGCATGTCATCATCTCCTTGAATTCGCGAATACGGCAGTGTCTTCGCCCGCTCCGCTATGCGCTGCGAGATCGTTTCCAGCAGTAACCGCCCTCGCTCTACACTGGCAGTCAACTCCGGATCATTCGATCCTTGATCGGTCAACAGGAGCCATTTCATCTGGGGATGGTGCGCCAGTGACTCCTCCCCACTGGCTCGAAGTGTAGGAAGATGGCTGTGCTTGCACCAGTGCCCGCTCACGACCACAATGACCCTGAATCCACGCCGCCGCACCGCTTCATAGTTGTCCAGCAGCAAATGGCGGAACGTTTCAGGACGGATCCAGAACATGCTGCCTGGCACATGATACCGCTCACCGTTTTCGACACCGCCCGTGAGGTAGGAGCCATTACTCAAATCCTCACGCGAATCCGTATCCCAGTACAGTGGCGGCGCAACGATACCACCGGATTAACGAATTGGGGCAACCGCTATAGCTTGAGCGAATTCCCAAGGGTACATTTCTTCAGACTGGACTTCATGTGATCATATGAATAACTAACCTTCTTGTCTTGCACGGAGTTCTGGTGTACACTGCAAGCAAGGAGACGCAATGAACGAGCAAGCGACTACGGTAACGAGTGCCGCGGCCCCGGCCACGATCGGCAAGCCCAAGATCACGACCAAGGATCCGGCGCTCAAGCTGGCGCACAAACGGCTGACCGTGCTGCAACTGGCGGAGTCGTTGGGCAACGTCAGCGAAGCGTGCCGGCGCGGCGGGCTGGACCGCACCAGCTTCTATGAGTACAAGCGGCGCTTTCAGACCCACGGCATCGAAGGGCTGAAGGACCTGCCGCCGATCCATAAGACGCACCCGCAGACCACGCCGCCGGAGGTGGTGGCGAAGGTGTTGGCGCTCAGCCTGGCCAACCCGACGCGTGGCTGCGTCTGGCTGAGCGATAAGCTCAAGCTGGAGGGGGTCAGCGTCAGTTCGCCGACGGTGCAAGACATCCTGATCAAGCACGGCATGGGCAAGCGCTACGAACGTCTGCTCAAGCTGGAAGAGAAGGCCGCCCAGGAAGCCCTGGAACTGACCCCGACGCAGGTGGCGCTGATCGAAAAGAACAATCCCTGTTTCCGCGAACGCCACGTCGAATCCAGCCGGCCGGGCGAACTGCTGAGCCAGGACACGTTCTATGTGGGCCGGCTCAAGGGCGTGGGGCGCATCTACCTCCACGTGGTGGTCGATACCTACGGCAGCTATGCCTTCGGCTTTCTGCATACCAGCAAGCAGCCCGAAGCCGCCGTCGCAGTCGTCCACAACGAGGTCCTGCCCTTCTACCAGGAGCGCGCCATTGCGGTGACGACCATCTTGACTGATAATGGTCGGGAGTTCTGTGGCACGGAGCGCCACCCATTCGAGCTGTACCTGCAGCTCAACGACATCGAGCATCGCACGACGCGCGTGCGCCATCCGCAGACCAACGGCTTCGTCGAGCGCTTCAACCGCACGGTGCTGGATGAGTTCTTCCGCACCGCCTTTCGCAGCAAGTTCTACCAGACGGTGGACGAGCTGCAAACCGATCTCGATGCCTGGCTGGCGAACTACAATACTCAGCGGCCGCATCACGGTTACCGCAACATGGGCAAGCGACCGAACGACACCGTCGAGCAGTATCTGAGAGCCCGTGACGCACCTGGCGCAGCGGCTCCAGCCAGCACCGCAACCCGCGCCGCGGCCGCAGCATCGGCGGCGGTGAGTACCTTGACTTCCTGATACAGAAAAGCGAGCGAACCGGATGACCGGCTCGACTCGCCTTCCCGTTGGGGTATGCCCCAGGGTAGGCGAGCTTCGCATGAATGTCAAATCAGCTGGCTGACAGGACAGAGCCAGCCCAACGCAAGACATGAAGGTTAGTAATACAGATCATAGCCTCGCTGCGCCTAACAACTTCTCAGCCGCCTCTGCACCGCGGCCTTGTCCGATAATCGCTCCGTCCGAGCCCACCAGCACCGCCACGGCATCCTGGTTCAGATCACCCACGCCGTAGGCCGCCGTCACCTTGCCATCCCAGTCGGGCGCAATGCACACCACCTCCGTCATGTCGGCGGGCGGCTGTGTCCCTTGCGCCGCGAAATCTCGGCGCGCCGCCGCAACTGCTTCATTGTAGCTCTTTTCCATGCTGCCGCGGGCGATCCCGCGGAAGGGCCGAGGCACGCTGCGCAAGTCCACCACCGTGATGATCGGCAACGCGCGGTGATCGGGCTGGCGGCTGCGCAGCCGGAAGTTGATGGCGTTGGCCTGTTCCGCGGTCTTGGGCGAGTTGAACAGCAGCACCAAAGGACGGCCAGTGAAGTCTGCCAGACTCATCTTGCGCGTCCCGCCGATGACGTCCAGCGCAAACGCCGGCGCAGGCGTGCTCGCTGGGGCTGAACAGCTTGCGGGCGCTGGTACGATGGTGGTGGACGGCGATGTGTCGTTGTCCACCTCAGGCTCTGGAGCACGGGCTGGCGGAGCCGCCATAAAGAGCGATCGAACCGTGGTCTGTTGGAGGTAGCCTTGCGCCATGCGCGCAGCTTCGATGCCTGAAAGCATGGCGGCGCTCATCCCGCCTCCCGGATTGGTCCAGGCGCCGGCCAAGAACAAGTTCCCGATCGGCGTGCGCGCTGAGAGACGGCCCGCAATGGTTTGGTCGACCGTCTGGGCGAACCCGTAGATGGCCCCGTTAGGGTTCAAGCTGTAACGGATGTTGGTCAACGGGGTGCTGGTCTCCTTGTAGACGATCGATGCGCCCAGCCCAGGCAACAAACGCTCGACGCGCGCCAGCAGAGCCTGCTCAACCTGGTCCTTCAGCGTCAGGTAACGTGGGTTGCTGCGATAGCCGTCCAGGTCGCCACCCGTGCCCCATTGATCCTGGTAGTCCATCGACGCAAGCGTGAACAGGCTGATCACGCCGCCGCCCTCCGGCGCGGGCGCATCGTCCATCGAGTAGTTGGTGATCGCCATGTGGACGCGATCCCATGCGCCGGCCAGCGCGCTGGCGTAGTCGGCCTCAGGATCGTTGGTTTCGCTGGTGTAGAAACCGTGGCGCGGCCAGCCTTCTCTGGCCCAGTTGCGGTCGAGCCCCAGATAGACGACGGCGCACGAGAGCGAGTGGCTCATGCTTGCCACGCGATCGGCCAGCTCGGCGGGCAAGTGCTTGCGGCCCACCAGCTTGAGCAGCGTGTCAGGTGCATTGCTGTTGGCAACGACTGCCCGGCCAGCGGCCGCCAGGCCTTTGGCGGTTTCGACCGTCGCAGCCCGCCCATGGGCGATGCCGATGCGCGTCACGGTCTGTCCATAGCGGATATCGCCACCGTTTTCCTTGATCACCGCCTCCAATGCGCGGGAGAGCGCCATGGAGCCGCCCTCCAGGTAGAAGGCACCGTACTGGTGATAGGACACCCACGGCAGGAGGAACGTAGCCGCGCTCAGTTGTGTGGGCGGCAACCCGTAGTAGCCCCACAAGGCGCTGAACGCGCCCAGCAAAGCTGGGTCGTCCACGTAGCGCGATGCGAACTCGGCCAACGTCTGCGACATGGCGGTCAGGGCCTGGGGGTAGAGCTCCAGGATCTGCTCATCTGTAATGCGGCCCGCCACCTGGTCCTGCTGCAGCCGGCGAGTCTGTCGAAAGACGCGCAGCGCCGCATCGAACAGCGCGCGAATGCCCGTCGCCTGGTGTGGAAAGTGGCGAATCAACTCGCTCTCATAGGCGAAGCGATCGGCGTGGGCAGTGATCTCCAGCCCTGGCGTGCGGTAGAGATAGAACGGGTCGAGCCGGCGCAAGCGCAGCCGGTCGTAGATGCCGGTGACGCGCAGGGCGTCGTAGCTCCAGCCGCCTGGGCTGGCGCCGTCCAACGCGTGCAGCGCCACCTCGAAACGGTACTTGCCGCGCCGGAATTCGTGGGCATACCCACCGGGCACGCTGTGGTGCTCCAGCACCAGTACGCGCTGGCGGGCTCTGGCCAGGCTGGCTGCTGCGGCCAGGCCGCCCAGGCCTGCGCCGACGACAATCACATCGTACGTGTCACTCATCGGTCTTCCAAGCTCCTTTTTGGGTGTTTCTGGAGTCTGCTCTTGCTGGTCCATCTACGCGCCGCCTGTGACTTGCACCACTGCTCCAGCGTGGTCGCCGGCGCGCCGAGCAAGGCATTAGCCTCGGCCGAATCCCCTGCTTCGGCAACTTTCTCGCTGTAGCGGAAGAAGGGTAAGACCGCCTCGAGTTCCCTGTCGCGCGACAGGCCGACGATCAGTGACGCCATCCAGAAGGGGATCGCCCCGACTTTGGCATCGGGGCGGGCGATAGCGCAATAGCTTTGCAGCGCCCGGCGCATCGTCCAGGGTTGCGGCCCGAAAACGTGGAGCGTCTTGTTGGCCGCCTCCGGCGTCGCGTACGCTTTGGAGACCATGCGGACATAGTCGTCAGCCGCGACCCAATGCCAGGGATGCGGCTGGCTGCCGAGGATGCTGGCGCGCGTGCCGCGCACGAACCGGGGCAACGTCTCCATGAAGAAGGTCGCCTGGAAGATCGTGTAAGGCACGTCCGATGCCCGAACCGCGGCCTCCGCCTCGAACTTGGCCGTTGTCCCGGCGTACCAGCAGTTCCGCTGCTTGACGGAAGTCCCCGAAAGCAAGGTGATGCGCTGGACGCCCGTTCTGGCTGCGGCGCGAGCGACATTCTCCGCTCCACGGGGCTCCAGATCCGGGTCCAGGCCGCCGTCCAGGTTGACGTGGACCGCCTGGCAGCCCTGCAATGCCACCAGCAGCGAGGACTGATCTTCGACGGCGCCGACAGCCACTTCGTACTCGGCGCCGAACTTCGGCCGGGCTTTCTCCACGT
>CAYRFV010000266.1:0-7878 GCA_964423545.1 uncultured Anaerolineales bacterium | reverse complement strand
GGTGGCGGAATACGCGGTCGCCGTAGGAACGGAGCTGGGATTGCCGGCGGAGCGCATCGAAACGCTGCGTCATGCCGCGTTCCTGCACGACATCGGCAAGCTCGGCATCTCCGAAAAGATCCTGACGGCCGAGTCTAAGCTCGATCCGCAGCAGCTCGCGATCATCCGGCGTCACCCTGCGTTGGGAGCCGAGTTCCTGGAGACCAGCCAGGCGCTGAGGCACCTGGCGCCCTTCGTGCGCTCGCATCATGAGCGGTGGGATGGCAAAGGCTATCCCGACGGCCTGGCCGGGGAGGAGATTCCGCTGGAAGGGCGCATTCTCGGCGTCTGCGATGCGGTCGAGGCGATGGCGTCTGACCGGCCCTATCATCCCGGCAAGCCGATGTCCGGGATCGTGCGCGAGCTGAAACGCTGCAGCGGCAGGCAGTTCGACCCGGCGGTCGTGGAGGCGTTTCTCCGCTACATTGCGCGCGAAGGGCTCAGCCTGGTCGTCAACTCCGCCGACGAAGTCACCGAAAAACAGGGACGGCAGGGCGCGACAGAAGTCGTCCTGCGCCCCTACCCGGTGATCGAGGCAGCGAAGATTCCTGTCGCCATCGAAGGGTCGTCGTGAGGCGGGATCACGCAGCAACAGAATATGCAAACTCGGTCACCTGAATCCCGAATTTGCCTGATTGACATTTCTGGCGACCTGTGCTATAAGTGTACGTGCAACTTGTTTCAGATTGAAGACGCTTTGCTCTCGGCGCACGCCGCGCGCGGTCCGTCCGGCTTCGGGCGCGCACCCGCTTCGCGCGCGGTGCTCTGTCGAGCGTGTTAAGCGTTTCCAGCCGGAAGGAGCACAGGCATGTCGGTCAAGATGCTGATTCGTCCGCTCGAGATCTTGCTCGTGGAGGACAATCCCGGGGACGTGCGACTGATGCAGGAGGCGTTTCGCGAGTCAGCAGCCCGCTACCAGTTGCGTGTCGTGCGCGATGGCGTGGAGGCGATGGAGTATCTGGCCAAGGCGGGAGCATACACCACGGTCTTGCACCCCGACCTGATCGTGCTGGACCTGAATCTGCCGAAGAAGGACGGCCGCGAGGTGCTCCACGACATCAAGACCGATCCCGACCTGCGCCGGATTCCTGTGGTGGTGCTCACCACGTCCGACGCGCCGCGCGATATTGTGCGCTCCTACGATCTGCACGCGAACTGCTATGTCTCGAAGCCGGCCGACCTCAACCAGCTCGTGGAAGTCGTGCAGTCCATCGAGCGCTTTTGGCTATCGACGGCGACGCTGCCCCCGAGCTGAAGCCCACCACGGAGCGCCATGACCGCCGAGCCCATCCAGGTTCTCCTGGTCGAGGATAATCCTGGCGATGCTCGCCTGGTGCGCCTGATGCTCGCCGAGCACGCGACGCCGGGCTACAGCGTCACCCATGTCACCCATCTTGGCGCAGCGATCGAGCACATCGCTTCCGGCGTCCCCGACGTCATCCTGCTGGATCTGAACCTGCCCGATGCGCGCGGGTTCCCGACCTTCGCCCGCGTCGGCCAGGCGGCGCCCGCCACTCCGATCCTCGTGATGACGGGGGTCGATGACCAGAACCTCGCGACCGAAGCCGTCAGACAGGGCGCGCAGGACTATCTCGTCAAGGGCCAGCTCGACCCCCACCTGCTCACCCACGGCATCCAGTACGCCATCGAGCGCAAACGCTCCGAAGGCCGCATCCAGAAGTTGCTCCAGCGGCAGATCGCCGTCAACCGGCTGGCCGATGCGCTCGGCCGAGCCGCCGATCTGTCCGAAATCTACCGCACGATCAGCGTGCATCTGAGCGGACTGATGGACATCGAGGCGTTCATCGTCTCCTCCTACGATGAGCGTGACCGCCTGATCCGCGCCGAGTATGTCTTCACCCGCGGCGGCGGCGTCGAGGACCCGGCCAGGCTGTCCCCCATCCCGTTGGACCCACTGGGCAACAGCCCCCAGAGCCAGGTCGTCCTGACGGGCAAGGCGCTGCACATCCCCGACTGGGGGGCGATCTTCCACCGGGTCAGCGCGGTTCGCATCCGGGATGGCGACGCCGAGGCGGATGCGACCTCGACCGCCGTCGACTCGACCGCGGTCGACTCGACCGAAGACCAATCCATCATGATCCACTCCGCGATCATGTCGCCGATGCAGGTCGGGGAAAAGACGGTCGGCGTCATGCAGGCGCAGAGCTATCTCCACAACGCCTACAGCCAGGAGGATGTGGAGCTCTTCATCGCCCTGGCCAATGTCGCCGCGCTCGCCGTGCAGAACGCCAGGCTGCTGCACGACCTGCGGCATTCGAATGCCGAGCTATCACAGGAGCGCGCCTCCCTGGCCCGTCGCGTGGAGGAGCGCACCGCGGCGCTGCAAGCGGCCAACGCTGAGCTGGCGCAGACGGCCCGTCTCAAGGATGAATTCATGGCGAACATGAGCCATGAGCTGCGCACGCCCCTCAACGCAGTGCTTGGGCTGGCCCAGGCGCTGGAGGAGGGGGCTCTCGGCGATATCTCCGATCCACAGCGGAAGGCGCTCAAGAGCATCGAGCAGAGCGCCGGCCACCTGCTGGCGATCATCAACGATATCCTCGATATCTCCAAGATCGAGGCGGGCAAGATCGAGCTGGATCTCGTGCGGGTGGATGTGGAGCAGCTCTGCGATGCTGCACTCCAGATGGTGCGCATCCAGGCGGCAAAGAAGGGCATCGGGATCGAGACCGCCTACGATCCCGGCGTCTACACCATCATCGCCGACGCGCGGCGACTGAAGCAGGTGCTGGTGAACCTGTTGGGCAATGCAGTCAAGTTCACGCCGGAGGGCGGCCGGGTGGGCCTGGTGGTCGAGGGACAGGCACACGACGATGCGGTGTTGTTCAGCGTCTGGGACACCGGCATCGGCATCCCCCCGGAGACGATCAAGTTGCTGTTTCGGCCTTTCGTCCAGCTCGATGCAGGCCGCGCGCGGCGCTACGAGGGCACGGGCCTGGGACTGGCGCTGGCAGGGCGCCTGGTCCAGTTGCACGGCGGCGCGATCACGGCCCAGAGCCCGGCCGCGGAGGGTCGAGGCAGCCGCTTCACGGTGCGACTCCCGTGGCGACGCTGCTGCACAGACCTGCCGGCCGGGGATGGCGGCGATCTGGCGAGATCACCAGGGCCGTGCCAGGATCCTGCGCAGTGCGTGGCCCACATCCTGCTGGTCGACGACCCCCACGACGGCATCGACCCTCTCATTCCTCACTTGGAGCGAATCGGCTACAGGCTGACGGTGACGCACGAAGGAAGGCAGGCGCTTGAAAAAGCGTCGTTGCTCCAGCCCGATCTGATCATCGTCGATGACCACCTCCTTGACCAGAGAGGCCTGGAAGTGGTCCGAAGCCTCCGGGCGGAGTACCCCTTGGCCCGCACCCCCATCCTGGCCCTGTCGGCGGCGAGCAGTCCGGACGACGAGCCGACCTGGCGCGCGGCCGGCGCCGATGGCTATCTGCACAAGCCGGTGCAGCTGAGGGCGCTGGCCGATGCCATTGCTGCGCGCCTGGCAAGGAGTCACTATGAACGCGCGTAACCTGGTTCTGGTGGTCGACGATCGGCAGGTCGCTCGCGACATGATGGACGCGCTGCTGGCCAAGGAGCCCTACGACCTGACGTTCGCCTGCGACGGCTACGAGGCGCTCGAAAAAGTGCAGGCGCTGACACCCGATGTGGTGCTGCTGGACATCATGATGCCCGGCATCGACGGCTTTGAGGTGTGCCGCAAGCTGCGCGCCAATCCCCGGCTGGGCGAGATCCCGATCATCATGCTGACCGCGCTGGACGACCGTGAGTCTCGCCTGCAGGGGATCATCGCGGGCGCGGACGATTTCATCTCCAAACCATTCGACCGCGTGGAGCTGCGCACCCGGCTGCGCACGATCCTGCGGCTGAACCGCTACCGCCGGCTGCTGACCGAGCGCGCCTGGTTCGACTGGGTGGTCGAGCGCTCCGATGTGGGATATGTCATCGTGGACGAAACGGACAGGGTGGTGAACGCCAACCCGCAGGCGCGGCTCTTCCTGGGGCTGCCGCCCACCGAGACGGACACCTGTCCCGGCAGGTTCTGGGACCTGGTCAGCCGGCAGTACCGCGCCGAGCCTGCGGACGCGTGGCGCGGCTGGCCGGATGCAGCCGCGCTGCATCCTGACGAAGCGCGCTACCTGGTGCGCCCCGAGACGAGCACCAGCCGGGCCTTCTGGCTGCGCGTGACCGTGCTCGACCAGGCGAAGGCGCCGGAGGCCGCACGTCTCATCAGCCTCCACGATGTCACGGACGAGATGATCGCCAACCGCGAGCGGCAGACCTTCCAGACGATAATGATGCACAAGGTGCGGACGCCGCTGACCGCCGTGCGGGCCGGCGCGGAGCTGCTCGACCGGCTGTCGATCTCGGACCCGGCCGGCCGCGAGACCATCGAAGCGATCCAACAAGGGGTCGAACGGTTGGTCAAGGCCGTGAACGATGTGATCCGGTACATAAAGACCTCTCCGCGGGCCGCGGAACACGGCACCTGCCCGCTGGGTGACATGGAAGGACTGGTCGCGAGGCTGGCGAGGGAGACTGGCCTCACCGAGTTCGACCTGACCATCTCCCAGGAGCTGCTGGACCAGGCCGCCGGGCTGTCGAGAACCGCCATGGAGTGGATCCTGGGCGAGCTGCTGGAGAACTCAGTGAAGTTCCACCCGCGCGCCGCGCCCCAGGTGGATATCAGCCTTCGCCCGGCGCCTCCCACCAGCTTTCGTTTGCGCGTCCAGGATGATGGCCTGACCCTCTCGCCCGAGCAGATTGCCAGGGCCTGGACGCCGTACTACCAGGGCGAACGGTATCTCACCGGCAATGTCGCGGGGATGGGGTTGGGGCTCCCCACTGTGGCATCGCTGGTGTGGGAGGTCGGCGGGCAGTGCCGGCTGTGGAATCGCGAGGATGGCGCGGGCGTGATCGTTGAGCTGGAGCTGCCGCTGAGCAGCCAGGTGCTGGCGCTCGGCGGAGGGTAGCAGAGGCGAGCGTCGCCTGACATAGCGCTATCAGGAGGCACTTCGATGAAAGCAGGCCTGACGCCGCCCCCGGGGCTTACACAAGCGCTGGCATTGGCCGCGCTCGCTCTGGCGGCCGGCGTTCTTGCTTGCTGCCAGCCGGCGCGCGCCAGTGGGCCGGATCGCAAGAAGCTGGCCGGGGAGATCACCGTCTACACCTGGTCCGAAGACAGGATCGGCATCGTCGCCGATGCCTTCGCCAGGGAGTTCGGCGTCAAGGTGCGGGTCGAGACCTACGAGTCGCAGGAAGAAGCGATCGAACTGATCCGGGCAGGCGCAGCGGTGCATGACCTCGTGATCATGGACAGCCAGCTCATCCCGACCATGCTGGCATCGGGCCTGCTGGCGCCGATCGACTATCGCAACGTCACGAACTTCAAGAATATTGCGGCCGACTTCCGCAACCTGGCCTACGACCCCGATAACAAGCACTCCATCCCTTACAGTTGGGGCACCACCGGCCTGGTCGTGCGCAACGATCGGATCGTCGCGCCGATCACCCGCTGGGCTGACCTGTGGGACCCGCGCTATGCCGGCAGGGTGATCGTCTGGGAGTCAGCCGCCCGCCACACCCTGGGGGTGGCGCTCAAGGCGCTGGGCTACTCGGCCAACAGCGAGGACCCTGCCGAGTTGGAAGCGGCGCTCCGGCGCCTGTTGGAGCTGAAGCCCGTCGCCGTCGTCATGGCCGGCGCCGACAACAGCCTGGCCCCGGCGCTCCTGGAGGGGGATGCGGCATTTGGCGTGGGGTGGGCCTACGACTACAAAAGCGTACGCGAGCGGAGCGAGACGGTCAGCTACGTGCTGCCGGAGGAGGGCGCGCTGATGTGGGTCGATAGCTTCGTCATTCCGGCCAACAGCCGCAGCAAGTACACGGCAGAGGTCTTCCTGGACTTCCTGCTGCGGCCCGAGATCACGGGGCGGCTCGTCAACGAGAACCATTACGCCATGCCGAACGACCTGGCTGGACCGCACATCGATCCGGCCATCCGCGAGGATCCCGTCATCTATCCCACCGGCGAGCAGTTGAAGGGCGCAGAGATGCTGCTGCCGCCGAGCGAGGAAGGACAGAAGCGATATGATGACATCTGGGATCGTTTCCTAGCCGCGCCGCCCGCGAAGCGCTAGGTGCACACTCGCCATGTTGCACCCGTCTGCACCCTCCGCGTCACCGACAGCACAGCCCGATGTCCGCCGGCGGGACTGCCTCAGCTTCCGGCTGATGGCCCGTGTCTCCCTCGTGCTGGCCGTCGTGCTGCTCCTCACCGGGGCCGTCAGCGCCTGGCTGATCTACCGCACCGAGTCAGCGTCGTGGGTGGGACGGCAGGGTGAGGCTGCGCGCACTGCAGCCACAGCCGTGGCGGATTTCGTGCAGCGGTCCGAAGACACGCTCGTCATCCTCAGTCTCTTCGGCCATGATGAGCTCGCCGCCAACTCGGAGGGGCTCACCCGGCTGCTGGAACTCAACCCCGCGTTCGAGGAGCTGGTCTTCGTGGATCCGCAAGGCCACATCCTGAGCAGCGTCGCGCGCGGCAGGGCGATCCTGGCCAACCTGGTCACGATCGCCCAGGCGCGCTGGTTCCAGGCTGCCGCCCGAGGCGAACTCTACCTGGGCGATGTCCAGGTGTCGGCCGCCAACGAGCCCTACATGATCGTCGCCATGCGCTCGGCCCGCGGTTACGTTGTGGCCGGCCGCCTGCGCATGGACATGCTTTGGGACGTGGTCAAGGACATCCGTTTCGGGCAGAGCGGCCGGGTTTTCGTCGCAGACAGCGACGGTCGAGTGGTGGCACACACCGATCTTGCGGTCGTGCTGGCGCAGACCGATCTCCGCAACCAGACCGAGCTGCTGGACGCACTGCGGAATTCGCAGCGCGAATGGCGAGGCGCTTACCAGAGCTTCGACGGCGCCCACGTGATGGTTGCCACCGCGCCGGTCTCGCGCACCGATTGGGTGGTGGTAGCGGAGCTGCCCCGATACGAGGCGTTTGCCAGCACTCGAAGCGCTGTCGTCCTGCTGACCGTTGGGTTCGTGCTGTTCGGGGTCGCAGCGATCGGCATGATCCGGGGCTTCATCCACTCCGTCGTGCTCCGGCCGATCACCGAGCTCCAGGCCGGCATATCGTACGTCGGGGCGGGCAACCTCGACTATCGCATCGAGAACGCGCGGCGGGACGAGCTCGGAAAGCTCAGTGAGGCGTTCAACACGATGACGGCCAGGCTGGAGGAATCCTACCAGGGACTAACGCGCTCCAACGCAGAGCTCGCCCAATTTGCCTTCATCGCCTCGCACGATCTGCAGGAGCCGCTGCGGATGGTGACCACTTACCTGCAGCTGCTGCAGCGGCGTTACGGCCATCTGCTCACCGGCGACGCCCAGGAGTTCATGGGCTTCGCCTTCGATGGCGCCATGCGGATGAGCAGGCTGATCAAGGACCTGTTGGAATACTCGCGCGTCGGCTCGCGCGGCGAGCCCTTCAGGCAGGTCGACTTCGAAGAGGCGCTCTCGATCACGCTGGCCAATCTGGATGTCCAGATCCAGGAGAGCGCCGCGGTGGTCACCCACGATCCCCTGCCGGTTCTCATGGCCGACCTGACGCAGGTGATCCAGCTGCTGCAGAACCTGATCGGGAACGCCCTGAAGTACCGCAACGAGCGACCGCCGCAGATCCACGTGGCCGCGCTGCGCTGTGACCCGGCACAGGGGGGGAAAACGCGTCACTGGCAGTTTTCGGTGCGCGACAACGGGATCGGCATCGCCCCCGAATACTACGAACGAATCTTCCTGATCTTCCAACGCCTGCAT
>CAYRFV010000265.1:0-7878 GCA_964423545.1 uncultured Anaerolineales bacterium | reverse complement strand
TGCTGGCCGTTGCGCAAACCAGGCTGACCTTGCCGTAGCCGCGACGATTGGCTTTGCCCAGTCGCAGCTCATCAACTGCGCCAACCGGCTTCAACCCAGTCATCTGGCGCACTGTTTCCCAGGTCGTCTCGTTCGCACAGGTGATCTCACCGACGAAGTATTGCCCTGGCTCCAACAGGACGTAACCGAACAGATCGCCCGTATGCACGCGGCGCGTCTCTGGTTGCAGGCGGATATGCATTTCGGTGGTACACTGGAGTTGGAATTTGGTGGTGAGTCCCACCCCCCGGGAGCGTAGGGGAAGAAAACCGCCTACAGGCTCCAATTTGCTCTTGGTTTTTGTCCTCTGCGAACACACGGGGCACTCGTCTGGTGGAGTGGACTCCCAGGTCAGGCTATGGACCCCATGTCCAACATCATTGCTGTAACCAGGATGAAGCTCGCAGGTCAACAGATCGCGCGGCGCAGGCAGGGTTGGATACCCTTGTGAGTGCTCGTTATCAAGCTGCACGGGCAACAACGTCGAAAAACGTACGGTATCGCGGAAGAACAGATCTACGAAGTTCCGATAGGTGTCGCTTGCAGACTTCGACATCTCAGCCCCTGCGCGATGGGCCACGCGCCAGGCCAACGCCCCCCGCAGCACCCCGCCAGGGATGCCCTCCAGCGTTTCGAACTGGTTGCCGGCCTCGGCGCGGCGAGCGATCAGCAGCGGCTCATCCGCTCGTATGAGTACCCGGACTCGATAGGAATGGGGTTCGACCTGCGGCGGTAAGGTCAGGCGAACAACTGATGCGGAAGGGGCTGCCCGGTTCGTAAAGTGTTGCGGAGTCTTGCTCAGCACGGCGGCGAAGCGATCGAGCAGGGCCTTTTCCTGTTTGCGATCCACCAGGTGGATGTCGCATTCGCCGCGGCCGCGATACTTGCTGGCACCGAGGTTGCGCAGCGAACGCGCGGCAGCCACCAACCATGCCGCTTCTTCACCGGCGGCCGCGTCATCGGTCGCCGATTCGACCGTGAAGCGGAAACGCAGGCAGCCGTCCCCTTCTTCGCGTGTGAACAGCTTGTTCTCTTCGGCGCGTCGCGTGCGCGGATTGACTCGCACACGGGTTGTCGTCTGGGCGGCCATCTCGCCGGCCCGCCAGGCTTGACGTGGATTCTGCGGGGCAGCCAGGTCAGCGGGGCGCGCCGAAGAAATCTCCCAGCGCTTGGGGTGGCGGGGCGAGCCGAATATCGCGCAGATGGGGCAGTCAGGTTCATTGACGGCCCATTGACCGCAGAAGGCTTTATTGGGTATCTGTGCGCCGGACGCGGTGCAGCGCCGCCAGTCCTTCAGGGGTTCAGCAGCGAGCAGGTTCGCCAGGCTATCGCGCAGCAGGCCCTCCAGTACGGTGCCACGCAGCACAGGCACGCCGTCAGGATCGCGCAGCAACGCTGAATCCACCTGCTGGCCCAGGCCGTGACCTGCGCCGAGGTGAAAATCGCTCTTGAATTCGATCTCGAAGTCCAGACGGTTGCTCATCGCTTGTTCTCCTCCTCCGGTTCGTACGCCTCAGGCCCCTTGGTCAAGTCCTGGGAGAAGTCCCAGGCCTCCAATATATCCAATATGCCATGCGCGGCAGGCTTGCCGCCATCGCGTTGCAATTCCCGCCAGTAGTGCGCGTCCCGTTCGCGCTCAAAGGGTTGACCCAAACCGGCCAGCGCCGCTCGCAGCACAGGTTCGGTCTTGCGCCCACAGCTTTTGAGCAGCGGTTCCAGGCTTTGCGTCCACAGCCTGAGCTTTTCCGGCGCATTGTCCACGGTGATGTCGGACGGCAGGCTCTCAAAACGCTTACGCAGCTCCACCAGGCGCTTGTTTGGCACGTTCTTGAGCGCCAAACGTTGCTTGAGCACACGCTGCAGGTCGAAACCGTACAATTCGGCTTGGGGGGACAGCGTGGCGCCATCTTTGACCACCCAGTAAGGACGCAGGGTGGTGCGTACTGCCTTGCATCGCTCACTATCTCCGTCTTCTTGACCCGCCAGGCGGTTGCCCAGGACCACCTCGAAATTGACTGCCGACAGGTGTTGGCCCGTCCCAGCGGCCAGCAGTTTGCACTGACGCTTGGCCTCCTTGAGCAGCTCTTCAGCCCGGTGATGGGCCAGCGCATAAGGATACTTGCTTTTGCAGATCACGACGGCCGCGGCGACCGTCGGATGCGCGTCAAGCTTCACATCGTCAACCAGCTTCTGCAGTTGATCCTCATACGCCAGGCAGAAACGGCGCGCGAAGTCGAGCGCATAGGGCGCAGGGATGAGCGCAAAGAGATCGTCGCCGCCGAGGATCAAGGGTAGCACCGGAACCATTGCAGCTTGGCCAGGCATAGTTTTGCGAAACTGCTCCGTTGGGTCTGCCAGACTGGCATTCAATGCCGAGGTCAGACCATCAGAGAATGCTTTGATCTGTTGTTCGTCGCACTGTCCGAAAAGATCACCCATGCCATTGCCGTCCGCAACCAGGTAAGCGACATAGTTGCGCTTACGTAGGTCGAATTCGGCCACCGCATCGGCGTCCTCTGCCCAGTCTGGTCTTGCCAGGGGATCCTCACCGCTTAACTTGCTGTAGGCGGCATAAAAACGGTCCAGGATCGCACGGGGTTCACGATCGCGTTCTTGAGCCTTGATCCGGCAAGTTGCACACAAATAGATGCTTCGGTTACTTCGTCCCTTCTTGGGAGGAGCATGTTGATCGGCCAGCCCGACGCCGCAGGATGCGCAGAAGGCCACATAAGGCATGTGCCCATCAGCGACCGCGCCGTCGCGATGGCTCTTGGTGCGGCGCAGATTTCGGCCGGCAGCTTTGTTCGCCTCTCGGAAATCGCTGCCCAGTTCGACAGGTTGCGCAACCGAGATGGTCCCATCCACCGTCAGGCGATACAACTCGGCCAGGTCGGCGCCGAATTGCCTAGCTTTTTCAAGGTCATCGAAGATAATGCGGAAGCTTCCGCCGTCGTTGACGACGATGTCCTGCTTCGGATCGCCGCCAAATACGGGCTGTTTGAGAAGTTCCGGCGCACCCTCCTCACAGAAGCGCGTCAGCAGTTGGCTGGCACCGACCACCTCGCGGAGGCGGGAGGAACGAAAGATGAAATCCTGGATTTTGTCGGCCTCAGCGGCCAGCAAGTAGCGCATGAAAAGCCTCCTTGTCAATCACGCAATTTCGGGGGAAGGAAGTCCAATTCCAACGCTTTACATAGTTCGGACCAGTGGGGACATTCTACCCTCTGGTCCTTTCCTGCCTGAATGATGCCCGGATGGAAATGTTCCAACCAGTTGTTTTCGAACTCCTCGACCGCGAGGGACGCCAGGTGCAGTGCGGCTTCGGCCACAGGGCAAGGGATGTACAGATGAGTGTGGATTGCCTCATCGCGCAGTTTCACAAAGACTGCTTTCTGAGTAGTGTGTGAAGCATCCTGATGAGTAACCGTATCTAAATCAAGTGGTTGCCCCACGCTGAAAGGCTGCAAGACAGGTGCAGTTGCAGACCGGCGAACATTGCCACCCGTGACGTTGTACTCCCCCGGTGGACTTGATCTAAGTGCTTGCCGGAACGTCAATTCACCGGGACCTTCCAACATAGATTCAAATGCCTTTCGCCCTTTATCTGGATCCCAGGCAGTGAGCGGCTGCCAATCCGCTCCACCTGTCGGCTTGACCTCCAGTTCACCATTCAGCCAGCAGACCGCCAGACGAGCCTTTAGGAGAAACTCATGCAACCCTGCTGCTCGCAAATACGCCGAGCGGAAATCCTCGTTCTTGGTAATCAAGCGTTCGATCTTAGCCAGTTCATCACGTACATAGGTCAGCAATTTGACTGGTTGACCAAAAATCGAATCGGACGGTCGGCCAGCGCCGCGCTTAAGCGCAAGATGCTGATCCAGCAGGGTACACGCCGCAACCTTTACATCCGAGATGCCTGTTGTGTCAGGCCAGGAATCTCCCAGGGCAAGGATGGCGCCGGGCACGATATTCGATGGCAATGTGGGTGAGAATGCAGTACAGATTTGTTTGGCCCCTCGATAATCGCCGTTCTCCCAGGCGCCGTACATCTCGAGCACTTGCGTAAGCCGGGTGACGCGTCGCAACTCATCTGGATCGTATAAGGAGCGGCCGGCATCTTCTCCGCCAAGACCGTGATCCATAGTTTGTTGGATGGCCAGAACCAGCTCGCAAGCGCCACGGAAGTCGTAACGCGCATACAACTGGCTGACTCGCTCCCAATCGCGCAACCGGAACGCCTCGTAAGGGTCTGCGATCTTCCCGATCCGGCAGGTGTAGCCGTAGGGCCGATGAAAATCAGGGTTGTACTTGTCAAAGTCAACATAGGTAATAGGTAGTTGCGAGTGCGCTGCGTACAAAAAAGCGCCTGCCACCATACTTTTCTTGGCGCCGGTGATGTCAACAGCATTGACGTATCCTGCCGGCGGTTGGGCTTCGGCGGATCGAAACGCCAACATCAAGGCCCGAAACACTTCGGTCGGTGTATCCTGGGCAATCTCAATGAGGTCGAAATGCTGATTGCTTGCGCGCCGCCAAAAGTCTCCGGAGGGTTGGCGAAGCTTGACAGGGTCAAAAGCCTGGTCCTTGAGCGAGGGGCGAAGATCGTCAGGCAGATCAGGCGCTGCGATCAGCTTCTTCACCAGGCGGCAGAGTGCTTGACCCTGATCTATGCCTGGCTTATCGCCCGCATAGTTTAGGTTGAGGATCAGAATCAGCCGTTTTGGCCTCAACACACAAACAGTCTGCAACAATGGCTCGAATGAGTCGCCTACTGTCACCGCCAGGGCATGCACCGGTTCTGCCAGGCCGCGCAGCCGCGTGGAATCATCGTTGCGCGCCGCGTGCAATTCTCGACCGAGTAACTCGTCCACATAGCAGTCATAGTCGTGCTTATATTTCCAGAACTCCTCTGTGCGCTCCTTGATATCTTCTTTGCGAAGCATGTATCCTCTCCTTCGCTGTCGCCATGGAGGCAATCAGCGCGTCAGGTTGATCTTACGACATCTGCCGCTTGCCCCACAACCGAGAATCCCCCACCCCACTCAGACCTTTCTCCGATTCCCACCACCCCCTTCCTATGCTATCATACCCCTAACCCATCGTAATACCGCCCGAACTTCTCGCGCAGCCAGTGATAGCTCAGCCGCTCATCCTCCGGCAGGGCCCAGGCCACCCGACACTCGGCCAGGATGGTGATCTTGTGGGTGTCTACCGTCTTCGGGCTGATGGCCAGTCGGTCGGCGACCTGCGCGGGGGCGAGGCCGTCGGCAAAGGCGCGTAACACGTCGGCTGGCGCTTGCTGAGGGGCGAGCCAGCACGGCCCGGCAGCGGCCCGGCTCGACCTCGTCCAGTCAGCGGATCGTCACCCTCTGGCAAGCTGCGTAGCCCGCCACCCAATAAGCAAACAGCCGCCCCGGCGCGAATACGCCGGCAGCGGCTGTGAAGCTGCTACACAGATCGTGATAAGAAGCGACATCTGCGGCGATGACACGTGGCTATGTCCCCCCGAAACGGGGGACTACTGATGCGTTTCGCCGTCCTCGATTCGTGGCGCCTATTGCGCTTGCGGTGCGACATCTGGTGCTTTCTGATATTTGATTGTACATGGGTGATGCGGTTTTTGACAAATGCCGGTGAGGTCTGAGCGGCGTGGCAATTGAGAAATCATACGCTTCAGAGTCAGCAGCCCGTAGTCCTTGAGCACGTAGGAACAGCGATGGCGCTCACGCGTCACGAGTTCCTGCGGCCGATTTCGATCCACCGAAACCACTACGCCTGCGCCAGTCGGTAGAACGCTATGGCGACGATCGTCTTCTGCTGACGCTGAGCGACGAGGAATTGGACGGCGCATTGGGCTTCATTCATGTCGAGGGTCGGCGTCGGGTACCTACCGTCGCCGGGCTCCTCATTCCGGGCCGCGAAGCCACGCTGCGTAAGCACCTGACGATGCACGCTGGGTGCCTTCCAGGTGCTCGAAAGCATCCAGGTGCGGGGCAATGACCTCAACCGCGTGCCGCTACTGAATACCTGCGAGCGGATCATGGAGCAGCCAGGCCCGCTGCGATTTGACGGCCGCGGCGTCGAGTGGAGCAGCGCCCAGGCCGCAAGCCTCTTCCTGCTGGTGGCCATCGCGGAGGAAGAGCGTACCGGCATCCGCAATACCGCTCGACTGACTAATCATCCTCTCGCATCTGCGCAGAGAGCGCCGGCTCGACGTGCAGGCCATGGCTGCGGCGCTCCAGAAGAACGAGTCGGTCGCCCGTGCCGTGCTGGGACGACTGAAGCTAGACTGATCGAAGGTCTACCAGCGGCTCGGCCAAGGCGCCGACTGCATCCGACAAGCAGGCTTTGGTCCGATCCAGCAGGAGCAGATGGTCCTGCAAATACGTGCGGACGCAGGAATGTATCACTCGCATCGAGGCGGCAGAGTTATGTCGATTGGGCTCTGAGCAGGCCAAACGTCTCCTGACACGCATGAAGGAAAGAAGCCTGCTCGTTCAGACAGGGACGCGGAAAGGCGCGTACTACGAGCTGGCGCCAAATATATAGGCGCGCCCATAAGAGTAAACGAATTATCGTCAAACGCTTGCTCGGCGCCCACAAGGTTCGGGGGCGCTTGGTCCTCTTGAAGCAGGATCTGCCTGACCCGTTCCGCACTCAGTCCAAACCGATGTCCGATGTTTGCCAGCGTTTCGCCCTGCTCGCGCAACTTGCTGATTTCCCTGGCGCGATCGGTCCAGACCTGCGAGGGCGGCGCGGTCACGAGTTCGAGCCATGTACCTGTGATATCAGGGCGAGGAGGGATGTCCCCGTTACATGAAGAGTGCCCAAGTCCCCTTGGGGGCATGAACTTATCCCCGTTCCATTAGCGTGTTCCTCTCAGGACCGAAATGAACAGCCATAGGGTCAATGCAATCGTCATGGCAAAGCCGACCGTCACAGGCGTCTGCAGCAGGCTGCCTGAATTCGTGAACGACAGCAGCAGCGCCAGGCTGATGGTCAGGGCTGCGAGCAGCAGGCTCAGCGCCAGCCGGGTTGTCATGCGATCCAGCTGCTTCAGGAGGGGCCCGGTGTCTTTCAGCCCGATCTGAAGCAAGTCCCCGCGCCCGGCCTTTTCGAGTATCCGGTTGCCGATGCGGGGCAAGCTGGAAAGCAGATCACTCCACTCCTGGCCCTGACGGAGCAGGTTTTGGCCCCAACCGCGCCGCGGCAACGCCAGACGCCAGGTCACGCGCTGCATGTAGGGCTCGGAAAAGGCCCACACATCAAACCCCGGATCCAGTGTGAGCGCAATCCCTTGCATCATGGCCAACGTCTGTGATAAGAGCGTGAAAGTTGACGGCAGGCGCAAGTGATAGCGGTTGATAACCGGCATGGCTACATCGGCCAGCTCCCGGATGCGAATGTCGCCCATCGACCCGCCATAGTATTTCTGCAATACGCGCTCGATGTCCCGTGCGAGGCTCTTGCGATCTACCTCATAGTCGACCGCCTTCATGCGGACAAGCAGATCAACGATGCTGTCGGGATCCATGGACATGACGGCGAGGTAGAGACTGACGGCATCATAGCGGTCTCTAGCGCTCAGCGAGCCCATTCTGCCGAAGTCCAGGACGCCGAGCACCTCGCCCGGCATAACCAGGAAGTTGCCGGGGTGGACATCAGCGTGGAAAAAGCCATCTTCCAGAACTTCCTTGGCAACCATGCGCGCGGCGTTGACCGCGACCCGGTGGCAATCGTAGCCGGCCGCATTCAGGGCCGCAACGTCATCGATCTTGACCCCACGGATCCGCTCAAGCACAAGTACGCGCGAGGTGGTGTATTCCCAGTACACGTGCG
>CAYRFV010000264.1:0-7908 GCA_964423545.1 uncultured Anaerolineales bacterium | reverse complement strand
GCTGGCAATCGAAGGCCATCACGGCGGATTACAGAGCGCGAACACCAGCGAGCTCAAGGCTCGCGTCAGGATGGACACACCTCAGAGAGATGGCCGACGCTACGCCTCGACCAGTGTATCGACTCTGGTTGCGCGGTACGAAACTGAGGGGGGAATCTGGCCAGTCGCTACTGAGTCGCGATTGCCGAAACATGGCCAGGCCCAGATGTACGAAGCTGCCATGCTCGATGCCAGGATGCTATTCTCGGCGCTGGTGGACGCCGATTACCTGGCAACAGAAGCGCATTTCGATGAAGGCCCGCAAGGCTATCGCGTACGCGAGGGTGGGCCAGCGCTGGCGCCTCAATACGGCCTGCAACTCCTTGAGACGCATCTTCGCAGCATTCGGGAGCAGGCTGCCAGTCGGGGCGCGGCCACCGAGATGTTGGCGTTGCGCAACGACCTGACACAGGCATGTCTGGACGCTGCGTCGCTGCCGCCTGGTCTATTCACCCTCACTGCGCCCACCGGCGCGGGCAAGACGCTGGCAATGCTGAGCTTCGCCCTGAAGCACGCGTTGACCCATGGCTTGCGACGAATCATCGTCGTTCTGCCTTACCTCAGCATCATCGACCAGTCGGCCCAGGTGTATGAGAGCGTATTCTCGGTCATGCCGCCCGGTTACGTGTTGCAGGATCACAGCTTGGCGGGCGAGCCGGAGGAGAAGAGCGGAAGCGAAGATCGCGATTATAAGCCGGATCCCGTACGGCTGCTTGCAGCAAACTGGGATGCGCCGATCATACTGACCACGACGGTGCGCTTCTTCGAGTCGCTCTTTGCGAACCGCCCCAGTGACTGCCGCAAGTTGCACCGCCTGGCCCATTCGGTCGTGATGCTCGATGAAGCTCAAACCATACCGGTGCGCCTAATGCTGCCGACATTGGCCGCGCTCTCGCACCTGCAGTCGAGCTACGGCGCATCAGTTCTCTTTTCTACAGCCACTCAGCCAGCGCTAGAAATGGTTTACACGCGAGCCGAGGGGCAGAAGCGCCGCAGCGTGGCAGGTTGGCGGCCCCGGGAAATCGTCAGCAACGAGTTGAGGCTCTTTGAGCGAGCTCGTCGTGTTCAGGTTGAGTGGCCGAAGGAGACAACGGCTTGGGACGCATTGGCAGATGCCGTTGCGGAGCAGAAGCAGGCGCTCGTCATCGTCAATCTGCGGCGACATGCGGCTGACCTTTTTAGTCGAGTGCGGGAACGCACGCTGGAGGGAACCTATCATCTCTCCACCAACATGTGTCCGGCGCATCGATTGCAGGTCCTGGCTGGCGTCAGGCGCAGTTTGCAGGACGGCCTAGCCTGCCGGTTAATCTCGACGCAGTGCGTGGAGGCTGGCGTTGACATTGACTTTCCCGTGGTCTGGCGCGCGTTGGCCCCGCTGGACGCCATCGCTCAGGCCGCCGGTCGCTGCAATCGTGAGGGCAGGCTGACCGCCGGCATAGTGCGCGTGTTCCGTCCGCCGATGGAGGAAAGCCTCTATCCATCCAACGACTACGAGCACGCAGCCGTCACACTTTCTGGGATGCTCAAGAGCCAGCCTGAACTCGACATACTCGATCCGAAGGTCGTGCAGGAGTATTTCAGGAAGTACTACGAAGTGGACAAGCCAGAACAGAGAATCGCTAGAGGGCTGGACGAAGCGATCACTGGCTTGGATTTCATTGGGACGGCCGAGAAGTACCGCTGGATCGATGGGACAGGCGCCAATGTGCTCGTATCGTATGCGCCGCAAAAGCCAACCTTCAAGCGACTGACGGAACGGATACGCAGTGAAGGAATCACCGCCAGATGGTTTCGCGAGGCGCGTTCGCTCACGGTGGCCGTCCGGGGGCACATCAGAGGCTCGTTGCAGGATATCTGCGAGGAGGTGAAGACCCATCATGGAGACCCATCGGGCTGGTACGTCCTGCTGCAGGAGACCGCTTACGATGAGGACATGGGATTGAAGCTGGACGAGGCACCGAGCGACTCGCGCTACGTGGCGTGAACAACGAGGAGGTGAACTGACCATGAAGACGTTCGTCGTGGAAGTGTGGGGTGAGTTCGGGTGCTTCACTCGCCCCGAAACCAAGGTGGAGCGATTCAGCTACCCGGTGATGACGCCTTCGGCAGCACGCGGGGTGCTGGACGCCATCTACGCCAAGCCGGAGGAGTTTGGCTGGCGCATCGAAAGAATCGAGGTGTTGAAGCCGATCAAGTTCATCGCACTCCGTCGCAATGAAGTGAAGGAAAAGATCAATGCCATTGCCGTGAACAGAGCGATGCGCGGCGGCGATTGGCCGATCATCTTGTGTGACGCGACGCAAGAGCTTACGGGCAGCGATATGCTCGGTCGCACTCAGCGCCAGACAATGGCTCTACGTGATGTGCGCTACCGTCTCCATGCGCACATCCATCCGCGACCTGCGTGCTCGCACCGGCTGCATGCGCTGGAGGAGCAGGCCAGTCGGCGGATCGCCAGCGGAAAATGTTTCTATCAGCCGTATCTCGGCTGCAAGGAGTTCGCGGCGTATTTCGAACCGGCTTCAGACAAGCCGCAGCCGATCACCGAGAGCATCGAAATCGGCTGGATGCTCTATGACGTGTTCGACCTCGAGCAGGTCATTCGCGATGAGGCGCGACCCTTCATCAGCCTTTTCCGGGCCAGGCTGGATAACGGTGTGCTGTCTGTGCCGGCCTGGGAGAGCGAGTTGGTGCACAAGCCCCAGGGAAGGAGGTGATTGCATTGCTGCAAGAACTGGCGCGTTACGCTGAAGGGAACCGGTTGCCCGGTCTACCTGGCTACAAGACCAAACGCATTCGATGGGTGATCTCTCTGGCCGAGGATGGGCAATATGTGGATGTCAGCGAGATGGAGCGCGGACATGATGAGTTCGTGTGCCCGCACCTCGAGCAAAGCGAGCTAGTTTCCGGCAAGACGACGCGCAGCCACTTCCTCGTGGAATCTGCGGCAGTTGCGACGGGCTACGGGCACAAGGAAGGTGACACGAAGATCGCCGACAAGCATGGGTGCTTCCTGCAGCTTCTCCATGCAGCGGCAGTTGACTGCCCCGAACTTGAACTGGCAGCGCGAGGACTCGAGGACTCAGATGTGATCGGGCGGGTCAATATGACTCTCGATGCTCGAAAGGCGAAACCGACTGACAACATTACGTTTCGGATCGGATCGCGGTTGGCAGTCGATTTCACCTCATGGCAGGCATGGTGGCAAAGCTACCGATCGTCGCTGCGAGGTGTTGAGAGTGGCGCAGATCCAATGGTCTGCTTTCTTACAGGTGATGTTGTAACGCCTGTCCCGACACACGCGAAAGTGTCTGGTCTATCTCGCGTTGGTGGACAACCTTCAGGTTCGACCTTGATCAGCTTTGACAAGGATGCGTTCACTTCCTATGGGCTGGCTCAGTCAGCAAATGCTGCTTGCTCGGAATCCGCCGTGGCGCTATATCGGTCGGCACTTGACCACCTGGTTGCACAGGCCCCGACTCCGCTCGGTGGCGCGCTGACGCTGCACTGGTACAGCAGTCGCGTAACGGACGAGGATGACCTGTTCCCTGACCTCATGAGCTTCGGCGAGGAAAGCGAAGCTGCCAATGCCCGAACCAAGGCTCGCGCGCTCCTTGCCGCAATCCGCAGTGGTAAGCGCCCTGATCTCACGGGCAACCGCTACTTCGTGCTGCAGGTCTCTGGCTCAGGCGGACGCGTGATGGTGCGTGACTGGTTCACCGGCGATTTCGTTCGGCTGGTGGAGAGCATCAATGCCTGGTACGATCATTTGGAGATTGTCAAGCCGCACGGGGGCGAGAATGCCGAACCACCCAAGCTGCGCGGACTGCTGACCCGACTGGTCAGCTATCGCCCCGGCGAGAAGTATTCCGATACGATGGAACGTATTGACAAGCAGTTGGCGCCGCTACTGCCGAAGTTGTGGCGCACCATCTTGGAGGGAGCTCAGTCCAACGACGCCGCCAAAGGATCCCTGCAAGGCCCTGCGCGACGGTATCTCCCATTGCCGGATAGCGCGGCCTTTGGTGCGCTAGCCCACGCCCGCTCGCGGCTTCTGCGCGAAGATGATGAGCAAAGCACGGGCAACCTGGATCGGGTTGCCTGCGCCGTGCTGAAGGCCTGGCTCATCCGAAGTGCTGGAACAAAGTCAAACCAGGAGACTGTGATGGACGCGAAACTGATCAAGGATCATCCGGCTACCGCCTACCAGGCGGGCCGGCTGATGGCCGTGTTGGCTGCGTTGCAGTCCAGCGCGTTGCCCGATGTTGGGGCTGGTGTAGTGCAGCGCTACTACGCCGCGGCAAGCACCACACCATCCCTGGTGCTGGGCCGGTTGATTCGCAACGCCCAGTACCATCTGCAGAAGATCGACAGCAGGGGCTTGGCGATATGGTACGAACAGCAGATTGCGGAGATCGTGACCAAGCTCGGCGATCAACCGCCCGCTGTCCTCGATATGGAAGGCCAGACGCTGTTCGCTCTGGGGTACTATCAGCAGAAGGCGGACCTGTTCAGCAGCAAGAAGGCCGACGACACCTCAACGCAAGCCAATGGAGGAGGCAACTGAAATGGCGCTCAACAACCGATATGAGTTCATGTACATCGTGGAATGCATTGATGGCAACCCGAACGGCGACCCCGACGCGGGCAATGCGCCGCGTATCGATCCGCAAGACATGCATGGCCTGATATCCGATGTGGCCGTGAAGCGTCGGATTCGCAACTACGTGCAATTGGCACGCCGTGGCGATGCGCATTACAACATCATCGTTCAGCAGGCCACCAATATCAACAAGTTCATCGCCGAAGCGCATGAAGCCACCGGGCACGATCCGAAGGCCAAAACGAAGGAGAAGGCTGCGGTGAAAGATGCCCAGAAATGGCTCTGCGAACACTACTTCGACGTGCGCACGTTCGGAGGCGTGCTTTCCACGGGTGCCAATGCCGGTCAGGTGCGCGGCCCGGTGCAGATTCCGTTCCTGCGTTCTGTGGAGGCAATCCTACCTTTGGATGCCTCTATCACGCGCATGGCGGTGGCAGGTGGTAAGGATGACTACTCCTTCGCTGAACACCTCAAATGGGAGTCCGAGCAGCCAGAGGACAAGCTCCGCACCATGGGCCGTAAGCAGTTGATCCCCTTCGGGATCTACGAGGGTCGCGGCTTTGTCAGCGCGCACCTCGCCGACGAGACCGGCTTTTCCGAGGCCGATCTGGAGCTGTTGTGGGAGGCGCTGTTAGCCATGTACGAGCATGATCGCTCGTCGAGCAAGGGGCTGATGTCCACCGTGCCGCCGCTGATCATTTTTAAGCATATCGGCACCGATAGCGATCCCGCGCAGCGCGTGCGTCAGGCGAAGCTCGGCTGTGCGCCGGCCCATCGACTGTTCGACCTGGTGGAGATCGCTCGGCGACCCGATGTGGGGCTGGCTCGCAGCTACCGCCACTACGACTTGACCGTGCGGCTGAGCCAGGTACCCGCAGGCGTACAGGTGGGGTTCGCCCAGCTCGAAGGCGGCAGGGCGAGCGTGGTCTGGGGCGATCTGCCGAAGGGACTGGATTGGGTTAAGACGGTGTGACGCTGAATGCGCCAGGCACTTGCGATGGAACGAGCGCATTCGAGGGGCGCACATGGATGAAGATGACCTGATTCCCCTCTCATACCTGTCACAGTACTTCTACTGTCCACGACGGGCAGCACTACTGCTCGTGGATCAGCAGTGGGCGGACAATCAGTTCACCGCCGAAGGCACGCTGATCCACGAGCGGGTGCACCAGGCGGGGCACGAGAAGCGGGGTGACAACCTGTGGCTGCGCGGGCTGTGGGTGCGATCTCTGCGCCTGGGCCTGGCTGGCAAGGCAGACTGCATCGAGATGCAGGCCGCGGATGATGGCGTCGTAATCGCTGGCTATGCGGGCCAGTGGCGGCTGATTCCGGTCGAGTTCAAGCATGGTGCGCGACGCAACGAGACCGAATACGAAGTCCAGCTGTGCGCCCAGGCAGTGTGCTTGGAGGAGATGCTCGGCTGCCGGATTCCGGAAGGTTATTTGTTCTACGAGGCCGACCACCGTCGTCTGGCGGTGGCGCTGAATGATCGGCTGCGCCAGCTGGTCGAAGAGGGAGCCCGCCAGCTTCGCGCCATGTTGGTGGCGGGCGAAATCCCCTCGCCGCACCGCAGCGCGCGCTGCAAGGGTTGCTCCATGGTGGATATCTGCCAGCCCAGGATGCGCCGAAGCGGAAATGAGTACCTGGCGCGGCTGTTGCACGCAGCCCAAGGGGAGACACCATGAAGCATATGCTCAATGTGCTCTACGTAGTCACCGAGGACTCGTACATCTCGAAGCAGGGCGAGACGATCTGCGTCCACGTGGGCGGTGACGAAAAGGTGCGGGTGCCGGCCCACACGGTTGAGTCCGTCGTCTGCTTCGGCCATACCACCGTCTCGACGCCGCTGCTGGGCTTCCTGGGCGAACGCGGGATCGGCCTCTCCTTTCTGGGTGAAAGCGGGCGCTTCTACAGCCGGATGGAAGGTCCGATGCGGGGCAACATCCTCTTGCGGAAGGCGCAGTACGCCGCGGCTGCTGACGGGGTCAAGACGGGGCATCTGGCCTACTGGTTTGTGGTGTGCAAGATCGCGAACTCGCGCAACGTGCTGCTGCGCGCAGCACGCGAGCACTCCGATGAAGATGCCGCCGCGAGTCTCAGGCGAGCAGCCGAAGGTATGGCTGCGGTCGTCGCCAGCCTCAGACCTGAGGCCGGCGTTGACAGACTGCGCGGTCTGGAAGGCAGCGCAGCGTACATCTACTTCGGGGCGTTCGACAACATGATTCGCGCCAACCGTGAGGACTTCTTCTTCCGGGGACGGTCGAAACGGCCGCCGCAGGACAAGATGAATGCGATCATGTCGTTTCTCTACGCCTTGCTAGCCAACGATGTCCGATCGGCGTTGGAGGCGGTGGGACTCGATCCGGCGATGGGCTTCCTGCATGCGCTGAGACCTGGACGCCCCAGCCTGGCGCTCGATCTGATGGAAGAGCTGCGCGCCTGGTTGTGTGATCGGCTGGCGCTCTCCCTGGTGAATCTCCGCCAACTCCAGGGCAAGGACTTCGAGACTACACCGACCGGAGTGCATCTCAACGACCAAGTGCGGCGTGAGCTGATCACCGCCTGGCAGAGGCGCAAGCGTGAGGAGGTGGAACACCCGTTTGTAGAAGAACGTATTCCCATCGGTCTGATCCCGTTCGTGCAAGCGCAGCTTCTTGCGCGCTATCTGCGCGGGGACTTGGACTGCTATCCGCCATTTCATTGGAAGTAGCGGCGCGCCATCGATGGGAGAGAGCCAGCCATGATGGTGCTGATCACGTACGATGTGAACACGGAGACGCCGAGCGGCACCAAGCGCCTGCGGCAGATCGCCAAAGCATGCGAAAACGTCGGCCAGCGCGTGCAGAAATCGGTGTTCGAATGTCTTGTCGATCCGGCACAGTGGGCCATGCTGGAGGCGAGGCTCCTGGCGATCATGGACAAGGATCGTGACTCGCTCAGGATCTACCTACTGGGCAGCAACTGGAGCCGCAGGGTGCAACATCACGGCGTAGTGCAGCAATACGAGCAGGAGGGCGCGATCATCCTGTAGACTGGTGTGGCGCGTACCGCCATCACTCACGCCACTCCGGCAGGTACGCGCCAATACAGCACCGCTGCCTGCCAGAATGAGACAGGCAACGCGTCTCGCCTGGCAGCAAAGAGGCACAGAGGAGAGCAAGTACGCCAGGAAACGATGCTGAAGCTCTGTTAATGCACACATCAGTGCCGATTGCGCGGCTCAGATGGCCTCTGTCGCATCGCCGCCCGTTGGAGCAGGCGGAAAT
>CAYRFV010000263.1:0-7909 GCA_964423545.1 uncultured Anaerolineales bacterium | reverse complement strand
CGGGGCGAGAGGATTTGAACCTCCGACCACTTGAACCCCATTCAAGTGCGCTACCTGGCTGCGCTACGCCCCGATCATGAGGGGCAGTATACTCGCAGCAGGCGCATTGTGCAAATCACGCAGACTCAGCGTGAGACGTACTCGCAGCAATCGAGTTGCAGATCAGGCGCGTTCGTGCTATAAGCGGTTCGGGGTGGTTATCAAGCGAAGGCAGGAAGGATAGGATGATCCCAGTGAATGTCACGTTCCCGAGAGTCGCTCTGGTCGAGCAATGTATCACAACGCCCCGGCTGGATGATGTCCCGGCGGCGGTCAGAGCTGAGATGGCCCGTCTCGGCGTTGCCAACAAGGTGCGGCCCGGGATGTCGATCGCCGTCACTGCTGGCAGTCGCGGCATCGCCGGAATCGATCGGATCCTTGCAACCGTCGTGGTGGAGCTGAAGCGGATGGGAGGAGAACCCTTCATCGTGCCGTGCATGGGCAGCCACGGCGGTGCATCTCCTGCCGGCCAGGTCGAGGTGCTGCAGAGCCTGGGGGTCACTGAAGCCGCGATGGGTTGCCCGATCCGAGCCTCGATGGAGACGGTTCAGATCGGCGTCACCCCGGAAGGCATTCCGGTCTACCAGGACAAACACGCCTACAACGCGGATGGGATCGCGGTCGTCAATCGGATCAAGGCGCACACCGACTTCACCGGCCCCATCGAGAGTGGCCTGATGAAGATGCTCACCATCGGTCTCGGCAAGCACACCGGCGCGCTCTCAGCCCATCGCCATGCCATCCGCTACACCTACGCCGCGGTCATCCTCTCGATTGCGCGCGAGGTGATCCGCCGTTCACCCCTCCTTTTCGGGCTCGGCATCGTCGAGAATGCGTTCGATGAGACGGCGCTCGTCCAGGCGATCTGGCCACAGGAGATAGAGGCGGTCGAGCGCGAACTTCTGCAGCGCGCCAAGGCGCTGATGCCTCGACTCCCGTTTCAGCAACTCGATGCGCTCTTGATTGACGCCATGGGCAAGGAGATCAGTGGCAGCGGCATGGATTCCAATGTCATCGGTCGCCGCATCGTCTTCGGCGAAGGGGAGCCGGAGAGCCCGCGCATCACGCGCATCGCCGTATGCGACCTGACCGAGAAAAGCCACGGGAATGCCGTCGGCATCGGCCTGGCCGACTACACGACGAAACGCCTGGCAGACAAGATCGATCGCTATCAGACTTATGTCAACGGGTTGACTTCTGGCTCGCCGGAGCGCGGACGCCTGCCGATGGTCGCAGCAGACGACCGGGAGGCTGCGGAGTGGGCGCTGATGACCTGCGGTGCAGTTGACACGGCACGCGCGCGCTTTGTTCGCATCAAAGACACGCTCCACCTGGCGCGCTTCTTTGCGTCCGAGGCGCTGCTGCCCGACATCACAGCAGATGCTCGACTCAAGATCATAGGCAAGTTCGAACCCCTGTGCTTCGATGATGCCGGTCGCCCGCTGCCCAGAGAGGTGTAGGCGCCGCGATGCAGGTGCACCGTGGGACGGTGTTTATGTAAGGAATGCTACTGAACCGCCGCATTGCGAGAGAGATACTTTCAACAACACTGCTCCGTCACAGGGAGGCATCACGCAACCATGAATCATCCTCAGAATGACAGCCATCCCGGTCGATATCGCGTCAAAGTGTCACAGTATTTCGACTATCACCGCGATGGGTTCACGGTCGTGCGTGGACTCGCAGGCCTGGACGCCGTCGACGAGCTCAAGCGCTACGCCGAGGACCTCCTGCATGGCCGCATCGACGCGCCTGGCGCTCGGCCGTTGCACTTCGAGGCGACCGACTCGGAACGCTACGCACGTTTTTCGCGCATTCACATGATTCACCGCCACCACGCCGTGGCCGAGAAGTATTTCCTCCACCCACCCGTGATCGACGTCCTGGAGGCGCTGATCGGGCCGGACGTGCTTGCCCTACAGACCATGCTCTTTCTTAACCCACCGGGGATGGGCGGGCAGGGCTGGCACCAGGACGCCTATTACATCCCCTCGCTGCCCGATACGCTCATCGGCGCATGGATGGCGCTGGATCGTGCAGACGAGGAGAACGGCTGCCTGTGGGTGATTCCCGGGTCGCACGCCGAACCGATCTATCCGACGGCCGACCGCCGCACGCCCCTGCACACCGACGAATCTTTCGAGGATCTGGAGGATGTGGAGAACGTCAGCGTCCTGGATGATTCGATCAACACGCTGTCCCGCGTCGTCAGGAAGCACCCGGAACCGATCCCCGTGGTCTGCGACCCGGGCGACGTGATCTTCTTCCACAGTCATCTGCTGCACCGGTCTTATCGCAACCGCACCTCCGATCGGTTCCGCCGCGCATTCGTCTCGCACTACTGCAATGCCCGTTCATGGGTCCCGTGGAACCACGGGCAGCCGTGGGAAGGGGAGGCTGCCAACCACCTGCATATCCTGGCGCGCGGAAGAAGCCATCTGCCCTTCGCTGAACCCAAGTTCGGCACGCCGGTTTACACGTCGACCGTCGCCGAGGGGGAATCCCGAACGCCGGTGCGGATGATGGCAGTCGACGGCGACATGATGCCGATGTAGCAGCGCGGGCCTTGCGCCAGGGGGATGTGGCTCCCTGGCGCCTAAGCGCCCAGCTTGCTCCCAACAAAGCCTCTTGCTCCGGCCAAGTACGCGGAGGCGGCCATGGGCCGCTTGCCGGCCGCCTGCAACTCATCGAGCCACAGCAGGCCCTCACCGGCGATCACGCCCACCTGGCCTCGTTCGCCGGCGACCACTCTGCCCGGCTCTCCCCCTTCTCGCCCGCTTGCGCCGACGTGCGTTCGCAGAAGCTTCACCCGCTGGCCGTTCCACAAAGTGTACGCCGAGGGCCACGGCTGATAGGCGCGCACTCTCCGCTCGATCAGCGCGGCCGGCTCACGCCAGTCGATCAGTCCGGCATCCTTCTCGATACGCGGTGCATAAGATGCATTCTCTGATGCCTGCGGCCGGGGTGCGATCTCCCCGGCCAGATAGCTCGCCAGGGTCGCGACCAGAAGCTCACCCCCAAGGCGCGCCAGCTTCGCAGTGAGGGAGCCTGTCGTATCGTCGGGGGCAATGGCCATCGCTGCCGCGCTCAGAACCGGTCCGGTGTCCACGCCGGCGTCCATCAGCATGATCGTCACGCCCGTCTCCGCATCGCCTGCCAGAATCGCAGCGGCAATGGGCGCCGCGCCGCGATGGCGCGGCAGACGTGAGCCGTGGACATTGACGCAGCCGAACCGCGGCAGATCAAGCACGGCCTGCGGGAGAATCAGCCCATAGGCTGCCACCACGATCAGATCGGGCGCAAGAGCGGCCAGTGCGCCCTGCGCTTCCGCGGTGCGCAGGCTGCGCGGCTGCAGAATCGGAAGCCGGTGCGCGACGCCCACCCGCTTCACCGGGGATGGCCCGATCTGCTGGCCCCGACCGGAGGGCTGATCCTGGCGCGTGAGCACCCCGACCACGTCAAAATGCGCGCGAATCAGGGCCTCCAGCGATGGAACGGCAAATTCGGGCGTCCCCATGAACACAACGCGTGTCATCTCGCCTCCCCTGGCTTGCCGGCGACCGGCAACCGCTGCTGTCGTGGGATTATAGGTCGCCGCAGAGCACTGTCAAGCGCGCCAGCGCCCGGTGGCGCGCACGGCCGCGTTTCGCGATTTGGCGCAGGCTTGCTATAATCGTTCGCGATTCACCGAACCGATTCCGTCCGAGGATGCATGCTGCCGACCGCCAAACACTGGGATATCGCGCCGCCTGTGCCGCCCCGCCAACGGGAGCGACTTTCTCACGTTCACAACTTGATCGCCCAGATTCTTTTCAACCGGGGTGTCACGGATCCTGCCGAGGTTGACGCTTTTCTGACCGGACGTCCGCTCTTCCACGACCCGTTTCGGCTGCTTGGCATGGGGCGCGCGGTCGATCGCATCCGGCAGGCGATCCGCCACTCCGAGTTGGTGATCGTCTACGGCGATTTCGACGCGGACGGTGTGACCGCCACTGCGCTGCTGGTGGAAACCCTGCAAGGCTTCGGGGCGCAGGTCCTCCCCTACATCCCCCACCGCGTTGATGAGGGCTACGGGCTGAACTGCGACGCCCTCGATCGGATCAGCGGTTGGGGCGCACGCCTCGTCATCACCGTGGACTGCGGCATCCGCTCCCCGGACGAGGTGGCCTACGGTAACGCCATCGGCCTCGACATGATCGTCACCGATCATCATTCCATTTTCCGCGATGGCGCCGATATCGAGCACCTGCCGCCGGCCTTGGCCGTCATAAATCCCAAACGGCAGGGCGACCCCTACCCGTACAAAGACCTGGCGGGGGTCGGCATCGCCTTCAAGGTCGCCCAGGCGCTGCTGCTTGCGGAGCGCGACGAGCCTGTAGGTGCGATCCCCGTGATGCTGGAGGAGCGCGATCTGCTCGACCTGGTCGCGCTCGGAACCGTGGCTGATCTGGCGCCGCTCCTGGGGGAGAACCGCTTCCTGGTGCAGCGGGGCCTGGCGGAGCTGCGCCAACCCCGCCGGCCGGGCATCCAAGCCATGATGGACGAGGCCCGACTGACGCCAGCCAAGGTCGATTCCGCAACGATCGGGTTCGTTCTCGGGCCCCGGCTCAATGCCGCCGGCCGGCTCGCAACGGCAGAGACCAGCTACAAGCTGCTGACGGCGCCGGATCCGCTCACGGCCAGGCCCTTCGCCGAAGAGCTCGGCCGGCTCAACCTCGAGCGACAGCGTCTGACCCAGGAGATGGTGGCGCAGGCGAAGGCGCAGATCGAAGCCAGCCCAGGCTCCGGTTATCTGTTCCTCGTCTCCCATGCAAGCTTCAATCCCGGTGTGGTCGGGTTGGTGGCCGGCCGGCTCACCGAAGAGTACTATCGCCCGGCGCTCGTCGCCCATGCCGGCCCAGAGGAAGCGCATGGCTCGGCGCGGAGCATCGCCGAGTTCAACATCACCGAGGCGCTGGACGAGTGCCGGGACCTTCTACGCCGCTATGGTGGCCATGCGGCGGCCGCCGGCTTCACCGTGGCCAACGAGAAAGTGCCGCTGCTGCAGGCCCGCCTCGATGCGATCGCGGGACGCAAGCTGGCAGGTCGCGAGCTGGCGCCGTCGCTCTCCGTCGATGCCGTCATCGAACTGGACGACATCGACTGGGCGCTGCACGGACTGCTGGCGCAGCTCGAGCCGTGCGGTTACGCCAATCCCCAGCCGCTGTTCGCCACGACCGGGTTGGAGGCTGCCTGGCCCCCTCGGACGGTCGGTCACGATGGGCAGCACCTGAAGTTGGCCGTGCGCGATCCGAACGGCATCGGCCCGAACGCCCGCCGCGTGCTCGACGCAATCGCCTTCCGGATGGGAGGATGGGCCGGGCAGTTGCCGCGGCGGTTCGATCTGGCCTACACGGTAGAGGCCAACGAGTTCAATGGCGAGCGGCGCTTGCAACTGAATGTCAGGGACATTCGCCCCGCGGCCCAGTAGCGCCGGCCGGGCCAGTGGCGCCGGCCGGCCACTGGCCCGGCCGGCCACTGGGTCGGGCGAAAAAAGGAGAGGATCTCGATGGGTGTGGATCTCCTCGCTGCCGTGAGCGAGCCTAAACAGGGGTGGGCACAGCCGGGTCCGGCCCGAGGTCGGCCGCCGATCCGGCGCGTCGCCGTGCTGACCAGCGGCGGTGACGCACCCGGCATGAATGCCGCGATCCGCTCGGTCGTTCGCACCGGGGTTGAGCTGGGCTGGCAGATGTTCGGCGTGATTCACGGCTACGTGGGGCTGATGACGGACGACATGAAACCGCTGGGGCGCCGTGACGTCGGCGGCATCATCGGCCAGGGCGGGACCATGCTGGGCAGCGCGCGCTGTGCCGAGTTTCGCTCGGTGGAAGGCCGGCGGCAGGCGATCGCGATCCTGGACCGGCGTGGCATCGATGCGCTGGTGGTGATTGGCGGCAACGGTTCTCAGTCCGGCGCGCACGCCCTCTCGGAGATGGGGTATCCGGTCGTTGGGGTCGCATCAACCATCGACAACGATCTGTGCGGCTCTGAGATCACCATCGGCGTCGACACGGCCCTGAATATCGCCCTCGAAGCGATCGACCGGCTCAAGACCACGGCTTCGTCTCACCACCGGGCGTTCCTCGTCGAGGTGATGGGCCGCAATTGCGGCTACCTGGCGCTCATGTCGGCCATTGCGGGCGGCGCCGAAGCAGTCGCCATCCCCGAAGTCGAAACGGAGCCTGAAGAGATCGCGGAGAAGCTGAGGACTGCGTACGAGCGCGGGAAGCCTCACGCGCTCGTTGTTGTGGCCGAAGGGGCGAAGTACAATGCCGAGAAGCTGGCGAGCTACTTCGTGGAAAACCGGGAGCGCCTCGGTTTTGACCTGCGCACCACGATCCTCGGCCATGTGCAGCGGGGCGGCGCTCCGACGGCGGCCGACCGCCTTCTGGCCACGCGTCTGGGCGCGGCAGCCGTCGCACAGCTAGCCCGTGGCGAAACCGGCGTGCTGGTCGGCCTGTACAAGAACGAAGTCGCGGCGACGCCGCTGTCCGACGTGGTGGGCAAGGGAAAGCCGCTTGACATGAGTCTCGTGACTCTGGCGCAGATTCTGGAGAAATGAACGATGACAGAGAGCCGTGGTTCTTCGTGGCATCGCCTCAGCCTGCGTCGTCTCAGCCTGCGTCGCCTCAGCCTGCCGCTGCGCGTGGGACTGATCTTCGCCGCCTTGGGCATGGCGCTTGCCGTTGTGGGCATCGCGCGCGGCGCGGTGCCGCTCAATCCGGCATCGATCTTCCTGGCGCTGCTGATCTCCGGCGGCAGTTGGGGCGTGGTGAGCTGGGCGGTGGCCACCGCCGTGGTGGATGTGGAGAACGATCTGGCCGAGGAGCAGAATGGCTAACGTGCAACAACTGCGTGCTTTGCGCGGTTTCATCCTGGACCTGGATGGCGTCATCTACCGCGGCCGGGAGGTTGTGCCCGGCGCGCCGGAATTCATCGCCGATCTCCGCCGAGCAGGGATCCCGTTCATCTACCTCACCAACAATTCTTCGACGCCGCCCGACAAAGTCGCGGCGCGCCTGGCCGGGATGGGCATCCCTGCGACGGCCGGCGAGGTGCTGACCTCGGCCGAGGTCGCTGCGGCGGAGGTCAGCCAGGCCGTCCAGGGACGCCGGGTCCTCCTCATTGGCGAGGAGGGCATCCGCGTCGCGCTCCTTCGCAGCGGCTTCACCCTGGTCGAGAACTATTGCGACGCCGATGTGGTCGTCGTGGGCATCGACCGGCAGGCAACCTACGCGCGGCTGCGGGAGGCGGCGCTGGCCATCCGCCGGGGCGCGCCCTTCTTCGCCACCAACACCGACAGCACCCTCCCCACCGAGGCAGGTCTGACGCCTGGCGCGGGCGCCATCGTGGGGTTCCTGGTGATCGCAACCGACGTCCAGCCCGTGGTGTTCGGCAAGCCCTCGCCCAATGTCTTCTGGCATGCCCTGCGTGCGCTCGGCACGGAGGCGCAGGCCACGGCCGTCATCGGCGATCGCGGTGAGACCGACATCCTCGGCGGCCAGCGCGCCGGCATACGCACGATCGGCGTGCTGTCGGGCGCCGGGACGGCTGAGGATTTCGCCGCCATGTCGCCCCCACCGGACTGGGTCTTCGCTGACCTGGCGGAGCTGGCGCGTGCCTACTTCGGCTGAGAATTGCCGGAACGCGACGCGAGAACGAGTGGCCGCCGTCGCGAGAGGCGTTGGCCTCGGAGCGCTAGAACGTCGGTCAAGTAATGCCAAGCCACACGGTCGGGCGGTTAGAAACCGCTGCGACCAGCGCAAAGCCGACCTTCGTCGGCTGCATCCAGTCGCCGCAGGGTGACTTCGCAAGGGTTGCCGCGACCTGG
>CAYRFV010000262.1:0-7985 GCA_964423545.1 uncultured Anaerolineales bacterium | reverse complement strand
GGTGCTCGCAGGCCACCGGACAGCCGGAGCAGGCGACCACTCGCTCGACATAACGGCGGTTGAGCGCCTCGCCGCTGACCCTCTCGGCCCCTTCGAAGGTGACCTGCCGAAAGTTGCGGGTCGGCAGCGTGCCCAGGTAGTCGAACACGAGCACGTTGCTGACCGTGCCCAGCCCGCGGTATTTCTCCGTCATCGGCCCCTGGCAGCGCCGCGCGAGATCCATGGCGAGCGGTTCGAGCGCGGCCATGTCCGCGATGCGGATCGTCCGGCTGCCGCGCACGGCGATCGCCTTCAGGTTCTTGGAGCCCATCACCGCGCCCAGGCCGGTGCGGCCCGCCATGCGCCCGCGGTCGTTGGCGATGAGCGCAAAGCGCACCAGGCGCTCGCCCGCAGGGCCGATGGCGGACACGCTGTAATCGTCGGAGCCGAGCTCGCGGCGCACCGCGTCTTCGGTCGCAAAGGTGTCCAGGCCGGCCAGGCGCTCCGCTTTGCGGATGCGCACCTGATCGTCGTGGATGGCGAGGAAGACCGGCGACGCGGCGCGGCCGGTGATCACCAGCGCATCGTAGCCCGCGCGGCGCAGCGTGTGCGACCAGAAGCTGCCGGAGAGGGCGTCGCCGATCATCCCGGTGAGGGGCGACTTGGCGACCACGGCGTGCTTGCTGCCGGTGGCCACCAGGGTGCCGGCGAAGGGGCCGGGCGCAAAGACCAGCACGTTCTCGGGCCCCAACGGGTCGGCGCCGGCCGGCAGCCGGTCGACCAGCAGCCGTGCGCCCAACCCGACGCCGCCCAGGACCGGCGCGATCTGCCGGGCGTCCATCGCCTCGACCCAGCTTTTGCCCTGGGAGAGATCGACGTGCAAGATGCGCTCGAAGTACATCGCTTCAATCCCCGTTCGCGCGGCCCCTCAGGACCTGCTCGGCCTTCTCCAGCTTGTCGACCTTCAGCACCACCTCGGCCTTGTCCAGCGGCCGCTCGCTGTGGGCATAGAGGTATTCGATGTTCACGCCCGCCTGCGCCAGCGGGATCACGATCGTGTTTTCCAGCGCGCCCGGCTCGTCGGGCACTTCCACCCGCAGCACATCGGTGGTGGCGGCCGTCAGCCCGGCATGGCGGATCGCAGCCATCGCGGCGGCCGTATCGGCGACGATGATGCGTGCGATGCCGAAATCGGCGGTGTCGGCCAGCGACAGCGCCCGCAGATTGATCTTCGCCTCGGCGAGCACCTGCAGCAGGTGGGCCAGCCGGCCGGGCCGGTTTTCGAGAAAGACGGAGATTTGGGTGACCCTCATGATAACCTGCCTCTATGAATTGTAGACTTCTCTGCGGTCGACGACGCGCCTGGCCTTGCCCTCGCTGCGCTGGATCGAGCGCGGCTCGACCAGTCGCACCCGGGCCGCAATGCCGAGCGCGCTGCGCAGCTCGTCTCGAATCCGGCCCTCCAGGGCTTCCAGCCCCCGAATCTCGTCCGCAAAAACCTCGTCCGACACTTCGACCCACACCTCGAGATCGTCCAACGTGTGCTGGCGATCCACGATGATCTGGTAGTGCGGCTGCACCCCTTCCACCTGGAGCAGCACCGTCTCGATCTGGGAGGGGAAGACGTTGACGCCGCGGACGATCAGCATGTCGTCGGTGCGGCCGCTGGGCTTCGCCATGCGCACCATCGTGCGGCCGCAGGCGCACGTCTCGGCGTTGAGCGCGGTGATGTCGCCCGTGCGGTAGCGGATGACCGGCAGCGCCTCCTTGGTCAGCGTCGTCAGGACCAGCTCCCCGCGCTGGCCCCACGGCAGCGGCATGCCGGTGGCGGGATCGACGATCTCCGGCAGGAAATGGTCCTCGAAGATGTGCAGGCCGCACTGGTGCTCGCACTCGATGGAGACGCCCGGCCCGATGACCTCGCTCAGCCCGTAGATATCGAGCGCCTTGATCCCGAGCTTGGCCTCGATCTCCTGGCGCATCCGCTCCGACCACGGCTCGGCCCCGAAGATGCCGACGCGCAGCGCGGTCTCGCGCAGGTCGACCCCCATCTCCTGCGCGGCTTCCGCCAGGTAGAGCGCATAGGACGGCGTGCAGCAGAGCACGGTGCTCCCCAGGTCCTGGATCAGCATGATCTGGCGCTTGGTGACGCCGCCCGACACCGGGATCACGGTGGCTCCGACGCGCTCGGCCCCATAGTGGAAGCCCAGGCCGCCGGTGAACAGGCCGTAGCCGTAGGCATTGTGCACCACGTCGGACCGGGTCACGCCGCCGGCCGTGATCGTGCGGGCCATGACCTCGGACCAGAGATCGATGTCGCCGGCGGTGTAGGCGACCACGGTCGGCTTGCCCGTTGTGCCGCTGGAGGCATGGATGCGCACGATGCGCTCCTTCGGCACTGCGGCGAGGCCCAGGGGGTAGTTGTCGCGGAAGTCCCGCTTGTAGGTGAACGGCAGCTTCGCCAGGTCGGCCAGGGAGCGGATGCCCTGCGGCGTGATGCCCTGTTCCATGAACCGCTGCCGGTAGAACGGCACCTTGTCGTAGACATGGGCCGCCTGCGTCCTCAGCCGCTCCAACTGGAGCGTCTCCAGGTCGCCCCTGGCCATCGTTTCGTGTTTGCGATCCCAGATCATCCGATCCCTCCCAGGTAGGCGCGTTGAATCCGATCGGAGCGCAGCAGCTCGGCCGCCGGCCCCTCGGCCACGATGCGTCCTGTCTCCAGGATGTAGCCCCGGTCCGCCAGCTTGAGCGCCGCGCGCGCATCCTGCTCCACCAGCAGGATCGTGAGCCCCATCTCGCGCAGCTGGCCCAGCAGGCCGAACAACTGGGCCACCAGGGCCGGCGCCAGCCCCATCGAGAGCTCGTCCACCAGCAGCAGCCGCGGGGAGGACATCAGGGCGCGGCCGATGGCCAGCATCTGCTGCTCGCCGCCGCTCAAGCTGCCCGCCAGCTGCTGCCGGCGCTCCTCCAGGATGGGAAAGAGCGCGAACACCTCTTCCAGGCGGCGACGGGTCTCTTCCTGCTTGAGGATGCCTCCGACCCCGCGCAGCAGCTCGCGCCACCGTCCGGCGTAGCGCACATAGGCGCCCAATACCAGGTTATCGAGCACGGAGAGAGACCCGAACACCTGGCGGCCTTCCGGCGCCAGGCTGATCCCCAGCCGCGCGGTGCGCTCCGCGCCCAGGCCGGCCAGGTCGCGCTCCTGGCACACGATGCGGCCCGCGGACGGCGTGAGGACGCCCGCGATGGTATAGAGCAGCGTCGATTTGCCCGCGCCGTTCGATCCCACCAGCGAGACGATCTCCCCCTCGCCCACGGCCAGGCTCACCTCGCGCAGCGCCTGGACGCTGCCCCGGTGCACGCTGAGCGCCTCGACGCGCAGCATCAGGCCGCCTCCGCACCCAGGTAGGCCGCGATCACCTGGCGGTTCCGGCGCACCTGTTCCCCCGTGCCCTCGGTGAGCTTCCGGCCGTGATCCAGCACCACCACCCATTCCGCCAGCTGCATCACCAGCGACATATCGTGTTCGACCAGCAGCACGGTGATCCCCATCTCCTGGATGCGGCGGATCAGGTCGGCCAGCCCCATCCGCTCCAGCGTGTTGAGCCCGGCGGCCGGCTCATCCATCAGCAGCAGCCGCGGCTCGGTGGCCAGGGCCCGGGCGATGGCGGCCAGGCGCTGCTGGCCGAAGGGGAGGCTGCCGGCCATCTCGCCGCCGCGCATCCCGAGCCCCACCAGGTTCAGGCAGCGCATCGCCTCCAGGAAGATGTGCTCCTCCTCGCGGCGCATGGAGGGCAGGCGCAGCGCGGCCGCGACCATCCCCGTGGCGCTGCGGGGATGCCGGCCGACCATCACGTTTTCGAGCACCGTCATGTTGTCGAAGAGCAGGGCGTTCTGGAAGGTGCGGCCGATCCCCAGGCGCACGCGGCCATGGGCCGGCATCCCGTTCAGCACGCGGCCGGCCAGCCGCACTGTGCCGGCGGTGGGCGTCTGTGCGCCGGCCACGATGTTGAACAGCGTGGTCTTGCCGGCGCCGTTCGGTCCGACCAGCGCGGTGATGCTGTGCTCCGCGACCTGGAAGCTGACCGCGTCGAGCGCGACCACGCCGCCGAAGACCTGCGTCACACCGTCAATGGCGAGCATGCCTGCGCACCGTCCCCACCAGGCCGCGGGTCAGCCCCTGCGGCATGAAGATCATGATCAGCACCAGCACCAGCCCGTAGACGATGATGATGTGCTCGCCCGACGCGTTCGGGATGAGGCGCGGCAGCGCCTCGCGCAGGATCACCGTCACCAGCACGACGGCCGCCGCGCCGAAGGGCGCGCCCCACACGCTGGCGAGCCCGCCGATGGCGGCCATCACCACCAGGCGGACCGAGGCGCCGAAGTCGAACGACTGCGGGCTGACGAACTGCATGTAGTGCACGTAGAGGCTGCCGGCCAGGCTGGCGTACGCGGCGCTGAGCACCAGCACCTGGAGCTTGTAGCGGCTGGCGTCCACGCCGACGCTCTCGGCGGCCGCCTCGCTGACGTGCAGGCCGCGCAGCGCGCGGCCCACGCGCGAGTTGACGATGTTGAGCGACAGGCCGATGAGCAGCAGCAGCACGCCCCACACCAGGTAGTAGTACTCCACGTCGCCGTCGAAGACAAAGCCGCCCACCGCGAGCCGCGGCACGCCGGGCAGCCCCGACGGGCCGCCGGTCAGCTCCCTGAACTCGCCGAAGGCCAGGTAGGCGATGATCCCCAGCCCCAGGGTCGCCATCGCGAGATAGTGCTCGCGCAGCCGGAAGATGGGGAAGGCGATCAGCGCGGCCAGCCCGCCGGTGACCCCGACGCCGGCCAGCATGGCCAGCCAGGGCGAGAGTCCCAGCTTGACCGTGAGGATGGCGGAGGTGTACGCGCCGATCCCCCAGAACGCCGCATGCCCCAACGACACCTGGCCCGCGTAGCCCATCAGCAGGCAGAGCCCGAGCGTCACGATGGCGAAGATGCCGATGAAGATGGCGGTGCTGAGCAGATAGGGGCTTTGCAGCACCAGCGGGACGGCGGCCACGACCAGGGCGAAAGCCAACAGCGCGAGTGCATTGCGATGGCGGCGCCACGGCGAGCGGTCGATCATGCATCCGCCCCCGCGCCGGCCCCGGCGCCTGCGGCCGCCCGGCTGGGCGATCCCTGCCGCCGGCGGACGAGCTGTCCCGAGCGGGCGAAGATGACGATCAGCAGCACCAGGAACGCGATCGCGTCCTTGAAGCCGGACGAGATCAGGCCGGCGCCGAGCGACTCGATCACGCCCAACAGCAGCCCCCCGATCACCGCGCCCGGCAGGCTGGTCAGCCCGCCGATCACCGCGGCCACGAAGCCCTTCAGCCCCAGCATCAGCCCCATGTCATAGCTGGCCAGCATGAGCGGCGCGATGACGATCCCGCCGACCGCGCCCAGCCCCGCGCTCAGGCCGAAGACGAGCAGCGACATCTGGCTGGCGCTGATCCCCATCAGCCCCGCGGCCTGTCGATTGATGGCGCAGGCGCGCACCGCCTTGCCCAGCAGCGTGCGCTCCAGCAGAAAGTAGAGGAGCGACAGCGAAAGCAAGGCCGCCACCACGATCCACACGCGCTGCAGGCTGACCGCCGCGCCCAGGATATCGAGCGGGGGGCCTTTGGTGAATGCGGGCAGCGAGTAAGGAGACGCGCCCCACGCCAGCAGCGCCATGCCCCGCACGATGATCGAGACGCCGACCGTGATCATGATCAGCGTGATGCTGGAGGCCGACCGCGCCGGGTGGACGGTCAGCCGCTCGATCGCGATCCCGATCGCGGCCACGCTGGCGACCGAGGCGGCGATCGCCAGGATCATCGGCAGGCCCCAGCGCAGATACGTGACCGCCAGCATGGCGCCGAGCATGCAGTACTCGCCCTGCGCCAGGTTGACGATCCCCGTGACGCTGTAGATGGTGACGATCCCCAGCGCGACCAGGACATAGATGCTGCCGGTGCTGATGCCGGACAGCACGAACTGGAGGTAATTGCTCAGCTCGTAGTTGGGCACGGCGCGACCTGTTCGATGGGCTCTACCATTTCTCGCGCGGCAGATGGACCCAGTTGCCGTCTGCGATCTTCACCAGCACCACATCCTGGCTGCTCAGCCCCACGTGATCCTGGGGCGACAGGTTGAACATGCCGCCGGTGCCGGGGAACGCCTTGATCGTCTCGATGGAATCCCGGACCCTGGCCCGCTGCTCTTCCAACTTCAGCCCGGCGGGCAGCGACTCCAGCGCCTTCAGCGCCAACTGGAGCCCGTCCCAGGCGTGGCCCGCGAAGGTGCTGGTCGGGTTCTTGGTGAACGCCTCGTAGTCCTTGATGAACTTCGTCAGCACGGGCTTCTGCGGGTCGCTGTCGGCCAGCGACGAGGCCGCGACCAGCTTGCCCATCGGGAAGAGGACCCCTTCGGCGTTCTCCGGGCCGGCCTGCGTGATGAACGACTTCATGCCGATGCCGTGGTTGTGGATCAGCGGCAGCTTGAGGCCCATCTCGCGGTACTGCTTGGTGAGGATCGATGCGGCGGGCGGGATCGCGGTCACCAGCACCGCCTGCGCGGGGCTGGCCTTTACCTTGGTGAGCTGCGCCATCATGTTGGTGTCCGCAGCCTCGAACGTCTCCTCCAGGACGATCTCCACCCCGGCCGCCTTGGCCGCGTCCCGGATGGCGTTGCGGCCGTCCTCGCCGTAGGAGTTGTTCACGTAGAGGTTGGCGATCCTGGTCAGTCCCTTGGCCTTGGCGTACTCGACCTGCTGCGGCGCGGTGTGCCGGTTGTTCTGCGCGGTCTTGAAGACCCAAAAGCGGTCGGCCACCGGCTCGACGATCTGGCTGCTGGAGGCGGCGGAGATGAAGGGAATCTTCGCCTCCTGCACGATCGGCACCAGCGCCAGGCTCTCCGGGCTGGTGGTGCCGCCGACGATCGCCACGGCCTTGTCGTCGTTGATGAGCTTCTTGGCGAGGGTGATCGCCACATCGCCGCTGCCCTGGGTGTCGTAGATGACGACCTTGACCGGGTGGCGCAGCCCGTCGGCGCCCAGGATGCCGCCCTGCGCATCGAGCTGGCTCTGCACCAGCCGCGCCGCATCCCGCTCCGGCTCGCCCAGCGCGGCCGCGCCGCCCGTGCTGGCGACCAGCACGCCGATGGTGTAGGGCTCGCCCTGTTTGGCGGCGGCAGGCGCCGCCGTCGCGGGCGCCGCCGGCGCCGCCCCCCCGGGCGCGCCGGCCGGCGCGCACGCCGCCAGCAGCGCGGCCACGCAGGCCACGAGCAGGACCGCTCCGCTGCCCCGCTTGCTCCGATTGACCATGAGACACCCCCTTTGCTGATGTGTGTAGACGGCAGCGCCAGCGGGAGCCGCCGCCGGCGCCCGCGGCAAGGTTCATGGGTTGTCGGGGAGCGCCGCGGGCCGGGGCCCGGCGCCGCAAGGCCGCACAAGCTGCAAGCGCGCCCGCGGGCGCGCGCCGGCCTCACCGTGCGCCGCCGGTCGCGACGCAGCGCACGCCGGCCCGACTCCGAACCACAGTCCGAAGCACGACGGCGTGCCGCAACCGAGACTCCGAGGGAGGTCCGTGCGAATTGTTGGAAGCGGAAGATCGGCGGCGAGAGCCTGACTGCCGGGCGCAAGCCGCAGGCCGGCAGTCGCCGGGGCAGCCGGCGGTCACCGGGGCAGCCGTCACCGGGCCGGTGACATCCCCCAACCCGCTGCGGTGCGACTATACCATACGTTCCATGGCGCGTCAATTTGCCTCTGACGCCTGGAGCCAGGCCAGAACGGCTGCCAGGAAAAAACCGGCGGCGCATCGCGGGATCGGCTTCCGGAGCCCTCGGATCAGGCCGTCGATTCTTCCCATCCCCCACCGCCGATCGATCGGTCGCGGCTCGGCAGCGTGCGGCGCCGCCGCAGAGCCGCGACGCCCACTTTTTTTCGCGGCGACCGGCCCTTCGGGCCGGAACAGGAAACCGAAGCCCCCCCA
>CAYRFV010000261.1:6346-7992 GCA_964423545.1 uncultured Anaerolineales bacterium | reverse complement strand
GAGTTGGTCCTCCGTTCGGTCCTCAAGGGCAAGGGGATCGTGATCCTGACGGACTTGGAGCTGGTTTTCGCCTATGGCCTGGAGTTGCGTCTGCTGCGCAGCCTGGCAGCCGACGACGACCAGGTGCTGCTCTTGCTGCCCGGCCGACGCGAGGGCAGCAGAGTCGTCATGTTTGCGGAGACAGGGGAAACCGGCTACGCATTGCCCTCCAACCTGATCGCCGACAATCATCTATGGGAACTCAAGGACTGAATCATGCCCAAAGCCGATGACCTTTTCACGGCCCGCAAGGGGCTGGACGAGATCTGTCACGTTCCGGACAGGATCATCTCCGTGTACTCGTTGGAGAAACACGTCTGGGCCGATTCCCATGCCGGAGCTGCGCGCAAGGCGCGGCGACCAGAGCTCCAGACCATCGAGGAGTTTCAGATCGATCCGGTGCGCCCCTTCCTCAACGACATCCTGCGCGGCATGGCGGCTCCCTACAAACCCGAACAGCGGGACAATCCGATTGGGCAGGGCTATTGGATTCAGGCCGAGTTCGGCTCCGGCAAGTCGCATCTCCTGTGCTTCCTTTCCGCGCTGGCGCTCGGTGCGCGCGAGGCATGGCGGCTGGTGCAAGAGAAGGAGCAGAAGGCCGGTCGCGGCAAGCGCGACTCCCTTTTCCGTTTCTGGGAAGAGGGTCTGGAGGCGAAGGCCGGCAAGGGCAAGCGCGGGATATTTGTCATCGTGCGAACCCTGGTAGGCACGGGCAGCGGCGCCGTGGGCCTGGCGGACAAGGGTCGCCGGCTCACGGAGTATATCCTGGACGCCGCCAAAGAGCAGCTCGAGATCGAGACGGGTCGCAATATATCGCTCTACCCGGCAGAACTGCTGGCCGATCGTTTCATCCAGGAGGACCTGGAGCGCTACCGGGGCGAACTGCGGAAGTTCCTGCGTGATCCACGCTTCTTCGCCGAGGACGAGTTCGAGGATGTCGACGGCTTCCTCCGGGACATCCAGCAGAACAAGTCGCCCGAGTACAAGCGCAGCTGCGGCAATAAGCTGTGGCGGTTCTACACCGAGTACCTCAAGGTCCAGCCGCAGATCGCAGCCGAGCCAGAGGCGGTGCTCAAGCAGATGGTGGAGACGATCCTGGCCGAAGGGTACAACGGCATATTGCTGGTGTTGGACGAAGTCTCCCTCTTCATGAAGAACCGCGATGAGGACCAACGGACCGACGATGAGCAAACCCTCGTTGTCCTGGCCAATCGTCTGGCGAAGGTGCACAACCTGCCGATCTGGACGGTCTGTGCGGCGCAGCAGGCCATCGAGGGCAAGATGGGCGTCAAGAACATCATTGCCGACGACCGTCTCAAGCTCGTCAAACTGCTGGAAAACGACAAGGACTACTACGAGATCGTCCTGGCGCGGGTCCGCGAAATCGTCAACCCCGGCGCGATCGGCGCCTACTATCTCCACTACAAGCGCGGGTTTACATGGCCGTCCAGCATCGGCGAGGAGGAGTTCAAACGCTTCTTTCCGTTCCACAAGCCAGCGTTGGAGGTCTTGCGAGCGATCACCTACGAATTGACGACCACGCGCTCCGCGATTCACTTCATGCACCAGACGCTCAAGCACCAGATCAAGGCGCAAGGCACGGAACT
>CAYRFV010000261.1:0-6336 GCA_964423545.1 uncultured Anaerolineales bacterium | reverse complement strand
TCCGGCTGTGGGAGCTGTTCGACGAGGCGGTGAACTACGAGGAGGAGCCGAGCGGGGTCCATGCCGGCCTCGTCGCCATCAAGACCAAGCGTGAAGACGACTATCGGGCGTACGAGGCCTGCCGAGGCCAAATCGAAGGCATGACGAAAGGGTACCTGAAGGTCCACCGCGACAAGGCGATCCGCATCGTCCAGACCCTGTTCCTGGTTTACCTGGCCCGCACGCGGCAACGCGGCATCACCGCAGAAGAGATCGCCAACGGCGTCCTCATCGAGCGCGACGCCCAGGCCACCCCCGATGAGAACGTTCAGCACTATGAGACGCTGGCGGCTAACCTGCGCAAGGAGCTGAGCCAGGTCGCCGAGAGCCTGGACGAAGAGGGCCGGCCACGCTATCGCTTCGATCCCATCCTCACGCGGGTAGACCCGCGACAGGAATTCCGCAAAGCGCGCGACGAGGCCGAGTCCAACGAGGCCAGACAACGCGAGGCGTGGGAGTTCCTGCTGGCGCTCGACGAGTGGCCGGTGCAAACACGTCAGATGACACTTGATCTGTCCAGCGGCGTGAAGTCCCTTTTCCGCGAGATCGCAGCCGCGTCAACGGGGTTGACGTCGGCAGCGCAGCCAGTGCAGCTCCGCCTGGGAGGGCGCCCCGATGACCACATCGTGGAGGTCACGTGGCGGGGCCGGCTCGTGGCCGGACTGGTCGCGATGCACAATCTCGCGCGCATGGCTGCCGACAGCGCACCTCTGCGCAGGATCGACACCGACCAGACCGATCTGGACTTCGCGCTCTACGTCAGCAGCCGGCCGGCTTCCGCCGAAGCGATCCACAAGCTGCTGACCACGTGCGGTGATGCGCGTGTGCTGTTGTGGACGCCTGCGGAGCTGACACAGGAGGAGCGCGACCGGCTGCTCGACCTCGCCGCCTATCGCAAAATGGTGGAGACCTGGGGGGGCCGGGGCAAGGACAGCGAAGACGCGGTGGCCGTCATCACCTGGGTGGCCAACGCACTCCAGTCGGACATGGGCAAGATCGCCAAGATCGTGGACAACAGCTACGCCCGCGGCCGGATCGACGCGCTGAACAACACGCAGATGGACTTTCATGTGGCAGGCGAACTGGCCTCGATCCTCGAGCCGTTGGTGGCCCGTGTCTTGAACGCAACCTACGTTTCGCGGGACATCGAATTTCCGCACCCCTTCATCTTCCGCAAGGAGGAAGGGGTCAAGGTCATCAACGGCATCGTCAGAACGGGACGCATTCCGCCGAATGCGCGACCCGATCAGAACATCAGCGCGGCGCAAAACTTCGGCTACGGACTGAAGATCATGCGACGGGGCGCCGAGCGGGAACTAGACACCACGGCCAACCCCTACGTGACCGAACTGTGGAATTTCATCGACGACAGGCTGGTCGACGAGCGCCAGGCCATGAAGGTCGAGACGCTCTACAAGAACTTCATGGGCCTCGGTGGCCCCGGCATCGGCGGCCCGCGGGACTACGGCCTCACGCGCCGCATGGTGCAGATTTTCCTCCTGTGCCTGGTCCAGGCCGGCAAAGTGCGGGTCGGGCTCGGGCCACGATCCGGGCTGCCCTACACGGCGCTGGAGGCATCGAACCTGGCGACCGTGGATTTTTCGGTCAAGGTGCTGGATGCGCTGACCGACGTACAGAAGATGGCCAGACCCGAGAACTGGGAGGTGCTGCGGCCGTATGCCGAAAAGCTCCTGGGGGAGAGCATCGCTGCCGATTGCGACGGCGCAGCCATCTCGGCATACCGCACCCGGCTGCGCGATCTGTTTGCCGTCGAGCGAGAATCCAGCCAACGCACGATCGCCAAAGCGCGCAGCCTGTTCGAAGCGCTGCGCGCGGCCAACCCATACGAGCGGGAGCTGGCGCAGATCGCCGGGTTGTTCGCTACCGATATCGGCGGAAGCGCCGCTGCGGGTGGCGCTTCCGCTGGCGGCGACGATATCATGCTGCTGCTGCACGGGCTGAAACAGGCATTGGGCTACGCAGCGTTTGACGAGGCGCAGGCATCGCAGTCGGAAACCGACGACCTGGCGAACCGGCTGCGCAACTATCGGGACGTGACGCGCTTCGTGGGCTACGAGACGGAACTCCTGGCCGGCTGCGCTTACCGGGATCATCCATTGCCGGAGCACGCCGATCTGAAGGCTGTGCGCCGAACCCAAGCGTGCGTGGCTGATAAGTTGGCGCGACCGCAAGCGTATATAGACTCAGACGTCAAACTGCGCACCGAGCTGATCGGCCCGCCTGTGGCCCAACCGGGGGACGCTGAGACGATCTGGGGGCTGATCCGCGAGTACACGGCCATTTATGCTGCATGGCATGATACAGTCCTCGACCGCCTCGAGGACCAGTGTAAGCGCATCGACGCTGTCCTAAACGGAGACGAACTGCATGCACTGGGTATCCTTGAAGGCATCAGTGCATTGCAGCCGGCAGTGACAGATGGACTGCGCGCAGGATTGGTTGATCTCCAGCGTGGCATTTTCGCCTGCCCTTCCGCTTCGCGGGCTTCGATTCAGGATCAGCTTCACCGAGGCCCGATCCACGAATGCGGGTTGACCTTCGCGAATGGCCAGGTCTACCTGGATGCGGCGCGCGGAGCGGCTGACGAGGCCGGACGGCGGATGGATACAGCAGTGATGGGCAAGATGCAGGTCTTCCACAATCCGGCTATTCGTGAGCGCATGGCGCAGGGGGCAAGCGAGCCGACCATCGCGGCGTTGCTGGCCTGTGATACAGCCGCCGAGACGCGCGCCTACCTGATCGGCGCCTGTCTGGCTGATCCCACGGCTGGCGCCGGCGCGCCAGCCGGCATCGTCGGCCTAATCAACCGCTATCTGCGCCGGATTGTCGTCAAGCGGGTGCCACTCACAGCTTTCCACCCCTCGAGTACCACGATCGAGCGGGGTCAGGTCGCAGCCATCGTGCAAGAATTCCGCCATTTCCTCGAAGAACGACTGGCAGAGATCGAGACGGACCCCGATGGGGACACCTTGCCGGTGTTGCAGATCGAGTAGAGCCATGCTCAAACGCTGGTTCCTCGCACAACTAGAAGCGGTCAAAGACGAGCCGACGGTGATCGTGCGCGACCCCTTGGGCCTGACGCAAGGGATGGCCAATGACCTCAACGCCTGGGGGAAAGCACACGAATTCACGGTGATCCCGTTTGCGACCAACCTGCTCTTTCGTTGGAAGTATGAGCAGGCACGCAAAGAAGAGGCCAATAAGCTGCTGTGCTGGGATCAGACGCCGCTGAAACGCCGCCAGGCCCGGAGCATGCAGGTGGCATCCGCGCCGTTCTATCCCGATCTCCTGGCGCGCATCCCGTCTCAGGCGTGCATCGAGCTGGACTTGAGACAGTTTCTGCGGGAGACGTCGGGGGACCCCGATTGGCCCGCAGAGGCGAACGATCCACTCTATGCGCGGCTCATTGTGCGCCATCTGGACGGCGTCCTGACTGCCCACCGCAACCTGAGAATAGCATGCCCCGCCCTTCCGGGCACGGCGGGTTCGGGGCGTTTCACCGACTATGATTTCAAGGTAATCGTAGCCTACGCTGCGCTTGGCATCCCGGGTGCAGCTTTCAAGAAACCGAGCAGCGAGGACTATTGGCGGATCGGCTTGTTGGCGCATGATGCGCTTGCCGAGCTGGAAGCGCTGGCGCCGGAGGTCACCCGGCCGATCAAGGAGGAGCTAAGCCGAGCGCCTGCACCTTTCCGCTGGTTCACCGATCACGATCCGGAAGCCGTAACGCGGGCGTTCTACCTGTCGGCGATCCTGGCGCAGCACACCGAACAATGGCGGCTGTTGCTGGCGAACATCGACCCGGCGTTCGCCTCGATGGCCTCGATGGACCCAGGCGTACTGGCTGAAGCGGCGCCGAAGCTGGTCACCCTCGACCCGACGCAGGCCGACCGCGACCTGGCTGCTGTTGAGGCGGGCCTGGACGCGCGGGCGCTCCAGTTCTTGCTGGTGGACCATCTGCGCCTCGAGCAACCGGCTGGCTTCGCCGGTGTCGTCGAGCGGGAGCGATACTCGGTCCTCCTGCGTTCCCTGGCGCTTCTCCTGGCGCTGGACGACGTCCTGGCCCCCATCGTTGGGGCGCCCCTTGCGGGTTCCTCGGGTGTCCGCCCCGAACATCTCCGCATCAACAACGCCATCTTTGGCCCCGCCATCTTTGGCGCCGCCACTCCGAGTGGCAGCGCCACCCTAAGTGGCGGCGTCTCCACAGACAGCGCCGCCTCCGCAGACGGCGCCGCTGCTGCCCCGTGGAGCAGCGGCTTCATCGAGAGCCGGCCCTCTCCATGCTGGACTGCGTTGTGCGAGGCCTACCGACTGGCGACCGAAGTGCGCACCCTTCAGGCCGAGCTGGCAGGTGTGGTGAAAGCACTGAAGGTGCGCCCGGACGGCAGGCTGACATTCGACTTCTTCCGCGGCGCCTGGAACGACAAGCGGCTCAACCGGCTGGAGGTCAGCCTCTCGGCCCTGGAACGCCTGGCCGACAGCGGCGTGCTGCTGCCCCGGCGAGAGGATGAGCTGCCCTCGGTCTTCGCCAATGCCGTGGCGCGCCTCAGAGTCAGGATCGGGGAGATCGGCGGCGAGGTGCGCCGGAGCCTGGAGGAGGTCAACCGGCGCTTCCAGCTCCTGATTGCGCGGCAGTACCCCGGGTGGATCAAAGGCGACGCGCGCGGGGGCGTTGCGGCAGATTCGGAACCATCAGGGATGGCTCCGTCCGGGACGGCTCCGTGCCTCACGGCCCAATTCCTGCGGCGCTGCCTGAAGCCGCACTGGGATCCCAGCACCGAGCACGCAGTCCTGCTGATCTTCGACGGCATGCGCTACGACATCTGGGACGAGTTACTCCGTCCGATGCTGGCCGACAGCATGGAACTCATCGCCGACATTCCGGGGCTGTCATTGCTGCCATCGGAGACGCACATCACGCGCAAGGCCATCTGCGCGGGCGCCCCAGCGGATCAGTTCGATAGCCGGACGGGCGAAGACACGCTGCTGCGAGCTGGCCTGGCCCGCGAGCTCGGCTGCGAGACGACGGTGGAAGTGCTGGCGCCTGAAGGACTCGGTACGGGCGAAACGGTGCGCTATCGGGCCGGCAACCTGGATGTTTACATCTTCGAGCTGTGCGACAAGGAACTGCACAAAGTTCAGTTGCGGACGCTGCCTGACGGACGTGAAGTCCCGACCCGGCCGCTGGCATTCATCTACCAACAACACATCAAGAGCGTCCTGGAAACCGAAGTCATGGCAATCCTGCGCCGGCTGGCGCCCGGCGCCAAAGTCTTCATCACCGCGGACCATGGCTTCGGACCGGTGGCGCGGCAGCCGTTGCCGTTCGACGATGACGACCTGAACGAGCCGGAAGATTGCTCCTACCTCAACTGCCGGCTGCGCGTGCCCATCGAGCAGGCGCGCAGCCGCGCGAGGGTGCGGGATAATATCATCGCGTTCACGCCGGAACAGCTTCGGTTGCCGGCCCAAGAGACGCGCACTGTCGGGGGCGGGGCGCCGGTGACGAAGCAGGTCCGCGCCATCGTCTTCCCGGCTACCGGTTTCTCGTTCAAGCGCCAGGGCGCGGCTTACAGACCTGACGCCTACACCCACGGCGGCATCTCGCTGCAGGAGTTGATGATCCCGATGGTCGTCCTGCGCGTGAAGTCGCGCGAGGACGGGCTGCTGTCGTTGGGGCCCATCGTCGGACCGGACGAGGTGATCGAGGGGGAGGAAGCGGCCTTCACCGTGACGGTGCGCCGCAATCCCGCGGCCGCAGTTGGGGGCGAAGAACTGCGCGCCGACATCGAGGCCAGCTACGCCCGCGACCCCGAGCGCTTTCCGCTGCCCTCCCAGGTGGTCTACGCACCGCCCCCGCCGGCCGCGGTCGAGGTCGTCTACCGCTTCCGGCCCGACCCCGATGACGCGACCGCGGACGAGCGCCGCGCCGGGGCGATGCGCCGCACACTGACCATCACGGCTACGATCCGCGATGGCCGTCGGGCGATCCGCAAGTCGCAGAGCTTTGACTTCGAGGTCCGGCTGAACACCGACCGCGTGATTCGCCGCGTGGGCAACCTGGGCGCCATCCTGGGATTGATGCCGAAAGGAGGAGGTTAGATCGCGAATTGCGCGAATGAGCGAATGACGCGAATAAGAAGTAGAATCAGAAGAGGGCAAGAAAGAGAGTCATTCGTGCCATTCGCCTATTCGCACCATTCGCGATCCCGCCAACCCATCATGCCAGACACTCACATCCTTTACCCTGAGCTTTCCTACAATATCATGCAGGCG
>CAYRFV010000260.1:0-8015 GCA_964423545.1 uncultured Anaerolineales bacterium | reverse complement strand
TCAGAAAGCTGGCGGCGGCTGCGGGGGAAAAGAAGATGCAGATGGCATCGCAACGCGATGCTGAACGCCTGACCGGGCTGGAGAAGGGCGGCATCTCGCCGCTGGCGCTGCTCGATCGGGGCTGGCCGGTGATCGTCGATGAGACGATCATCCTTTTCGACCAGGTCGAGATCAGCGCCGGCAAGGTCGGCGCTGGCGTGATTGTGGAGGTCGCCGGGCTGCTGCGCGTGCTTGCAGCCAGGCAGGCAGACATTTCCGTCTGAAGCAGGAGGCTCCTATGGTTCCGAATCCTGCGCTGCGCAGGCTCGGCTTCTCCGACAATGATCGGGTCGCCATCGTGCATGCTGACGATATCGGCATGTGCCACGCGACGCTGGCGCCGTTCGCCGATCTGCTCGGCTTCGGCCTGGTGTCGTGTGGCGCCGTCATGACGCCGTGCCCGTGGTTCCCATCGGTCGCAGCTTATGCCGCCAGCCATCCGGAGGCCGACATCGGCGTTCATTTGACGCTGAATTGCGAATACACCGCATACCGATGGGGACCGATCTCGACATGCGATCCGGCTTCGGGACTGCTCGATGCCGACGGCGGCTTCTTCCGCCGGCCGGCCGACACGCAGCTCCGGGCCTCGGCCGCGGCAGTGCAGACGGAGCTGCGGGCGCAGGTGGCGCGCGCCCTGGCCGCCGGCATCGACGTCAGTCATGTCGATACGCACATGGGCGCCGTCGCGCATCACAAGTTTGCCGCCGGTTATGTCGAGACGGCGATCGCCAATCGCCTGCCGCTCATGCTCATGCGATACGACGAAGCGGGTTGGCGCGCGCGCGGCCTGGACCGCGAGACCGCGGCGCAGTCGGCCGCGTTGGTGCGGCAGCTCGAGGCGGACGGCATGCCGCTGATCGATGCCATCGCCGGCATGCCGCTGGACACGCCGGACGATCGCCTGGTGCGGGCCAAGGCGCTGTTCGATGGGCTGCCGGCAGGCATCACGCATCTCATCCTGCACCCGGCCGCAGACACGCCCGAGCTGCGCGCCATCACCCCCGATGACTGGCCGAGTCGCGTGGGCGACTACGTCACCTTCATGAGTGTCGAGCTGCGCAGCCATGTGCGAAGGACGGGAGTGCAGATCATCGGTTACCGACCGCTGCGCGATCTGGTGCGCGGGTCGCGCTTCCCGCCAATCAGGGCACCAGGGTCAGCGGAATCGGGGTGAAGACGAGGATGAATACCGCGATCATGCCCACGCCGAAGATGCGCTGTCCACGAGTGAGCTCGGTCAGCTCATCGAGGGGCATATCTTGCAGGCGGCCGAACAGGAAGACCAGCGCCAACCAAATCACCCAACCCGACCAGAGGAACGACAATCCCACCAGCGCCGCCAGAACCACCCACGTCATGGCGCGAGCGCCCTTGCGCCCCAACAGCGCATAGACGATATGCCCACCGTCGAGCTGCCCGGCCGGAATCAGGTTGAGGCCGGTCACCAACAGCCCCGCCCACGCCGCGAACGCCACCGGGTGGATGAAGACATCTTCGCCGCCCGAAGGCAACAGCTTGCCGAAGACCAGGAACTTCAGGGCCGCATAGAGCAGCGAGTTGCCCTCCATCTGATACCCGCCCGGCGGCAGCGGCTGCACCCGGCTCAGACTCAAGCCCAGCCAGAGGAGAGGGATCGCCACGGCCAACCCCGCCAACGGGCCGGCCGCGCCGATCGCGAGCAGATGCCGCCGGTTGCGCGGCGGCGCCGCCATGGTGATGAATGCACCCAGGGTTCCGAACGGGCCGAACGGCAGCGGGATGAAGTAGGGCAGGCTGGTGGGACTGCCCAGGCGTCGCGCGGTCAGGTAGTGGCCGAACTCGTGGGCGACCAGGATCGACAGGATCGCGGCCGCGAACGGCACCCCATCCAGCAGATTGAGGTTGATCTGCCCCGAGGCGCCGACCCACTCCCACATCTGCGCGCCGACAAACAGGCAGGAGAGCACGGTCAGCCCGAAGAGGACCGCCGCCAACGCCGGCCGCGCCCTGGCAGGGGCATACGTCACCGGCAACGCCAGCAGTTCCTCGCGGACCCCGTCGTCGCTGCGGCGCAACAGCGGGGTGCGACCCAAGAGCCGGAAGCGCGGGAGCAGGCGCTCGTGCGCGACATCGGGCGGCAACAGGAGCCGCCCGCGCAGACGCACGGAATCGGCCGGCGGCGCGCCGGCGGTCACATCATCGATCGCCATAACGTCCGAGGCGGCCGCTACGAGTTGCTCCGTCAGGGTGCTGGACGGGCCTGACATGCGGCTACAGTTTCGCCAGGGCAGCGGCCATCTGCGCCAGCGCAGCCCGAATGTTGTCGAGCGAATTGGCGAAACAGAGGCGCAGATACCCCTCGCCGCGCGGCCCAAACGCCGTGCCGGGCAGCAGCGCCACGCTGGCCTCTTCCAGCAGATAGTCCGCGAGCCAGGTCGAGGTTCTGCCGAAGGCCTTCACGCTCGGGAAGACGTAGAAGGCGCCGTGCGGCGTCCGGCAGCGGACGCCCGGGATCGCGTTCAGTCCGTCCACAAGAAGGTCGCGACGCCGCCGATACTCCTCGACCACCGCGGCCACCTGTTCCTGCGGCCCGGTGAGCGCCTCCACGCCCGCCCACTGCGTGAAATCGGCCGTACAGCCCACCGAGTGCGTCAGCAGCAGCTCGACGCGTTCGGCCAGCGCCACCGGCATGATGCCGTAGCCCAGCCGCCACCCCGTCATAGCGTACGTCTTGGAGAACCCGTCGCAGATGATCGTGCGCTCAGCCATGCCGGGCAGCGCGGCAATGCTTGGCGTTGCCTGACCCTCGTATGACAGGCGGGAGTAGATCTCGTCGGAAAGCACCCAGAAGTTGTGGCGCCGCGCGGCCTCGGCAATGTGTTCCAGCGCGGCCAGCGACATCACGCCGCCGGTGGGATTCCCCGGTGAGTTGATGATCACCAGCCGGGTGCGGCGGCTCAGCGCAGCATCGAACGCGTCCAGGTCGAACGAGAAGTCGGTCTCCTCCAGCAGCGGCGTCGCCACCGGGACGCCGCCGGCCACGTGGATCATCGCTTCATAGGTGGGGAAGCCGGGATCGGGATAGATGACCTCGTCCCCCGGCTGGACAAGCGCCAGGGTAGGGAAGAAGAGCGCGGGCTTGGCGCCCGGTCCGACGACCACCTGCGCCGCTTCGATCGCGATGCCGCGCTGCCGGCTCGCCTGTTCGGCAATCGCCTGGCGCAGACGCCCGATCCCCGCCGAGGGCGTATAGCGCGTGCGTCCCTGCTGCAGCGCGGTGACGCCAACGTCGGTGATGTTGGCGAAGGTTGGTCCGTCTGGCTGGCCGATTTCGAGATGAATGATGCGCCGCCCCTGCGCTTCGAGCGCCTGCGCCCGCGCAAGCATGTGATACGCGCCCTCAGGCGCCAGACGAGCCACGCGTTCCGCAAAAGCCATGCTCTCCTCCCGCCAACACAAAAAGCCCGGCGCACCGAGCGAACCGGGCTTCGCTGCCAGATGGCAGATGATCTGTCATGCCCTGCGGCCCCAGAAGCCCCGCCCGGTCGCACCCCACCCGCCGCGCCGCAGGCTTCCGGGACCGTTTCGAACCTTACGCAACGCCTGCCAGCGATTTGGCCATGCGAACGGCTGAGCTCGCATCGGGCGCATAGCCGTCGGCGCCGATCTGCTTGGCGAAGGCATCGGTCACCGGTGCGCCGCCGATCATGACCTTGACCTGATCGCGCACACCCGCTTCCTGCAGCGCCTTCACAGTGCCCCCCATCGAAGGCATAGTTGTCGTCAGCAGCGCCGACATGCCGACCACCTGCGGTTTGTGCTCGAGCGCCGCCTTGACGAACTTCTCGGGCGTCACATCGGTGCCCAGGTCGACCACCTCGAACCCGGCGCCCTCCAACATCATGGCGACGAGGTTCTTGCCGATGTCGTGCAGGTCGCCCTTCACGGTGCCGATGATCACCTTGCCGGTCGGCTGCGCGCCGCTTTCGGCCAGGTACGGCTTGAGGATCGCCAGGCCGTTCTGCATCGCGCGTGCCGACACCAGCATCTCCGGCACGAAGTACTCGTTCTCCTCGAACAGTCGTCCGACCTCGCCCATGGCTGCGATCAGGCCGTCCTTGAGGATCACTTCGGGCGCCACCCCTTCAGCAAGCGCCTTCTCCACGCCGGCCTTGGCCGCCGGTGCATTGCCGTCGAGTACGGCGTTGTAGATGGCTTCTAGGCTCACCCTGCCCTCCTGTGGATGTCGTTTGGTCGGGTCCGCCGCTGCGGGCCGACGCAAGAGGAAACATGAGAACTATCGGCACTCACTTTACGCTTCTCACTGGCGCTCGTCCATGACCTTAATCAGGATAGCCGACAAGTTCACCGATCATCGCGCCCGATCAGTATATCACACCGGCGCGCCGTAGAGCAACCAGCCCGCGAGCGCCGCCAGCGCCAGCACCAGCACGACCGGAACGCGACGGGTGAGCGCCAACACCAGGGCGCCGAGCGTGATCGCCACCCCGCGCCAGTCGGACACCGTCGTGCCAAACAACGTCCACGCGACTCCGAGCGTCAACCCGATCACGCCGAGCGTGATGCCGAGCGTGAAGCGCTGGACGAGCGGATGGGTCTCGACCCGGCGGTGCAGCGCGACGATCACGAGCGCCAGGAGCGTCGGCAGTGTGATCGCGATCAGCGCCAGTCCTGCGCCCAGCCACCCGTAGGTGAGATAGCCCAGGCTGATCGTCCACAGGCCGTTTGGCCCGGGGCTGACCTGGCCCACAGCGATCGCGACGAGAAAGTCCGCCTCAGCGGCCCAGCCGAGAGCTATCAGATCCTGGTGCAGAAATGGCAAGTTGCCCAGTCCGCCGGTCGACAGCAGGGACGCCTTGAGGAACAACCAGAAGTAGAGCAGGAGGTTGATCGGCGTCATTGGCTATCGACCGTCGGGCCGGCTCGGCGTGGGCTGGGAGCGGCCGGCAAACCGGCGGAGCGCGGCGGGGATGTCGCCCAACAGCAGCACCCCGGTCGCGCCTGCCGCGGCGAGCACGACCACCGGTGAGGCGTGCGCCACCACAAGCAGGAGCGCGGAACCGGCGAGCAGCGCCAGGTGCGCGGCCACGCTGACGCGGCCGATGCGCCGCGCATGGCGCAGCGGGGCCTGCGCCATCTGGATGCCCAGCCCAACGCTGATCCCGATCGTGGCGGGAATCACCCCGCGCATCGCCGCCTTGACGAACGGCCACTCCCGTATGGCCGTGAACGCGGCTGTCATCAGCACGGTGATCGTGGCGCTCGGCAGCAGCAGGCCCGCGATCGCGGCGAGCAGACCGGGCCAGCCTCTGAGCTGGTAGCCGATGACGGCCGTGATCTTGACGAGATTGATGCCGGGCGAAATCTGAACCAGCGCCCAGTTCTTGGCGAATTCGGCATCGGTCAGCCAGCCGCGCGCGAGGCAGGCCTGGCGCATCAGATAGAGGGTGGTCGAGCCGCCGCCGAACGATTGGATGCCGATACTGAGCCAGGTGAGCAGGATATCCAGCAGTCGCGGGGCCGGCGCGCCGGTGGCAGTCGTCATGGATTCGCTCCGAGCAGAGTGCGTGCGGCCCCGATTGTAGCAGGCAGAGGCGTTCGGCGCAAAGCGGGCGCAAGTCCCCGGTGAACCATCACGCCCATCGGAACTTGACCAAACCGGCATTCTGAATAGAATGAGGATCGCCGGCAGTTGCTTCGCCGGCGCGTTGCGTCATATGGGTCGCTAGCTCAACTGGCAGAGCATCTGACTCTTAATCAGAGGGTTCAGGGTTCGAGTCCCTGGCGACTCATTTTCGGCCTCGACCGACCCCCTTATCGCGAGTAAGTGGGTCGGTTTTTGGTTTGGCGACCTCTGACTTTTTCACCCCTGAGCGAACTCGCGCTCGCCTCGCTGATGAAGGCAGTGACAGCCTTCGGACCGATGGCATCCGCAAAAGCAACAGGGCACCGTCGTGTCCGCTGTAGGAAGCGTTGGCCAATCGAACGGCCTCACACAGCCCCCGCGGCCCAATGGCGCCGGATCCAATGTCAGATTGGACCAGGCTGCCGAGCGAAGTGCTTTCGTGCGCAAACCGAGTTGCAGAGAATCGCATAAGTCGGGTATAATTGCTACCGTCGAAACAGTGTCCGATCAGTGTGCCATACTCGTCTTTGCGTTCGTATCTCGTCGGTCCCAGCACTGGGGCGTCGCTGCCATCAATTCAGCACTGTTCTTCGGGTTGAACAAATGAGGCCGCGATCCCCTCGCTTGGGGGTCGTGGCTTCATCTCTTTTGATGAGCAGTTCGCGTTGCCGGTCAGCCGTCGCCGAACTCCTACGAAGGAGACATCTGTGGCCATTCCTGAACCGTTCACACCCGTTGCGCTGACAGCTGGCATCCTGGCCAGCCTGGCCACCGATATCCTCAAGTACGGTGCGCAGGCCCTGGATAGCACGCAGGCTGGCTGGGTGTTGAAACAGGCTGGTCCTCGTCAAACTGACTGGCGAATAGAGGATCTTGACCTTGACTAACTCCGACGCTACCGGCCACCGCCACCGACTCCGCGAGCGCTTCATGACCGCCGCGGATGGCTCGCGCTCCGACGAGGCCACCCTGGAGCTCCTGCTCACCTACGCGATCCCGCGGCGGGATGTCCGGACCCTGGCGGAGCAATTGATCGCGCGCTTCGGCAGCCTCTCGAGCGTGCTGTCCGCCAGTGCGGAGGAGCTGTGTCGCGTCGATGGCATCAAGCTCCCGACCGCGGCGCTGCTCAAGGCGGTTGACTGGATCCGGGTGCACGCTCAACCTGAGTTGGGCGCACTATCTACGGAGGAAACCGTCATTGTTACGCAGCCGCCGCTGTTCGACATCGAGGAGGCCGAGACCCCTGCTATGCCGCCGGAAGAAGTCAGGAAGCCGTCAGAACGGCGAGAGGTGATCCAGCGACCGCGCACGGGGCTCATTGGCAAAGCCGTCCTCGAAGAGGCGGTGGAGCAGCTCCCGCAACTGCCAGATACTGAATCGCTGGAGGAGATCGGGCGTTTTCTACGCACAAACCTCCACTTCAGCGCTGAGGAAACGCGTCACCGCTACAGCAATTACATCATCAGGCGGATGTTCCCGGATGGCTATGCGGATTGGCCGATGCGGGCATTTGCGCGGCGCTACGCCGGTCGCCAGCAACTGCGCGATGTCTGTTTCTACCGCTTCTGCAAGGCTGAACCGCTGATGCTCGATGTCGCCGAGGAAGTACTCTTGCCCGCACGCTCCAGCGGCATGCTGGACCGGGCGCTGCTCCGCGACTACCTCAACCAGCGATTCCCAGACGCCAAGAGCGTAAAAGACTGCTCTCAGGCGATCGTGCAGGCATGGGCGGCCGCGGGCCTTGCCAGGGCGAACCGGCAGTCAGTCACTTTCGGGCTGCGCGAGATCGCAGTGGCCTCCTTTGCCTTCATCCTGCACAGCGAGTTCACCGAGCCGGGCATGTACGACATCGGCAAAGTCGAGACAAACGCGGCAATTCGAGCCCTGCTTTGGAACCCGGAGCGTATCGTTCCGGCACTGTACGATCTGCGCAATATGGGCATTCTCAGCAAAGTGTCCCAGATCGACGCCTTCCGGCAATTCACCACAAAGGGCGGTCTGGCTGAGACGGTCCGGGCCCTTGTCAGAGAGGACGGCAACGCATGAAGGATACGGAGATTGTCGAGGCCTTGCGGAGCCGTCTGGGCGTAGCGACGGGGCGCCACCTCTATGGCGTGATCGGAACCTATGCCGCACTGGATCGCTTTGTGGCGAAGCTGGCCCAGGCACGGCCACCCAACGGCGGGCATTTCCCAAAGCCCCGGTCCGTCAATCGGGGCATCCTGGATGCCATTCCGGATGACGAGTTTCGCCAACTGGTCGCGGATGAGGCACGGCGACCGGAGCCGGCCGCGGCGCATGTGGCGCGCGCCTTCGAGTTGTTCCTCCGTTCGGTCCTCAAGGGCAA
>CAYRFV010000259.1:0-8057 GCA_964423545.1 uncultured Anaerolineales bacterium | reverse complement strand
TCATCGAGAATGAGCACCCGGGCGCCGCGATAGAGCGCCTTCAGGATCTCGACGCGCTGCTGCTCGCCCACGGACAGAGTCCATACTTCGGCAGCCGGATCGATTGCGAGGCCATACTGATCGGAGAGGGCCGCCAGGCGCTTGTGGATGACGCGGGGATTCTCCATCAGCGGCGCGCGGGGCGCATGCTGCCCCAACACGATATTTTCCGCCACGGTGAACGGCTTGACCAGCATGAAGTGCTGGTGCACCATCCCCAAGCCGCGCGAGATCGCGTCTGCGGCAGAACTGAATGCCACGCGCTGGCCGAACAGCCGCACCTCGCCTGCATCCGGCGGGTAGAGCCCGTACAGCACGTTCATGAGGGTGGATTTGCCTGCGCCGTTCTCGCCCAACAGCGCATGAATCTCGCCGGGCAGCAGATCGAAATCGACGCCGGCATTGGCCACCACGCCCGGAAAGCGCTTGACGATGCCGAGCATTTCGACGACCGGGCGCCCTGCGGCATCGGGCGCTGCCTGGCTTGCTCCGCTCACCGGGATCGCCTCCGAGAGGATCAGGGTAAGGTTGAGGCTCAGATGCAGTCGTGTCCTTCGCCTCAACCTTAGGCGTGCCGTACCCCTACTTCTTGGCTTCAGGCACGAACTGAACCTTGACCTTGCCCGACTTGATGTCGGCCATGGCCTGCTCGGCCGCCTTGAGCGCCTCGGGGGGAATCTTGCTCTTGAGCGCCTCGTTGTACTTCAACTGCATGGCATCCTCGGCAATGCCGAAGCGATACCATGGGTTGTCGAACTTGCCGCTCTTGGTGTCTTCCAGCATCTTGGCAAACAGCGGCTCCAGGTTCCAGATCAGGTTGACCAGCACGGTGTTCGGTCCGTTGGAGGTCATGTCGCCGACGTAGCCGGTGACGTAGCCGCCCTTCTCCTTGGCTGCCTCGATCGCGCCGAGGGCCGGGCCTTCGCCGCACTCGATCCAGAAGTCGACCCCGGCATCTTTCTGTGCCAGCGCGGCCTCTTTGGCCTTTGCGACATCCACCCAGTCACCGACGGCCGTGGTGATCAGCTTGGCGTTCGGGTTCACCGTCTTGGCGCCAGCCAGCAGCGCCTCGCCCATCGCATGACACACCGGGATGTCGAAGCCGTACAGCGCGCCCAGCACGCCGGACTTGCTCATGTGGCCGGCCAGGACCCCGATCGGATACGCCGCTTCGTAGAACGGCTGATCGTAGTCGGCGACATTCTTCGCCATGCGCTTGATGCCACCGCCCCAGGCGAAGTTGGACTTCGGGCACTCCTGTGCGACCTGGAAGGTCGCGTCCTGATAGCTGAACGAGTGCGCGACGATCATCTCATAACCCTGCTCGCAGTACTGGCGCAGCACGCGCGCGGCATCGGCATCCTTCACGTTTTCCGAGAACGCGATCTTGGCGCCCTTCTTGCCGAGCGCCTGGACCGCCTCATAGCCGGCCTGGTTCCAGGAATGATCCTGCCACGGGCCGGTCAAGACGACGGCGATGCTGCCCTTTCCGGCATCCTTCGCTGCCGGGGCCGCGGCGGCCGGCGCGGTGGTCGCCGCCGGGGCGGGCGCTGCCGGCGCAGGCGCTGCCGGGGCGGCGGTGCAGGCCGCAGCCACCATGCCGAACACGACCACGGCAACGAGCACGACAAACTTCGCGGAATTCATGGTGATCTCCTCCTATGTTGGTGTATGAGAAACGACTACGGTGCCGTGCACCGCATCTCGTAGGATGCGCCGGATCACGACAGCCCCAACCCCATCGCTCGGATCTCCCCCTTCACCTGCTCGTAGGTGTCCTGCCAGGCCGGACGCGGCTGGACTCTGATCGGGTCGTACACCTCGACAAACGATTGGCCGACGGGCCGCTGGTTCAGCTCGGACTGGTAGCGTGCGACCAGCCTGCGCACCAGCGCATCGGCGTCGCGGCGAGAGATCCCCGCCGATGCGCGCGCCACCTCCGCGGTGAGGCGCGCTTCCAGGCCGGAGACATGGCCCGCATGGATCCCCGCGCCCGAGCGCGGCCCGATCAAGCCGCACGCGCCCGAGGCGGTTGCCAGGATCGCCATCGCTGCGCACTCGTAGAGCAGCGTCTTGGTGCCGGGCCCGCCCACCGGCGTGATCACCACATCGGTCAGCAACCGGCTGTTGCGCGCCAGCGCCTGCTGCGCCGCGCTGATCGCCTGCATGATCTCGGGCGTCGTATCGTTGTCGAAGAACGGATGGGCCGGCGACACGGAGTGCGTGTTGGTCATGTAGAGCATCTGGAGCAGCACGCAGCCGCCCACGATCGCGAGCGCCATCCCTTCCTTGCCGCCGCACGATCCACCGTAGATGGTGTTGTAGAACGCGTGGATGATGCTGCCGGTGCGCACCGCATGGGTCACCTTCGACAGCGCCATGTAATCGGTCTTGAACTCCGAGATCATGGCGACGTGATGCCAATCATACGGAGAGAAGCCGCCATACGACGACGCGGAGAGCTCGGAGATGTCCGAAACGGCATTCTCGACGCAGCCGAGCGCTAGGCCGGGCCGCCCTGCTCGCTTGCAGGCCGCCTTCGACAGCTCCGCCTCGTGCCAGCCGACCAGCACCTCCCACGGGGAGCGGCCGCGAATCTCCCTACCGTAGACGCTCTCCAGCGTGCAGTTGATGACGGCGTCCACCAGGGGTTCCTGGGCGTACGACTGGGTGACAGCCAGGTAAAGTTCCTCGGGCACAGGTGTGCCCACGCCTCCGCCTTTGATGGTGACAAACGCGGGGTCCTCGAGCCGGCGCTTGCGCTCGGTGTGGCGGTCGTTGCCTTCACCGAGCGTCACCTCAGCCGGCGCGACGGCCAGCGCAGCGAGGATCTCGTCTCGCGTGAACTGCACGCGGCGGTTGGTGCTGACACAGTACGCGCCCAAGCGCTCGGCCAGCGCCAGGCCGCCCTCGAACAGCCGATCGGCCAGCGCATCGTCCGAAGGGATGATCGTCTCGCTGGCAGGACCGAGCTTGATGCGATGCTCGGCCAGCAGCCGCGCGACCTCGTTGGGTACGATCCGCATGTCCCAGTTCGACTCCTCGACAAGCGGCCCCGCCTCGACGCGATCCAGCACATCGAGCAAGCGTGTGTACTGCCTCATCCGGCCCGCTCCTCGCGGCCCCGCAGCAGGCCTTGGCACAGCGCCACGGCCTCGACGGCATCCTCCGCGAACCCATCCAGTCCGGCCGCCTGCGTCCACTCGCGGGTGATCGGCGCGCCGCCCGCAACGATCACATAGCGGCTTCGCTCACCGAAGCTCTCCAGCCGCTTGACGACATCCTTGATGTAGGGCAGCGTGGGTGTGAGCAGCGCAGACATGGCGATGATGTCGGCGCGCTCACGGCGCGCCGCGTCGATGAAGGTCTGCGGGCTCACATTGGTGCCCAGATCGACCACCTTGAAACCGTTGACCTGGAGCATCAGAGCCACCATGTTCTTGCCGATGTCGTGAATATCCCCCTGGGCAGTGCCGATCACCACCACGCCCGGCGAAGCGCCTGCGCCGCCCGACTCCCGGATCGCCGGTTCAAGCACGTCTTGCTGCATGGCCTTGACGACCAGCCCCGCGCGCATCAGATCGGGCAGAAAGACATCGAGCCGTGCGAACGCGTCGCCGATCTCCTGCAGCACCGGTTGGATCACCTCCTGAAACAAGACCACCGGCGCAACTCCCTCCGCAAGCGCGGCTTGCGCCAGCGCGACCCCGGCAGGCTCGTCGGCTTCATCGATGGCAGCCTTGAGTTGCGCCTGCAGCGCCAGCCGTTTCGATTCGGTCAGACTCATCTCCCGCTGCTCCTCACAGACTCCCGATCCGGTCGGCGCGGCAGCTCTCGGCCCGCGGCTGGACCCCCAAAGCCCCGCGTGCAGCCGGTCCCGGCAGGTGGACCGCACCGCCATCTTCCCCGCTCACCGGTCCTTGACCAGCGCCTTACACAACTCCACCGCGCCTGCGGCATCCTCCGAGTAGCCGTCGAAGCCCGACTGCTCGGCCCACTCGCGCGTCACACATCCGCCACCGACCACCAGGTGATAGCTGTCCCTGGCGCCGACCTCCCTGAAGAGGCTCAACGTGCCGAGCGCCAGCGGCCGCGTCGTCGTCATCAGCGAGGACATGGCGACGACGTGCGCCGCGTTTTCGCGCGCGGCAGTCAGAAACGCGCGCGGCGCGACATTGCGGCCCAGGTCGATCACCCGGAACCCGTGCGCACGCAGCATGGTGGCGACGATGTTCTTGCCGATATCATGGATGTCGCCCTGCACCGTGCCGATCACCACCACACCCCGCGGCGCAGTCGTGCGCCCCTGGGCCGCGATGGCGGACTCCATATGGCGAGAGACCTTTTCGGCTGCCTCGCCCGCCATCATCAGTTCGGGCAGAAAGATCTCGCCCGACTGGAACTGACGCCCGACCTCGGTCAAGGCCGGGATCATCACATCCGAGATCACCTCGAGCGGGTCGAGGTTCGCCTGGAGCGCCTCCAGTGCGATCGCCTCCGCGGCCTCCGCGTCGCCCTCCTGGAGCGCCAGTGTCAATCGTTCACGAATCGATGCAGGGATGCTCATTCTCAGCTCCTCAGGCGCTCGCCGGCCGCGGCGCGTACTTCATGGACAGGCCGATGCGGGTCAGGTCCTCTTTGACGTCGTAGTACAGGTCCAGCCACTCCTGCTTCGGCTGCACCGTTTCGACATCGTACACCTCGGGAAACGGCTTGCCGCGGTTGGGGTTCGGCAGCGTCGCCTGATAGCGGGTCAGGAGCTCCGCGACGAGCGCGGAGGCGTCGCCGCGCTTGAGTCCGAGCGCCGCCTGGCCGACCTCGGCGATGAAGCGGGCTTCGAGGCCCGTCGTGTGGTCGGCGCGGAATCCGCCCGTCGTGCCGGCGCCCTGCAAATTGAAGCCGCACACCGTGCCGACAATCGCCTGCGCCGCGCACTCGTAGAGCAGCTCCCTGGTGCCCGGGCCGGAGACGACGTAGACATCGTTCAACGCCACGGTCCGGCTGTTGCGCGCCAGCGCCTGCCCGACCATGGCGTTGACCCAGAGGCCCAGCGGATCGGTGTTGTTGACGTAGTGCAGATGGGTCAGGGAGAACATGTGATAGTCGGCGTCGTAGAGCACCATGCCGAGCAGGTGATCGGCCACCGACACGACCGCGGTGCCGGGCGCGGCGCCGCCGAGGCCGCCGATCAAGGGGGTCATCAGGTCGACTGTCACGCCGCCTGTGTTGTAGAGATGGGCCACGCGCGAGAGCTGGTCGAAATCGGTCTTCAGCTCGACCATCTGCGATACCAGGATGCCGTCGGACGGGCGCAGACCCGCCTGCGGATCGCAGGCGGCCATCTTACCGGCGCAGGTGAGGGGCACCGCGACATCGTTGATGTGCATGCCGGGGCGGCCGGCCATGCGCACCGCCTCGCGCGCCACGCTGGCATCGCGCCGTGCGCCGAGGATCTCCAGTGGCGTCCCGGGGATGATCTTCTCGCCGAAGTAGGTGGAGACCGAGCCGGCGCCCAGGCAATCGACCAGCGGCTCCTGAGCGCAGGAGAGCAGGATCAAGGGGTGATAGCGCTCCGATGCGGGCGTGCCGGTAGGCCCAGAATGCATGATCGGCCGGATGGCCGCATCCTCGACACCCCGATGGCGCATCACCACGGCGTCCTTGCCCGCGCCAAGTACGATCTCGCTGCGTACTTCCGAAAGGATGTCGAGCAGTTCCCCGCGCGTAAAGCGGATGCACCGCTCGGTGGTCTGGCAGTACGCGCCGAATTCCAGGAACAGCTGCAGGCCAGCCTCCCACACGCGGTCGGCCAGGTCGTCGTCCGCCGGACACAGCACGTTCGGATCGTACTTGATGCCCTGCTCCTTGACCAGCTCCTTGATCCGCTTGGCCAGCTTCAGATCGAACTCGCTCTCCTTCATATAGGGCCCGGTCTGCGCCCGTTTGGTGATTTCGAGCAACCAGTTACTGCGCATGCAACACTCCTTCGGTTGGGGTGGGGGTCCGCTCACTCACGCATCGACACAACACAACGCACTGCGATCGATCGCCGCGCGACATCGCTCGGCTGTTCCTCAAGGGGGAGTTCCACGGAATTGGTGAAGCCAGATCGTCATCGACGGGAGAACGCGTGGCGCTGCAAGGCAATGCCGCCAAACTGGATCAGCAGCCTAGGGAATTGTACGTCGTGGTCGCCGGTTTGTCAAAAGCTCCACCGCGTTTCGCCACAGGGAGCACCGGTGATGCCGATGGCTAGGCCCACCAGCGCCCCGACCTCGGCGACTGGTAAAGGTAGCGAGCAGCGCGACGCGCGCTTGACTTCTTGGAGTTGCCAACTATAGTGGCAGGTGAAGCGCAAGCCGTTAGGCAGCCTCCCCATTAGGCGTAGGAGGTCTTGGATGGACAACAGCCTCGTGACGATCGTTCGCTTGCTCTGTGGGAGCGGGTTCTCGCAATGGGAGCGATTCACGATCTGGCAGAGAGCGTGACGGGTGAACCCGCCACGGGCTTCAAGCGTCGCCTGCCGCAACCCATCGAGGGCCGCGCCCGAGGGGAGCTGGAAGGAACGGGCTGCTGGACCTTCGATGAGGCCGACGGGATCACGATCGTGCGCTACGACTGGCGCGTGGCCACCACCAAAGCCTGGATGAACCTGCTGGCGCCGCTGGCGCGGCCGCTGTTTGCCTGGAACCGCGACGTGGTGATGGCGTGGGGCCAGGCCGGGCTGCTCCGCTTGCTGGCGGCGGCCGCAACTTGAGCAAAACGTGAGCAGTTTGCGGCCTGGCGGATAAGCAACCGGCCACGGTACATTCAGCCTGTCCGATACATCAATCATGCAACCGACAGGAGACCTGACCATGAGCGACCATTTGCAAACCGTGCGTGACATCTACGCAGCCTTTGGCCGGGGCGACATCCCCGCCATCCTGGACTGCCTGGCCGACGACGTGCGCTGGGAGGAGTGGGCCGACAACAGCGCCCAACGGGCCGGCGTCCCGTGGCTGCAGGCCCGGCAGGGCAAGGCCGGCGCGCTGGCGTTCTTCCAGGCGCTGGGCGCGGCGCACTATCACGACTTTCGCGTCCTCTCGCTGATGACGGGCGACCACCAGGTGGCGGCGGAGGTTGCCGTTGCGTTCGAGGTGCTCGCCACCGGGCGCTGCTGCCGAGACGAGGAGCTGCAACTGTGGACGTTCGACTACGCCGGCAAGGTCATCCGTCTGCGCCACTATGCCGACACCGCCAAGCACATCGCCGCCGCGCAGGGCTGAGCGGCTGAACATTTCCCAACTTTTCGCAACGATTGAAAGGAGCACCGCTCATGTCTACCGAACACAACAAAGCGATCGCCCGCCAGTTCTTCATGGAGCAGGATCGGCGCCACGGCCCGCTGGCGCCCGCGATCGTTGCAGATGACTACGTGGCCCGCATCGGCAGCAACCCGCCCATGGACAGGCAAGGCCATTCCGGCTTCGGGACCATGTTCTACCAGGGCTTTCCCGATCTGTACCATACCATCGAGGAGGTGATTGCCGAAGGCGACACGGTCGTGGTTCGTTTCACGCTGCGCGGCCGCCAAAGCGCCGACTTCATGGGCATCCCGACGACCGGCAGGCCGATCGGGGTGCAGGCCATCGCGATCATGCGTTTTGACGACGGGAAGGTTGCGCAACTGACGGCACAGTTCGATCAGTTGGGCATGATGCAGCAGTTAGGCGTCATTCCAAGGTGAGGTCAACCATGACGACATCCTCCTTCGACCGCTCCGCCGGCCTGGCGGCCATGCTGGCGGCGCTGCTCGGCCTGCTCTACGCGATCGCCTTCGTCGTTCTGCAGAACGCCCTGCTCTATTCGCTCTGCCTGATGCTGGGCGGGCTGCTGTCGCTGGTCGCCCTGGTCGCCCTCTTTGAGCGGCTGGGCGCGGTGGATGCCCAGGTTGCCATGCTGGGACTGATGCTCGGCGCGATGGCGGCCCTGGGCGCGACCATCCACGGCGGCTACGACCTGGCCAACGTGCTCAA
>CAYRFV010000258.1:0-8094 GCA_964423545.1 uncultured Anaerolineales bacterium | reverse complement strand
GAAGAGGCGGCAGCATTCCAAGAGCTGGTCGCAGAGTTCGGCCTCAGCCAGCAGGAAGTTGCGGACCGGGTGGGAAAGAGCCGTGCGGCGGTGGCCAACATTCTGCGCCTGCTGCGCCTGCCTGACCGAGTCAAGGCGCTGCTATTGGACGGTGCGCTGAGCGAGGGCCATGCACGTGCGCTCCTGGCATTGGAGGACGGCGACGCCATGATCCGGGCGGCCGAACAGGTGGTGGCGCGCGAGCTCACGGTCCGACAGACCGAGGAGCTGGTGCGGAGGCTCGCTGCCGCGAGCGAAGCTGCGCCGGCGGATGCGGCTGAAACAGACCCGCCCGAGGATGCGGACATCACTCACACGCGGCGCCTCGAAGAGGCGTTTCGTGGCGCGCTGGGCACCAAGGTCACCCTCTCCCGAGGCCGTCGCGGGGGCAAGCTGGTCATTCATTTCTATTCGGACGAAGAGCTCAGTTCAATCTACGAGCACATCGTCGGAGATATGTAACCCGGCTGGCGAGCCGTTTGCGCCACCTGCATTCGGAGTGCCTTCGTCTGCCGGCGCGGCGCTGCACCTCATTCGCGCAACACCCGCTCATCTCCCACGCGTCGCGTGATCTTCTTCTCGTCGAGGGATTCCATGATGGCCAGCGCATATTTGCGGCTGGTGTTGAACATGTCGCGCACCTGCGCCACCGTCATGCTGCCGTGCTCCCTGATGAACGCCACGATGCGTGCGACGATCTCGTCGTAGACCTGCGCCTCGAACAGCACGTCTTCGTTCAGGCGGGCCAGCGTGCCCCGGTAAACCAGCGCGCTGACGATCTCTGCATCGGCCAGCGCAGCGGCCTCGGCCATCGACGGAGGCGTGTACGGCTGGCGGCGAAACGCGGCCAGCAGCGCGTCCACCTTGGGCTGCTGGTCAGGGCTGAAAGTGATCTGGAAGCCAAGCCGGCGCACGATTTCCCCCGCTTCCTCGACGAGGCCTTCAGCAACCGCTCGCCCGAGCAACTCGTTGAATAACTTTGCCGGCCACCTGTCTCGACCCTGGAGCCGGCCCTTCAGTTCCTCGCGGCCCAGCCCCGGACGCAGGGGATGCTGCCCGTGGTAATCGGCCAGCAGATCGGTCATGCGTCCAGCCAGGGTGTGCCAGCCACCCAACGTGATGGCCGGCGCAGCGCTGTTGGCAAGGGGGGGCTGAACGACCCCCAACGGGACGATCTGCCCGTCGGCGATCAGTCGCGCCAGGGTATTTTCCGCCGTAGATGCGTCCAATCCACTGCGCTCGACCGCAGCCCGAAGCGGCGCCAGCTCCGCCGAGGCCAGCGCATGCAGCAACAGGTCTTCCGGGGTGCCGCGCGCCAATGTGTCAAGCTGCGCGAGCACATCGGGCTGGAAACGCCGCCAGCGCCGTTGCGGATGCGGATTGACGATGACTCCGCCACCGATCGTGATGCTTGGCGAGGCCTGCCGAATAATGAATCGATCGCCCGGCGCCACGGCCACCGGCTCCTCCAGCCGCAACTGCGCCCAGCCCGCGCCGCCCGGCGGAATCCGCTCGGCATCCAGCAGGCGGACGCGGCCAGGTGTCTCGGTGGCGCCGCTGAAGAAGTCGACCGGTTGGTTGTGACGCAGCGGCGCCATGGCCTCTCCCGTCAGCGGCGAATTCGCAGCAACCAGGCGGAGGCGGACATCGATCAGGGGGGTGGCGCGCAGGCCGCCGGGCCGCGAGACCACCATGCCGCGACGGAGCTGATCGGGATGGACGCCGGTGAGGTTGATCGCAAGGCGACTGCCGGGTAGACCGAGCTCAACGGACCGCTTGTGCGACTGCAGGCTGCGGATGCGCGCCTTCAGGCCGCCCGGCATGATCTCCACCTCATCACCGACGCGAAACGCGCCGTCGCTTAGAGTGCCGGTGACGACGGTGCCGAACCCCGCCACGCTGAAAGCACGGTCGATCGGCAACCGCGGCTGGCCGCGGTCGCGACGCGGCGGCACGGTTGCCAGGGCGTCCGCCAATGCCTGTTTGAGCCGTTCCAGCCCGAGATTAGTGCGCGCCGAGACGGGGATGATGGGCGCGGCGGCGAGACAGGTTCCCGTCAGGGTGTCCCGCACGTCGGCCTCGATCAGCTCCAGCCAACCGTCCTCGGTGACGGCGTCGATCTTCGTCAGCGCCACGACACCGGCTGGCGCCTGGAGGAGGTCCAGAATGGCAAGGTGCTCGCGAGTCTGCGGCATCACCCCTTCGTCGGCAGCCACAACGAAGAGCGCGGCATCGATGCCGCCCACTCCTGCCAGCATGTTCTTGATGAAGTCGATATGACCCGGCACATCGATGACGCCGACCTGCTCTCCTCCCGGCAGGGTGAGCCAGGCGAAGCCCAGGTCGATGGTCATCTGGCGCTCCTTTTCCTCGCGCAGCCGATCCGGATCGATGCCGGTGAGGGCCAGGACCAGCGTTGATTTGCCGTGATCGACGTGGCCGGCGGTGCCGATGACGCGCATAGCCGCTCCGTGGTGGACTACCGATCGCTGACGACAGGCGGCGCGTGTCGCCTGCGGCCCGTCGTCGCCGTCGGTGGCCTATCTTCCCTCCGCCCGCGGACGTTCTTCCAGCGCCTTACCGATCTGATCCAGCAAGTGCTGAGCGGACTGGAGCTGCCGATCGCCGAGCAGTGCATGCACCTTCCAGAGCGCCTCGATCTCGCGCTTCACCAGCGCCACGTCTTTCTCGAGCGGCGGGAAACGATCGGTCAGCTTCTGGTTCGTCTTCTGCTGTTCTTGCAGGCTGTAGTCCCAGCGCAGCGTCTCCTTCTTCCAACGCTGTTCGTTCTCGGCCTGCCACTCAGCCAGCTCCTTGCGCTGGCGTTCTTCTGCCAGCCGCTGCAGCTCGCTGGCCTGGCGCTGATCGCGGATCATCGAAGCCTGGAACTCCTCCAGGGTCTTGATGGCACGGCCCGCCGCCTCATATTGCGCGGTGAACTCGCGCAGGCGCACGACCTGCTTCTCGATGATCTCGCGTTGCTGGACGAATTCCGCTTCCCACACGGCGACCTGGCGCGAGCGCTCGACATCGGCCACGCGCTGGCTTTCCAGGAAGGCCTGCTGGTCGCTGCGCAGCTGATCGGGAATCGGCTGGATGCGCTGCAGCTCCTTTTCAAGCCGGCCGATGCGCTCTTCCAGCACCGGCGGCTTGGCTGACATCGCGTCGGTCCGCTTAAGCAGCTCGACATGCTCGGCCTGGAGCTGGGCGATGCGCTTGTTGTCCTGGGCGCGCTGCTCGACCATGTAGGGCAGCGTGCGAGTGCGCTCGTCCAGGTCCTTGCTGACATTGTTGAGCGACTGGCGCAGCGCCAGCAACATCTCGCTGAGACGCTGATCCTCCGCCTGGCGCGAGACGAGCTCCTCTTCCACGCGACCCAGGCGCGGAATCTCCTTGCGGATCTCCGCCAGCCCGCGCACCAACGCCTCCCGGTCGCTCAACCGGGCCCGCTCGGTCTCGCGCTCCGACTGCAGCCGCGCTTCATTCTGCCTATCCAACAACACGATCACCTCGTTCTTTAGCTGTTGGAGGGCTTGTTGGAGCTGTGCGAACTGCGTCAGCTGCGCCTGCGTGGAGGCCAGCCGTCCTTCGAGCTCCTGGATTCGGCGCGCTTGCTCCTGGTTCTCAACAGTCATACTCTGCAAGCGCTGATCGAGTCGGGATAGCTCCTCGCGATCGCGGCGCTGTACTTCGTCCAGCCAGCCTACCATCTGGCTCAGTTGTGTCAAATCCATGTGCTCTCTCTCAGCCGAATCGGCGACGATGCAAGCGCCGCCTTCGCAGGCGGCGCAGCATGTCAGTCGTTCAGTTCGACAACATTGCTCGTCGCCAGGAAGATCACGCGTTCGCCGATGTTCGTGGTGCGATCAGCAAAGCGCTCAAGGTTGTGCGCCACCCACAGCAAATAGGTGGCGCGCGTAACGGTGCGCGGATCGTTCATCATATAAACCAGCAGCTCGCGAAACACCTGATCCTCAAGCTGGTCAACCTCGTTATCTTGCTCGGCGAGCATGCGAGCCGCCTCGATGTCACAACGGCTGAACGCCTGTAGCTGTCCCTGCAAGAGCCGGCGGCCGACCTCAGCCATGCGTGGGATATCGATCAAAGGTTTGAGCAATGGCTGATCGGCCATGCGGGTGACAAGCACCGCGATGCCCTTGGCATGGTCGGCCATCCTTTCCAGGTCGGACGCAATGGACGCGATGGCGAAGATCGTTCGAAGGTCGCGCGCAACCGGCTGCTGGCTGGCGATGAGATAGAGGCTTTGCTCCTCGATCGCGCGCTGCATCTGGTTGATGCGAGCATCATCAGCGATCACTTCGCGGGCCAGATCCTCATCGCGCTCTGCCAGCGCGCGGGTCGCCCGCTCCTGGGCGTTCGACACCAACGCGCCCAGCCGGAGCAAGTCCTCATTCAGGGCATCCAGCTGCGCATGAAAGAGCTCACGGCTCATCGACACTCCTGCTGAAAACCGAAATGCCGCGACATTATACATCCTTTCGACCGGAGTGGAAAAGCGCATGCCAGCAGTTCGGCCGGACCGCTTTGGCCCGCGCGGTGAAACGTGCTAAGATAAACTTCCGATGAGTGCTTGACCGAGAGGAGTCGCTGGATGCAACCGACGCTGTCCGTGATCGATATCGATATCAACGCGGGCCAAGACGAAATCGCCCGCGAGGGCCTGCTGGAGAATCTTGCAAGCTCACCCGAACAGTGCATCACGCCACTCTGGGTGAACTGGCTGCGTGAACGCGCCGACTTGCGCGTCGTGTGCCTCGTGCATGACCTGGGCCGCTTTGACGACTTCCTTGTGGATGTGATTCGATCGGTGCCGGGCGTGCGCGGCACGTCGGCCCGCCTGGCCTTTGACGGCGTGGTCTGCCCGGATGCACTGATGGATATCGCCATGGCAGGCGCGCTGTGGGATCGCCGCGCGGCCGCGACCGTCGAGGTTAAGTCACAGCCAGGTCTCGATCGGGAGGTCTTCGAGACGCTGGTCCGGCTGCCGAAGCATCGCGAGGTCGAGGTGGTCTGGGTGCTCAAGACGTTCCACTCCAGTGACGCCGACCTGCTGCTGCTGCTGCTGGGGGAGCGCACGGCCGCCTTGACGGGCTATACGATGAGCTGGGTGCGCACCGCCCACGGAGTCGTCGACACGCAGATGACCACGGTGCTCGATTGGCAAATCCTGGGACAGAGCGACGACTTCCTGACTTTGATCGAGCGCTTTCCGGAGTCTGCGCCGTGCAAACAGATCGAGGTGCAGGAGCGAGCGGAGACTAACAGCAGGTGAGCTATCAGGCGAATTCGCCGGGGATGGAGACAGTCATGACAGCGATTACTTGCGCTAAGTGCTCGCGGCGTTTCACGCCGACGAGCGCCGAGATACAGGCGATGCTGGCGGCAAGCCAGGGCCAGAAACACGCGTTGGCGCCATGCCCGCATTGCGGCAAGGCAAACAAGGTGGCGCCGGAGCGTCTCAAGCAAGCGGTGCGCTTCGCGACGGCCGCGGCGGAACCGCAACCTGCCGAGGGGGCAGACACGCCAGAATGACCCGCGAGCTCATGCGGCGCGCGCTGATTATCGACCAGGCAAGCGGCGAGTTCCAGGGCTTGCCCGTGAATGACCCGTGCATCATCGGTCCAGCGGACTACACGGCGCGCCGGACGAGCTGCGCGCCGGCGATGCCGATTCGTGCGCAGCCGGCCCGTCCGATATCAAGGATCAGCATGCGCCATGTCCTGCTGCGAAAGCAGGTGTGATGGCGAAGACCCCGGGCTAGGCAAACGAGACCGGTGGCTGGGAAGCTGGGCTACGTGCAATCCGCACACCGCAATCCACACTCTGCGCTCCGAGTCGCTCTCGTCCACGACTGGCTCAACCAGATCGGCGGCGCGGAGAACGTATTGGAGACCCTCGTCGGCATGTTCCCGGGCGCGCCGGTCTTCACCAGCATGTACGCGGCGCACATCATGCCCGCCGCCTACCGCGCGTGGGACATCCGCACCACCTTCATGCAGCGGCTGCCGGGCATCTTCACACACCATCAAGCCTACATGCCCATCTATCCGCTGGCGTTCAGCCGGATGAACCTGGCGGGCCACGATGTGGTGCTCAGCAACAAAAGCGGCTTCTGCCACGGCGCACCCGCGCCTCGTGGCGCCACGCACATCTGCTACTGCTTGACGCCTACCCGGTTTCTGTGGCAATATGAGGCCTACCGGGCGCGCGAATCGCTCCGCCCGACCGTCGATCTCGCGCTGAGGCCGGTGATCGCGCGGCTGCGCCGGTGGGACTTCGCGGCAGCCCAGCGCGTCCATCATTTCATCGCCATCTCGACCGAGATCCAGGAACGCATCCGGCGATTCTATGGCCGCGAAAGCACGATCATCCACCCGCCCGTCGATGTGAGCCGGTTTCAACCGAGCGGCGAACCGCCCGGCGATTATTTCCTGGCAGGCGGGCGGCTGATCCCGTACAAGCGCACGGACCTGGCTGTGCAGGCCTGCACTGAGCTGGGGCTGAAGCTCCTGGTATACGGCGATGGCCGCGACCGGGGCGCCCTGGAGCAGATGGCCGGACCAAGCGTAACCTTCCTGGGCCGCGTGTCGTGGGACGCATTGGCGAAGTTGTACCAGGGTGCGAAGGCGTTCATCTTTCCCGGGCTGGAAGACTTCGGCATCGCGCCGGTTGAGGCGCAGGCCGCGGGCCGTCCGGTGATCGCGTTTGCGGCCGGTGGCGCCCTGGATACAGTGCTGCCAGGTCAGACCGGCGAATTCTTTGGCGAACAGAGGGTCGAGGCGTTGATGGCAGTGCTGTCTCGGTTTGACGCAGACGCCTATTCCCCCACCGATTGTCGCGCCAACGCGGAACGGTTCGGAACGCAGCGGTTTGAGCGCGAACTAAGCGCACACATGACGAACGCGATTGGATAAGGCTATGGAACTGCGAGCCTATTGGCGTATCATCCGTCGCCGCTGGTGGCTGCCGGCCGGACTGGCATTGGCCGTTTTCCTCCTGACCCTGTCGATGAACCGGCCCTGGCAGCCGCGGCCGCCGACCTTCAGCGCGACGATGCGCTTCAATGTCGGCGTCAAGCCGGAACGAATCCCCGGCGTCTACACCTACGATCGCTACTACACGATGATGGCCTCGGAATACCTGGTGGACGATTTGGGCGAGATCGTGCGCAGCGGCGCCTTCGCAGATGCTGTGAGCCGGCGGCTGGCCGGCCAGGGAATCAGCGTAACGCCAGGCGCCATCGGCGCCAGCACCCAGCCGGGCAAGCTGCATCGCATCTTCACCGTCAACGTGACCTGGCCCGATGAGGGGCAGCTGCGGGCCATCGCCGAGGCGGTGGCGACGACTCTGACGCAGAGCAGCGCCGATTTCTTTGCGCAGTTCAGCCCGGCTGAGGCTGATATTCATCTCATCGATCCGCCAAGCATCGGCCGCATGGGCCCTCCGGCGCGCGAGCAGCTCGATTTGCCGCTGCGCATCCTGCTGGCGCTTGCCACCGGGGTGGCGCTGGCCTTCTTGCTCGATTACCTCGATGATACGGTGCGCGATGCCGCCGACCTTCGGCAGATCGGGCTCGCCGTGCTCACTGAAATCCCGCGCCGATAGCGCGCAGAGCACCGTGATTTGACACTCGGCTTCCTTCCAGATATACTGGCTTCTGCTTGGGGGCCTGTAGCTCATCTGGGAGAGCGCTACAATCGCACTGTAGAGGTAAGGGGTTCGAGTCCCCTCAGGTCCACCTTGGCTCGCGGCAGACTGGGAGCCGGAGCGCCAACTGCATATCCAGCTTGGAACGGAAGTAGTAGGCCAGTTCTGCAGAGAGCGGGAGGAAGTGGTGCGACTCCCGCAGGCGGCTGGGACCCGCCGACCACAAAGGCCGAACTCGTCCGGGAGCTGCGCAGGTGAAACGATGATCGCGTTAGCCTGTGCCGGGGCAGCCCGTTAGCGCGCACACCAAAGTGGTCGGATTGCTCATGGGCCTGTAGCTCAATTGGGAGAGCGCTTGAATGGCATTCAAGAGGTAAGGGGTTCGAA
>CAYRFV010000257.1:0-8096 GCA_964423545.1 uncultured Anaerolineales bacterium | reverse complement strand
GGGTCCAGCCCGTACTCGTTGCACAAGCGATTCGCATAGAGGATCGCCTCGGGGTCGCTCACCCAACACATCGGCCCCAGGGCGTTCGTGGACTCATACTCGGGGCCTTCGACCTCCACCGCGTAAGCCCCATCCGTCACCTTCGAGTTGCGGCTGCACTTGATCGGACAGGCGTAGCACCCACGATGGGCCTCGACGTAGCGATCGAATGCCTTCGCATTGATCGCGTTGATGAACGGCACCTGTGCCAACTGATGGTTTCTGGCGGGCTGATCCCCACCGATGTTCTTGCCATCCATCAGCACGAGTGTGCCCCAACGCCGCAGGCCCTCTAGGTGCGGATCGGCGCGCAGCGTGTCGGTCGCCGTCTTGGCTACCGACCTCAGTTCAGGTGTAGTTGCTGGCCGGCGCGTGGCCGTGATGTGAAGCGCTTTTAAGTTCTTGCTGCCCATCACTGCGCCGGGCCCGCCGCGCGCGGCTGCCCGCCCGCGATCGTTGATGATGGCTGCAATGCGCACCAGGTTCTCGCCCGCTGGCCCGATGCAGGCCACACAGCCGTTGTTTCGAGCATCGTCGGCGCCCAACAACGCATCATGAACTGCGCCGGTCTGCAAGCCCCACAGCGCAGGCGCGGGCGCGATCGTGATGTCGTCGTCGACGATCCGCAGCACCGAAGGCGCCGCGGCGCGGCCAGTAACCAACACCGCATCGTATCCCGCGTGCCGGAGCTGAGCGACGATCTGGCCGCCGGTGTTGGCGTAGCCGTACGCCCCGGTGGCCGGCGACTTGAAGGTCACGTGCATCCGCGCCGACGTGGGCCACGGCGATCCGGCCAGGGGGGCAGCCGTGAAAATCAAGTAGTTGTCCGGGCCGAGGGGATCGACCTCTGGGCCGACCAAATCATACAGCAGTCGAGCACCCAGGCCTCGCCCCCCCAGATAGGCGCTGAGCAGGCCGGGAGGTGTCTCGGCGCTGGTCACGCGACCGGTTGTCAGATCAATTGTCGCTGTCTTGGCCATCGATGCCTCCTTTTCACAGCCGGTTTCGCGCCAACGCGCGCGCCTTCTCAACGATGTCCGCCACCCCTGGCAGCACGAAATTCTCCAGCTCGGGGCTGTAGGGCAGCGGCACATTCCTGGCGGCAACCCGTGCGATCGGGCCGTCCAACCACCCGACAGCCTCTTCGGCGATCATGGCGGCGATCTCTGCGCCGGGCCCAAGCCGTTTGTGCGCCTCATGGGCGATCACGACGCGGCTGGTCTTGCGCACCGAGGCGATGATCGACTCCTTGTCCAACGGCACCAGCGTGCGAGGGTCGATCACTTCCGCCTCGATGCCTTCCGCCGCCAGCAGCTGGGCAGCCTCCAGCGCCTTGGGCAACATCCCGCCGATCGCCACCACCGTCACGTCTGCACCCGGCCGGCGCACGGCTGCCTGACCGAACGGCACGCTGAAGTCGGGATCGTCGGGCGCTTCCCCTTGGGTCGCGTAGAGCATCTTGTGCTCGAAGAAGAGCACAGGATCTTCCCCGCGGATGGCAGTGCGCAGCAGCCCCTTCGCATCGGCCGGCGTAGCAGGAACAGCGATCTTGAGACCAGGCACATTCATGTACCAGCCTTCAGGCGACTGCGAATGCTGTGCGGCAGCCGAACCCGGAGCTCCCGTGGTGATGCGCACCGTGACAGGCACCTTAGCCTTGCCCCCGCTCATGTAGCGCGCCTTGGCAAGCTGGTTGACCAACTGATCGCCTGCGACCGGCAGAAAGTCCCCGAACATGATCTCGACGACCGGTCGCAGACCCATCATGGCCGCACCGAGCCCTGCGCCGATGATGGCGGTCTCGCTGATCGGCGTGTCGCGTACACGATCCTCGCCGAAGCGCTGCACGAGATCCCCGGACACGCCCCAAACGCCTCCAAAGGCGCCGACATCCTCGCCGATCAGCACCACACTCGGATCGCGCGCCATCTCCTCGCGCAGCGTCTCGTAGATTGCCTGACTGTAGGTGATTGTTCTCATCGTGAATGCCTCTCGCGGTCGCGCTGCCCAATGTCCGAGCGCCCCAACAGCTAGAAGACCAACCCGCCGTGCGTGTCGCCGTACACACCCGCCAGGGCTGTCTCCGGGGCGGGCTTGGGGCTGCTTTTCGCGAAACGGACCGCCTCATCGAGCACTGCCTGCACTTCCTGCTCGACGGCGATGATCTCTTGTTCAGGGACACCGGCTTCAGTCAGCAGACGGACACGGAAGGCGACCACGGGATCGCGGCGCCTCCACTCTTCCATCTCACCCCTGCTGCGGTACACCATCGGATCGCCCTCGTAGTGGCCGCGTTGGCGGTAGGTCTTGCCCTCAACAAAGGTCGGCCCGCCACCCGATCGCGCGCGGTCCGCGGCGCGCTTCGTCGCCTCGTAGACGGCCAGTACGTCATTGCCGTCCACGGTGACGCCGGGCATCGCGTAGCTGCTGGCACGTACGGCCAGGTCGGCCACTGGCGCCTGTTTGGCCTGGGGGGTGCCTTCGCCGTACAGGTTGTTCTCACAGAAGAAGATCACGGGCAGTTTCCAGAGCCCGGCCAGGTTGAGCGCCTCGTGGAACGCGCCCTCGTTGGTCGCCCCGTCGCCGAAGAAGGCCAGGGCCACTCGGCGCTCACGCCTCTGCTGAAACGCCAGGCCTGCACCGACCGCAATAGGGATGCCGCCGCCGACGATGCCGTTCGCACCCAGGATGCCGAGGTCAAAGTCGGTCATATGCAGCGAACCGCCCTTGCCGCCGCAGTAACCGTCGATTCGTGCGGCCAGCTCGGCCATCATGAATTTCGGATCGCCGCCCTTGGCGATCAGGTGACCATGCCCGCGATGCGTGCTGGTGATCACATCGTCTGGGGACAGCGCGGCGCACGCGCCGGCGGCAGTCGCCTCCTGTCCGACGCAGCTATGGATGAAGCCTGGGATCAGGCCGGCCTGTCGCTCTCGGATAGCGCGCAGCTCGAACTCACGCACCATGAGCATCAGGCGGTGGAAGCGAAGGAGGGTATCGGTGGAATAGTCTGAGATCGGCATAGTGCCTCCGTGAAGCACCGCGTTGCGTGTCGGGTGGCGAGCAACGACCCGCGACGGCGGCGCGGCTTACAGCATGGCGCGAACTGCCCGCCGTCACACCAGCGCGCGTCCTCCGTCCACGAAGTAGACCGCACCCGTCGCAAAATCACTGTCGACGATGAAGAGGACGGTGCGGGCGACATCTTCTGGGTGGCCGACGCGCTTCAGAAGGGAATTCGCTTCCGCCCACTGGCGCTTGGCCTCTGTCGCGCCTTCAGGCAGGAGCACGGTGCCGGGTGCGATCGCATTGACGCGCACGTGCGGCGCGAGCTCCGCCGCCATGACGCGCGTGAGCCCGACCAGGCCGGCTTTGCTGGCCGAATGGTGCGCGTACTCGCGCCACGTCTGATAGGCAGACAGATCGGTGATGTTGATGATCAAACCGGACTGCTGTCGCAGCATCTGCGGCGCCGCGGCCTGGCTCAGCAAGAACGGGCCGGTCAGGTTGACGTCCAGCGCAAGCTGCCACGCCTCCTGCGTGATCTCCAGGAGCGGCGCGCGCAGCCATACGGACGCACTGTTCACCAGGATGTCCAGCCGGCCGAACCGGGCAATCACCTGCTCGACGACCCGCGCAGGTGCGCCCGGCTCGCGCACGTCAAGGATGAGCGACATCGCCCCAACGCCCGACGCAGCGATCTCATCGACCGTGCGGCTGCACTCCTCGCCGGCGAGGTGGGTGAAGGCAACGCTCGCCCCCCGTTGTGCCAGCGCCAGCGCAATGGTTCGTCCCACGCGCACGCCCCCGCCCGTGACCAGCGCCACCTGGCCCCTCAGGGAAGTGGTCATCGGAAGAAGTCTCGGTTGTTCCACAGTGTCAGCCCCCGATTCCGGCGCGCCGCATGAGCTGGGCGGTCGCGTCACGACATGCGTCGAGCAGCGCAGCTTCGTCCAGCATCGTGACCCGCCCGGCATCCAGCAGAACCTCGCCGCCGACGATCACTGTGTGCACGTCCGCTCCGCTCGCATTGTAGACCAGCGCCGAAAGCGCGCTGTGCACCGGCTGGCAGCGCGCATTGTTCAGGTTCACGAGGATCACATCGGCCACAGCCCCCGGCTCCAGCCCCGCCTGCGCCCCCGCATCCCAGCGCCCCACCGTCATCATCTGCACGACATCCGACGGCAGAAGCGCCTGTGCATCACCGGTCGCATGCTTTGCCAACAACGCCGCGATCTTGGCGCACTCCAATAGATCCTGCGAGTTGTTCGAACCCGATCCATCGGAGCCCAGCGCCACGGCGACGCCGCGGTCGAGCATCTTGCGCACCGGAGCCGCGCCTGATGCCAGGTACATGTTGCTGGTCGGACAATGCACCACGCGCGCGCCCGACTCTGATATTATGTCAATTTCAGCATCGGTCACATGCACCGCATGAACGAGTTGGGTTTCCGCACCCAGGCATCCGAGATCCGCCAGCCACTCGACGTGCCGCCTGCCGCAGCGCTGGCGCATCAACTCAATCTCGTCCTGCGCCTCCGCGATGTGGATGTGGGTCGGCACGCCCCACTGCCGGGCCAACGCGGTGACCTCGCGCATAGCGCCATCGGAACAGCGCCAGGGCGCCAGCGGACCGGAGGCCATGCGGATGTGCGGTGCTGCGCTGCGTGGCCTGTCTTTCTGGGCAAGCCAGCCGGTCGGGTCTTGCGATGCCGGGGGACCGACCACCGATCTACCATGCCATGTGCGATGCAGCCAATCCAACTCGGCCAGAATGAGGTCGAGCGGTTCGCCGCTGGCGCCCAGGTCGACCCAGCCGCGCGCCAGGGTCAGACGAACCCCGACCTCGATGGCGGCACGGCAGACTGCGTCCACGTGCGCACGGCCGGGCAACTTGTGGTGCTGAACGACCGTCGTCGCGCCGCAATGCAGGTTCTCGACCAACCCGAGTGTGGCAGCCAGGTGCATGTCTTCCGGCGTCATGGCAGCCTGCGCGGGCCAGATGACCTCCTTCAGCCAGCGGAGCAGCGGCCGGTCATCAGCCAGACCCCGGAGGAACGTCTGCGACAGGTGCGTGTGAGCGTTCGTCAGGCCGGGCAACACCGCCATGTGCCTCGCGTCGATCAGGCGGCCCGCGCGGGCGCGCCACTCCTGGGGCGCGGCGCCTGCCCCTGTCCCTGCGATCCGCTCGCCTTCGATCGCCAGCCAGCCGATGCGCTCGGTGAACCCGGCGCCGCCGGGCGAGATAAGCACCCCGCCATCAATCAACAGCACAGACGTCACCTTCATGCATCCCGCAGCAGCAGCGCCATCGGCCGTTCGACCAACTGCTTGACGCGCTGCAGGAAGCGGGCGGCAGGCGCGCCGTCGACAACGCGATGATCGAAGCTCAGGCTCAAGGTCATCATGGGCCGGATGACGACTGCGCCCTCGCGGGCCACCGGTTTCTCGACAATGCGGCCCAGCCCCAAGATGGCGGCCTGGGGCGGATTGATAAGGGGTGTGAAACCGTCGATGTCAAGCGCGCCCAGGTTGGTGAGGGTGAACGTGCCCCCGGACAGGTCATCCGGAAGCGATTTGCCTGCCAGGGCGCGGCCGGCCAGCGTCGCATAGCCGCGCTGGATCGCAGGGAGACTCAGCCGATCCACTGCATGCAGCACCGGCGTCATCAGGCCCCGCTCCGTGTCGACGGCCAGGGCGATGTTGATCTCTGGGAGCAGGTGGATGCCATCCGGTTCCCACCGGGCATTGACGCCCGGATGCTCGCGCAGCGCTCGCGCGACCAGCGCGGCCAGCAGCGTGTTATAGCTGATCTTTTCGGCGTCCGGCAGTTCCTGGTTGAGCTGCATCCGCGCCGCGACCAGATTCGTCGCCTCCGCCTCGGCCATCAGAGTCACGTGCGGCGCAGTGAGCGCGCTCTGGCTCATCCGCTCTGCAATCGTGCGACGAAGCGCCGTATGGCGGATGATCTGCTCAGTGGAACGGATAGACGGCCCCTGTAGAGCGTCCGGCAGGGGAGCCGTAGTCGCACGTGCCGGTTCACGGCCCTCGTCCCGCTGGCCTGAGGGGGTCAGTCCCTGGCCCTTGACCAGAGCCTCAATATCATCCCGAGTCACCGTGCCTTCCGGCCCCGTGCCAACGACGACCCGCAGGTCGATCCCTTCGGCCGCAGCCATGCGCCGTGCGAGAGGCGTCGCTCTGACGGACGCAGGCGCTGCCGGCCGTGCAGCCAGAACGTCCTGCGCCTGCACCCTGCCATCCGGTCCGCTGCCGGCAATGCCTGCCAGGGCGATGCCTTGCTGGCGCGCCAGCTCTCTGGCCTTCGGCGTGGCATTCACGCCGCCGCCGGACGCGCGCTGCTGGGAACCAGCCGGCGCCCGGAGTGAGTGCAGCGCAGTCGCAGACCGATCCGCGAGCGCCGCCGGCTCCGGCATCCGGCTCCCTATTCCCTGCCCGGCGCCCCTCGCCCCCATCGCTTCGCTGCTCGTCAAGAACTCACACACCGGCGCGCCGGCCGGCACCGTGGCGCCGGCCGGCGCGAGAATCTGCGCCAGCACGCCGTCCTCAGGCGCGACCAACTCCAGGGTGACTTTCTCGGTCTCATAGATGCACAGGGCCTCTTCAGCTTTCGCCGTGTCCCCCTCGACCTTCAGCCACTCTGTGATAGAGCCTTGGGTCATGGTGAGGCCGAGCTTCGGCATGATGATCTGCATGAGGGCGATCCTTGATTGAAGACAGGGGGCGCCGGGCCTCCTCCCTGCGGCTGGTCACAAGTACTTGCTCAGGTCCACCGGCGCATATCGCACCCGACCGGCGTACTCGCGGCGCCCCTTGTCGAAAGTGGCGTCCACCCCGATCTTGGCATGCACCCCGCGCATATCGGCGGTCGGATCCATTTCGTGGCCCTGCGCGCCAGGGATGAGGAAGATGTCGCGGGTCCAGTCGACGCGAGTGTTCAGCGCCCATAGCACATCCGCGGGGTCATAGATGTCGACATCCGAATCTACAACGATGACCCACTTGATGTTGACGTGCGCGGTCATAGCAGCCAACGCGACGTTCCTGGGTTCACCGGGGTTGGTCTTGTTGAGAGCCACGATCGCGCTGAAACCGCTGGAGTAGGGCGGAATATGCAGGCCTGTGACGTTCTTGCTGACATGGCGAACGAATTTCAGCAGCAGCGGTTCTCGCGGCAGCACGTTGCCGACGTACACGTGCTCGTTCCAGCCGGGGATGATCGTCTGAAAGATCGGATCATCGCGCCAGCAGACCGCGGTGACGTGGAACACCGGGCTCTCCCAGATCTCGCCGAAGTAGCCGTGGAACTCCGCCAGGCTGCCCTCCCCCTGTCGCTCGTGCGGGGCGAGGTAGCCTTCGACAACGATTTCGGCCTCGGCGGGAATCTCTATATCCACCGTGACGCCGCGGCACACCTTGACGCCCGCCCCGCGGATCGCGCCTGCAATGCACAATTCATCGCCGTCATAGCGAGCGCCCGCGGCGATCGTGATGGCCGGGTCCAGGCCTATGGCAACGGCGACGGGCAGCGCTCCGTTCACCTGCTCGCGGTTCTTGAGAAACTGCATCACGTGCCGCCATTCGTTGAGGTTGAACCCGAAGCTGCGCGGCTCCTTCACCTGCATACGGTTGTACGAGAGATTCCCGCGGCCTGAAACCGGGTCCTTGCTGACCGTAACGCCACCAGTGATGAACGGCCCACCGTCACCGACCGCATGGATCGGGATGGGCAGCGTACGGATGTCGACGGCCGCGCCGGTGCGCACATTGGCCTTCCAGGCGGCATCCGAGACGCGCACCGGCTGGACGGCATTGGCCGGGTCGAGCGCACGCCCCATCACTTCGACCACCTGCCCCCGGTCGCAGTCCAACGCCAGCGCAGCGCGCGCCTGGTTGGCCACTGAGGAGGAGAAGACCAGCCACTGCACCACCTGTCCGCCGCCCCGATCCGCCGCGCGGACATGCTCGAACAGGGGCGCCGGGCCAGCCTGCCGCTCCAGCGCGGCAGGCTCGGTTCATCGAACGGGGCTTTCCTTGAC
>CAYRFV010000256.1:0-8130 GCA_964423545.1 uncultured Anaerolineales bacterium | reverse complement strand
CCTGATGCGCCAGTTGCAGTCCGACTTCAACTCCTCGATCATCCTGATCACGCACAACCTGGGGGTTGTGTCGCAGCTTGCCGACTATGTCGGGGTCATGTACCTGGGCAAGGTGGTCGAATACGCCAGCGTGCGCGAAGTGTTTCACCACCCGCTGCATCCCTACACCGTGGGGCTGCTGAATTCGGTGCCCGTCTTCGGCAAGAAGAGCGGACAGGTGCTCGTGCCGATCGTGGGGATGGTGCCGTCTCCCATGTCGGAGATTCGCGGCTGTGCCTTTGCTGCGCGCTGCCCGCGCGTGCTGCCGATCTGCCGGGAGCAACAACCCCTGCTGCGCGAGTTGACCGCGGGCCATCAGGCGTCTTGTTGGTTGTATGGCGAAAAGCAGCAGTGAAGCATCCGACTTCGAGCAGGCGGACCCGGCGACCCTTCCATGTGGCGCTGGGCCCGGATGCATGGAAGGTGGATCGGGGCGCCTCGCTCCGATCAGGGAAGAAGGAGGTGATGCGATCGGCCCAACGTGACGACGATGCCGTTCAATCAGGCCAATGATGGTTGGATCCACACCAAGGGAGGAATGCACGATGAAGACGATGCGATTTCTGCAGTATGCGCTGGTGGCGGTGATAATCCTCACCACGCTGGGCGCCTGCGCCCCGGCCGCCACACCGGCCCCGGCGCCTGCCCCAACGGCAGCGCCGAAGGCCGCCGCGCCCGAACCGACCAAGGCGCCTGAAGCCACCAAGGCGCCCGAACCGACCAAGGCGCCTGCTCCAACGGCTGCCCCTGCAGCCACCAAGGCGCCCGAGCCGACCAAGGCGCCTGCCGCGCCCGCGGCCGTCAAGGCCCCCATCCCCTATCCCGACCCGCCCAAGATCGAGGTGGGCGCCGAGCCGGTGAAGCGCCAGAAGATCAGCGAGATCGTGACATACAAGGCGCTGCCGGAGTACAAGGAGCCGGCCTGGGTCACCGATCTGGTGAAGGCTGGCAAACTGCCCCCCGTCAAGGACCGCCTGCCGAAAGAGCCGCGCGTCATCCTGAAGTCCGGCATGGCTGACGGCATCGGCGTCTACGGCGACGTGGGCCGCTTCTTCTCCGCCTGCCCCACCGCCGGCTGGAACTACACCGCCGGCACGACTTCCGGCTGGTTCGGCATCGACTCCTATTCCAATAGTTACGATGCGCTGGTGCGCCGTGGCCCGCTCTTCCGCACCGATGTGGACGTCGAGCCGCTCCCGCAGCTCGCCAAGAGCTGGGAGTGGTCGGCCGACGGCAAGCAGCTGACCATGAAGTTGATGGAAGGGGTCAAGTGGTCGGACGGTGTGCCGTTCACCGCCAACGATGTGCTCTTCACCTGGGAAGACTACATCAGTGACCCGAACGTCAATTCGGGGCGCAAGGCGGATGCCTTCAAGTTCAATGACGTGCCGGCCAAACTAGAGAAGGTCGACGACTACACCATCCGCTGGACATTCGGCGCGGCGAAGCCACCTTCGGTGCTATTTGACATGGCAGAGGGTCGCTTCGACATCATGCCCATGCATATCATGAAGCCGATGCACCCGAAGTACAACAAGGACATGGATTACAAGAAGTTCGCCAACTTCCCGGCGCCGCAGGAGCTGCCGCAGGTCACGACCGGACCGTTCGCAGCGGTGGAGTACAAGACGGACGAGCTTCTGATCATGCGTCGCAACCCCTACTTCTACGCCGTGGACGAGACGGGCCAGCAGCTTCCGTATCTCGACGAGATCCAGTATCAGAAAGGCCCGAGCGGCACCGGCCGCACCCTGTGCGTGATGGCTGGCGGCTGTGACCAGGACAACCTGGAGAACCCCAGCGTCTTCGTCGAGGCGCTGCGGAAAGCCTCCGAGCCGAACTCGCCCAACAAGATCACCTGGGGACCGGAAACCCTCGCCTTCGGCGTAGAGATCAACCAGTCGGCTGATCTGGGCGTGAAGGACGACCGCGACAGAGCGGTCCGCCAGCTCTTCCGCGATGGTAAGTTCCGCCGCGCGCTGAGCCATGCGACCGATCGCGATGGCATCTCGCAGGCGATCATGCGCGGCCCGTTCCTGCGCGCGTGGGCCGGCGGCCTCTACCCCGGCTCGCCGGAGTTCGACCAGAAGTCCGTGGTCTACTACCCCTACGACGTGGACTCGGCCAAGGCGCTGCTCGCCGAGCTGGGCTTCAAGGACACTGACAACAACGGCATCCTGAACTGGACGACCGGCCCGCTGTCCGGTCAGGACCTGGTGCTCTCGCTGCGCGCCAGCCAGGACGCCATCGAGACGGTCAACATCGGCGAGGCGCTGGTCAACCAGTGGGGCAAGGTGGGCATCAAGATCAACCTGCGGCCGACGACGTCCCAGACCGCCACGGATCAGAACAACTCCGGGGAATGGGACATGAGCGTCTTCCGCGGTGGTCAGGCGTATGCGTTGCCGTTCTTCAACTGCAGCGATATCGCTCCTCGGACGAAGAATGCGCCCAATTGGCATCGCGAAGGCAGCACACCGCGGCAACTCCGTCCGTTTGAGGAAGAGCTCAACAAGATCGCGACCCAGTACTGTGTCGAGACCGATCCGGCCAAGCGCAAGGCGCTGATGTCGCAGTACAACAAGATCTTCACCGAGAACAACTACAACGTCGGTGTGATCATCGGCCGCTACGGCGAGAATCTGACCAAGCGGTTCAAGAATGTGGCCGCTGGTCTGCCGGCGTTCCTGTACACCTGGACGGAAGACGCGATCATGCTCGAGCAAGTCTGGTCGCCCGCCGACCAGCAGCAGAAGCAGGTGCGGCCGAACACCGTTCCGGTCTACGCGGGATCGGCGATCTACAAGGCGATCGGGAAGTAACGATGGGATGAGGGCGCACAAGCATGCGCCCTCGATATGACGTAGGGGCGCACGGCCGTGCGCCCCTACGTCAGATTCGCAAGGACTGCCCATGGTTAACTATGTGGTACGCCGGTTGATCATCTCGGTCTTCCTGCTCTTGGGCGTGGGCATCGTGTCGTGGATCGTCATCCAGCTGCCGCCGGGCGACTTCGCGACCACTTACGAGACATTTCTGATGAACCAGGGCGGAATGACCGAGGATCAGGTGAAAGAAGCTGCGGGCCGGCTGCGCGCTCAGTTGGGTCTGGACCAGCCCCAGACGGTCCAGTACTTCAACTGGATAAAGGGAATCGTCACCCAGGGCAGGTTCGGCTACTCATTCGCCTATCGCCGCGATGTCGGAGAGCTGATCGGCGAGCGCCTGATCTACACGATGATCCTGGCGATCGCTGCACACTCGATTTCGACTTTCGTGGGCCTCATCATCGGCATCTATGTGGCCCAGCACAAATACAGCTTCTCCGACAACGCTGCTTCGGTGCTGGCCTTCGTGCTGGCCTCGGTGCCGCGCTTCTGGATCGCGCTGGTGATCGCCTATATCATGGTGTTCATTTTCAACCAACACCACATCACCTCGTTCTTCTCGCCGCAGTATGCGCTGGCGCCGTGGTCGGTCGCCAAGGTGGGCGACTTCATCCAGCACGTATGGCCCGTGGTGTTCATCGCCGGACTGGGCGGCGTGGCGCGCAACATGCGCGTGATGCGCGGCAACCTGCTGGATGTGCTCTCTGCGCAGTACGTCACCACCGCGCGCTCCAAGGGGCTGGAGGAGGGCAGGGTCATCCGCAAACACGCCGTGCCGAACGCGCTGCACCCGATCATCGCCTACCAGGGCACAGTGCTGCCCTACATGTTCCAGGGCGAGATGGAGGTGGCGATCGTGCTGGGGATTCCCACCCTCGGCCCGCTCTTTTATGAATCGCTGGTCAGCCAGGACATCTATATTTCGGGCGGTCTGCTCTTCATCTATGCAGCTATGATCGTGCTCGGCAACCTGATCGCCGATATCTCGCTGGCGCTGTTCGATCCACGCATCCGCTACAACTAGCACGCAACCGACGGGGAGCTTTCATGGATTCGACCTACACCTTCCTGGCGCCTGAGCCCAAGACGCCCCTCGAAGAGGCGGCCGAGGAGCTGATGCTGCGCGAGTCGGCTCAGCACGAGAGCTACTTCCAACTCGTCTGGCGCCGCTTCCGCAAGAGCAAGGCCGCGATCGTCGGCGCGCTGTTGGTGTTGGCGCTGGTGATCCTGGCGGTGTTCGCCGACTTCTTCTCGCCGTATCCTCTCCGGGAAACGAATCTTCAGGATGCCTTCATTCCGCCTTCTACCGTCCGTTTTGTGGACGCAAAGGGCAACTTCCATCCGCGGCCTTTCGTGTATGCGGAGGAAGTGACCATCAACATGAAGACCTTTGAGCCCACCTGGACGGAGAACACCGACAAGACGTATGCGGTGCTCTTCTTCGTCAAGGGCTGGGAATACAAGATCCTGGGGTTGGTCCCGGCGAACCTCCACCTGTTTGGCGTGGAGGAGGGCGGGCTGATCCACCTGATGGGCACCGACAAGTTCGGCCGCGACCTCTTCGGCAAATCGTGCGAGGCCGGGCGGATCTCGCTGACGATGGCGATGTTCGGCACGCTCATCAGCGTAACGATCGGCTCCGTGCTGGGGGTGGCGTCGGGCTACTACGGCGGCCGCATCGACACGGCGATTCAGCGTTTCGTCGAGTTCGTCAACTGTTTCCCGCAGTTGCCGCTCTGGATGGCGCTGGCGGCCATCGTGCCTCGCACCTGGGATTCCTTCAGCATCTTCGTGATCATGGCGTTCATTTTTGCACTCCTGTCCTGGACGACGCTGGAGCGCGAGGTGCGCGGCAAGGTGCTGGCCTTCCGAGCGAGCGATTTCGTATTGGCTGCCAAGGAAATGGGCGCCTCCGATAAGCGCGTCATCCTGCTGCACCTCTATCCCAACACCCTCAGCCACGTGCTTGTCATCCTGACGTTGACGATTCCGGCGATCATCCTGGCCGAGGCGTTTCTCAGCTTTCTCGGCATCGGCATCCAGGAGCCGCTGATCAGTTGGGGCCTGCTCATGCGGAATGCGCAGAACCTTCAGACGTTGGGTCTGTTCCCGTGGGTGATGACGCCGGTGTTTTTCATCATCGCGGCGGTGTTGGGCTTCAACTTCATGGGTGACGGCTTGCGCGATGCGGCGGATCCGTACGCGACGATGTGATGGGGACATTGGACGATGGACGATAGACAAGAAATCGCAGACGCAGTGCGGTCAGACTGGGGATGCAGGCGGCGCGACAGGCGATGGGCGACCGGGTCGCTGCTGCTCGCGTCGCTGGCGCTGCTGGTGATCGGCCTGGCGCAGACGCAGGCGAGCGCGCAGAGTGGGGTGACGCTGTACGGTCGCGTGGGCAGCGCCGATGGCCCGTTGGCGGGCGCAGTGGTGCGCGTGGCGGTGACCGAGAACCGGACCACGACCGCCGCCGACGGCTCGTTCGTCCTGCACGATGTGCTGGTCACCGCGCCGATCACCGTGACGGCCTGGGCCCACGGCTACTACATCGGGTGGGTGGCGCTGTCGCCGAACGCGCCCGAGATCGTGACGGGCAAGCCGATCAGCATTACAATGAAGCCGCACTACACCGGCGATAACCTGGAGTACCCGTGGTTTTCCTTCGAGGGGGTGACAGGCTCCAAGAGCTGCGGCCTGTGTCACACCCAGAATCCCGAGTGGGAGGCGGACGCGCACAGCCGGTCCGCCGTGAATCCCCGCTTCCTGACCATGTACGATGGCAGCGACGTCAAGGGAAACCAGGGGCCGCTGACCAGGTTCGGTGAACAGAACAACGCACTCCCGCCCGATCCCTCGAAGCCGTATTACGGGCCGGGCTTCAAGCTGGACTATCCCAACCGGGGTGGTAACTGCGCGGCATGCCACACCCCGCTGGCGTCGAGGATCTCGAACATCCAGAACTGCGGCTGGTCCGGCTGCCACACCGACCTCACGGCCGAACGTTCGCAAGGGATCGTGCCGCCCGCGCCCAGCCCGCTGCGGCTCACCGGAGATGCGGCGGAAGGGATCACCTGTGACTTCTGCCACAAAATCGGCGACGTCTATCTCGACTCGAAGACCCGGCTGCCGCTGCCCGACATGCCCGGCATTCTGAGCTATCGCCTCTACCGCCCCGAGGCGGGGCAGCAGCTCTTCTTCGGCACCTTCGACGATATCCCCAGGCGCGACACGTACCTGCCCTTGCTGGAGGAGAGCGCCTACTGCGCGCCGTGCCACTACGGCGTCTTCGGCGGGGTCGTGGGCGCCGGGCACGTCACGGGCGGCGTAGTGATCTACAACTCCTACGGCGAGTGGCTCGACAGCCCGTACAGCGACCCGGTCACGGGCCGGACATGCCAGGATTGCCACATGCCCACGGTGGATTACGACACCATCGTGTTCCCGGAGCAGGGCGGCGTGAAACGGGGCGGCGACAAGATCCACAACCACCGCATGCCGGGCGCCTACGATAAGACCTTCTTGCAGAATTCGGTGACCATGACGACTACGGCGCGGCTCGACGGTGGCCGAGTCACGGTCGATGTCGCCATCACCAACGACAAGACGGGGCACCACATTCCCACCGATGCGCCGCAGCGCCACATGATCCTGTTGGTGGAGGCGAAGGATGCACAGGGCCGGCCACTGCCGCTCAGCAGCGGTCCGACGCTGCCGGAGTGGGCGGGGAACTACGCCGGTCGGCCAGGTCGCACCTATGCCAAAGTGCTTCGGGATGAATGGACGGGCGAGACGCCGACTGCGGCGTACTGGCGGCCCGTCAAGATCGTCGCGGACACTCGTATTCCGGCGTTCGGCTCAGACGGCAGCCGCTACGTCTTCACGCTGCCGGAGGATGCTGGCGGCGAAGCGATCGTCGAGGCGCGCCTGCTCTTCCGCCGCGCCTTCCAGAAGCTGATGGAACAGAAGGGCTGGACCGATGACGATGTGCTGATGGAGCAGGGACGGGTGGAGGTTCAAGCGGAGGTTGGTGCGGCGCGCGAGTCGGAGACGGCCGCGAGCACGTGCGCGTGCCGCTGCGGCGACCAGATGGAGCGGCGCTGACCGGCAGTCGGGAGGCCAGAGCGAGACGCGCGCTTGAGGGCCGCGCATGCGCGGCCCTGGCACGGGCGGTTCGGAGACCCCGGGCGGGGAGACCCCGCCCCTACGGCCGCGCATGCGCGGCCCTGGCACGGGCGGTTCGTGAACCGCCCCAACCCTCATGGCAGGGAGTGGCATGGGCGAGAACAACAGCAGCAGCTATATTCTCGAAGTAAAGAATCTCAGGCAGTATTTCCCGATCTACCGGGGCGTTCTGCAGCGCCTCGTCGGCAACGTGAAGGCGGTGGACGGCGTCAGCTTCTTTCTGCGTGAGGGCGAGGTGCTCGGCCTGGTGGGGGAGAGCGGCTGCGGCAAGACCACCACGGGCCGTTCGATCCTTCGCTTGTACGACCCGACCGGGGGCGAGATCTGGTATCAGAAGGCGGACGGATGGCGCGTTGACGTCGCCAAGATCTCCAAGGATGAGATGAAACCGCTCCGCCGCGAGATGCGCATGATCTTCCAGGATCCGTTCAGCTCGCTGAACCCTCGCTTCACCGTCAAGGACATCATCTGCGAGCCGCTCATCATTCACGGGGTCGCCAAGGGCAAGGAGCTTGACGAGCGGGCCAGCAGACTCATGCAGGAAGTGGGCCTCGATCCCAACTATATGAACCGCTACCCCCACGAGTTCTCCGGCGGCCAGCGGCAGCGGATCGGGCTGGCGCGCACCCTCTCTTTGTCGCCCCGGCTGATCATCGCCGATGAGCCGGTGTCGGCCTTGGATGTTTCGATCCAGGCGCAGGTGCTCAACCTGCTGCAGGGTTTGAAGGATGAGTTAGGGTTGACGCTGCTTTTCATCGCCCACGATCTCTCAGTGGTCGAGCATGTCTCCGACCGGATCGCGGTGATGTATGTGGGCAAGATCGTGGAGATGGCGGCCACGTCGGAGCTGCTGCAACAGCCGCTTCATCCCTATACCGAGGCGCTGCTGTCAGCGGTGCCGCCGGCGAACCCGGACGTCAAGTATGCACGCATTCCGTTGCAGGGTGAGGTGCCCAGCCCGGCCAATCCGCCGAAGGGGTGCATCTTCCACCCGCGCTGCAGCTACGCCAGGGAT
>CAYRFV010000255.1:0-8149 GCA_964423545.1 uncultured Anaerolineales bacterium | reverse complement strand
CGACGCAGGATGACGCGCTCCTCGATGGTGAAGCCGCCGAACGTCTCTGCGGCCAACCGGCCCAGCGCTGCGACCACATCCGCCTGGATCGACCGTCCGGCGTCGGTCAGGTAGACGCGCGAGACACGCTGATCCTCGCGATCGATCTGCCGCTGCACGAAGCCGGCCCGCTCAAGCCGCTGAAGCATCTTCGTCACCGTCGCCGGGGCCACCTCCAGCCGCGCCGCCAACTCGCTCTGCGTGAGCCCCTCCTGCTCGTGCAGCACGTAGAGCACCGGGGGCTGGCCGCGATAGATGCCGATCGCATCGAGAAGCTCCTGGGCGCGCACATAGTGCAGCCGGCACACCTGCGCCAGCAGGAAATCGAGCGCTTCGAGATCTGTCCTTGGTTCTAGCATCCGGGACTCCCACGCAGCGAAACCGATCAAAGGTCGCGGATTTACTTAGACGGCTAATCAATATCCTGATCGGATTATCACCAGGACTCGACGCTTGTCAAGTTTCTCGAAAGCACTTGTTGAATCCTGCGCGGTGCATGTATAATCCTCCGGAAAGCGCTTGACGATGCGCCTGCATCACAGAACAAGTCATACCAGAATTGCGCTTCAGTTCTCGCCCGTTCAGGCTGGGCCTCATGCACTCAACATGGTCGCTGATCCCAGTCGCAACTGAAGGGACATCTCATAGCCGTCGCCGGCGCTGGCTGTGCTCTACGGACGCTGTGCTTTCCGGAGTCTGTATATGTGGTATCCTCTGCTGTCATCGCCTAAGGCTGCGCCCGAACTCATCCGATCAGCGCGTGAGCTTTTGGCCGCGACCTCACGCAATCTAATCCTGGCGGTCAGCGGCATTCTGTGCGTCTGCGTATTGATTCTTTTCGCCACCGGGCCAGGTATCATCGGACTGCAAACCACATCGTTCGCTCTGTTGGCGCTTGTAGTCTGCTTAGGCGCACTGCGCCTTGTCTCAGCGCGTCCGGTGCTCGCCTCTGCGCTGTGGTTGACCGGCCTGGCTGCGGCCATCGTGACAGCAGTGCGCATCTTTGGTGAGCCGATGCTTGGTCTGCTCTTGATGCTCTTTCCACTTCTGGCGATCATCATGCTGGGCTGGCCCGCGGCGTTGGTGGCACAGGCCGGCATCGTGGGGGTTGCCTGGATGCTCGCTTCAGCAGAGCCAGTGCCGCTGCCCGGCGCGGCTGCGGTGAGCCTGGCTGCCGGCGGCGCCGTTGCGCTTCTGCTCGGCTGGGCCACCACCCATACGCTGGTGACGGTCACGCAGTGGTCTCTTCATAGCTATGAGCGGGCGAATGCCGATGCCGAGGATGCGCGCAACCAACGTCTGGAACTGAAGCAGGTGCAGGAAGACCTTATGCAGGCCAATCGCGAGCTGGCCCGGCTGTCGGATCGGCTGCAAGCCATGTACCAGGTGGCGGACGAAGCGCGACGGACGAAGGAGGAGTTCGTCGCCAACGTCAGTCACGAGCTGCGGACGCCCCTGAACATGATCATCGGCTTCAGTGAGATCATCACGCGCTCGCCACATGTGTACGGCGAACGGCTCCCACCGGCGCTGCTGGCTGACATCACCGCGATCCAACGCAACAGCCAGCATCTCGCCCGCCTGGTCAATGACGTCCTCGACCTGAGCCAGGTTGATGCGGGCCGAATGGTGCTCCAGCGCGAATGGGTGGCGCCCGATCAAATCGTGGATGATGCAGTGCGGGCCGTGGCCGGGTTGTTCAAAGCCAAGGGCTTGTACCTTGAGGCTGAGCTTGCCGCCGATCTGCCGTCCGTCTTCTGCGACAGCACCCGTGTCCGCCAGGTTCTGATCAATCTCCTAAGCAACGCGGGGCGCTTCACCGAACAGGGCGGTGTGCGGGTGTTGGCCCAGCGCACAGGGGATCAGCTTGAGATCAGTGTGATCGATACCGGTCCTGGCATCTCAGAAGCGGATCGAGAGAGGCTGTTCGAGCCATTTCAGCAGCTCGATGGATCGATCCGACGGCGGCATGGGGGCAGTGGCCTGGGGCTGGCAATCAGCAAGCGGTTGGTCGAGATGCACGGAGGGAAGATCGCCCTGACCAGCCAGGTCGGCATAGGCACGACGATCAGATTCAGCCTGCCATTTGGGAGCGACAACAACGACCTCTTGGCGGACCAGCGCAAGCGGCATTGGCTCAACCCATATGGCGACTTCGAGTATCGGCTGCGCACGCGGCCCTCCAAAGCACCACGACCGGCAGTACCGCCGCGCTATCTGGTGTTAGGGCCGGGCCGCGTGCTCCAGCGGTTGCTGACAGGATACCTGCCCGGCAGCGAAGTCGTGGGGGTGAACTCGCTCGAGCAGGCCCAGGTCGAGTTGGCGCGCTCACCCGCCCAGGCGCTGGTGGTGAATGCCGCGCCCGGCAGCGCGCTCGTAACCCAAGTGCAGCAACTGAGCGGCCAGCCTGAGTGGCGCGCGACCCCGGTGCTGACCTGTTGGGCGCCTGAGGAGCATGACGCGGCCACGCAACTCGGCGTGGTGCGTTACCTGATCAAGCCGGTTTCGGCTGAAGCGCTGGCTGACACACTGGACAGCATTAGCGCCGTCAAGTCGGTGCTGGTCGTGGATGATCAGCCGGAGGCGCTGCAGCTCTTTTCCCGGATGTTGGCGGCCGGCGACCGCCGCTATGATGTCCTGCAAGCCCGGAGCGGGCAGCGGGGGTTGAGCTTGATGCGCCAGCACCGACCGGATGCGGTGCTGCTCGATCTAGTCATGCCCGGCATGGATGGCTTTCAGGTGCTCCAGGCCAAGCGGCGCGATCCGGCAATCCGCGATATCCCTGTGGTGGTCGTGTCTTCACAGGACCCCGGCGGCCATCCTATCGTCAGCAACTTGGTGGCGGCCACGCGCGGGGGCGGGCTTTCGGCGCGTGAGCTGGTCGCCTGTATTGCAGCACTCAGCGAGATTCTTGCGCCATCGGCTCGATCTGCCGATCCAGAACGCCAAGGAGGGTCGTTCGCGTGATGGGTTTCTGCAGGAAAGCGTCCGCGCCGAGGGTCAGGGCCATTTCCTGTTGAGGCAGGATCGTGCACACGATGAACGCGCACTGCTCTGACCATAACTGCTGGCGCAACTGGGTCAGCAACCGCCAACCGTCGATGCGCGGCATCATCACATCCACCACGATGATCTGCGGCCTGAGGCGCTCAGCCAACACCAGGGCATCCCCCGGATCCTGCGTCGTAACCACTTGATAGCGCGTGCCGACGGCAAACCGGCGCACGAGTTGCAGCATGTCGGCGTTGTCATCGATGACCAGCACTACAATCTGCCCCAGGGTCGGCAGCGCCAGTCGGGCGGCAAAGCCCTCACGTGTATCTGCCACGGTCAGACGCGCGCTGCACAACTGCGCCAACTGCACCGCGACGTCAAGCGAGCCGTCTGCGCCGCACTGTGACTGTTCTTCTGGTGGTGCCGTTGTGATCCGATTGCCCTGCGACGGTGTGGGCGGGAGACGTCGCTGGCCACGGATGTGAACTTCAACTTCCTCCGGCCGTGCACTCACGATCAGGGTGACTTCGCCGCCTTCGACACAGGGAATTGCCATGCTGAGCAGGTTGAGTAGCAGTTGGCTCAAAGCGATCTCATGTACGGGGATGGCCGGCAGGGCGTCGCCGGCAGCGAGCGTCAACCGCACACCATGCCGCAGCGCCAACGGGCGAGCTACCGTCAATGTATCTGGCAGCAGCTGGGCGAGGTCGGCCGGCCGTTCCGGCGGGGAATCGCGCAGCCAGGCCAATTCCTGGGCAATGGACGGGCTCGAATTGAGGGTGTTCGCCATTGCGCGTTCAGACTGTGCCGCGCATTCGCCCTCCAGCGGATACTGCTGCCACAGCCATGCCGCCAGCGCCTCGACCGCCGCGTGTTCCTTGCGCCGCAGGTGGCGCACCGACATGCCTAACTGGCGGGCAACCTGTTCCTGATCCAATTGCTGGACATAGCGGTAGAACAGTGGCTCATACACCTGCCAGGCGGGCGATGCCGGTGGTTCATCGGCGCCGGGCTCCAACGCCTGGATGCCCTCAGTCAGGATGCGCTGCAGTACGGCGAAGGTGTCGGGCCGGTTGGCGACGCCAAGCAGCGCGGCCAGGGGGTTCTGGCCCAGGCGGTCGGGTTCATAAAGATGATACAGCGCCCGATTCAGATACTCTATGAAGGTTTCGCGAGAGATCATGTCCGCTCCCGTGCCGCTTTTGTGCCGGTAAACCGCTGACAGCAACCGTGACTTGATGGTACATTATACATTATTGTATTCCTGCTCCCAAGCGACATCCCCGTCAGATCCCGATCACGTACCGCACACGGAGACGCCCTATGGCCGTGGCAAGAGCTCTATCGGTTCGGGCTGTAGCGCCGCCTCGGCAGCGTACCAAGGTCGCGCTGCGGCGCATCAAGCGCCACTGGCAGCTGTATCTCGTGCTACTGCTGCCGCTTCTCTACATTACCGTCTTTCGCTATTGGCCCATGTATGGTGTGCAGATCGCTTTCCGTGACTTTACACCCGTGGAGGGCATCAGCGGCAGTCCATGGGTTGGCCTGACGCACTTCGAACGCTTCTTCAACTCGTATCAGTTCTGGAACCTGCTCCGCAACACCGTAGGTATCAGCTTCTATTCGCTGTTGGCCAGCTTCCCGCTCCCGATCATCCTGGCGATCGCCATCAACGAAGCCCGGCGCTACTACTTCAAGAAAACGGTGCAGATGGTGACCTACGCGCCGCACTTTATCTCGACGGTCGTGATGGTTGGCATTATCCTGCAGTTCCTCGATCCACGGCTGGGGGTGATTGCCCGGATCATCTCCGCGTTGGGCGGCACGCCCCAGAACTATATGGGCCAAGCCGGCTTGTTCCAATCCATCTACGTGTGGAGCGGCGTCTGGCAAGGGATGGGCTACGCCTCGATCATCTATATCGCAGCCCTGTCGTCCATAGACCCACAGCTCGAGGAGGCGGCAGTCATTGATGGCGCCAGCCGCGTCCAGAAGATTTGGTACATTGACCTGCCTAGCATTGCTCCTACCGCCGTCATCTTGCTGATCCTCAACGTTGGGCAGGTGATGAACGTCGGCTTTGAGAAGATTTACCTGATGCAGAACCCGCTGAACCTGACGACGTCGGAAGTGATCTCGACCTACGTCTACAAAGTCGGCTTGCTGGGCGCCCAATACAGCTTTGCTGCTGCCGTCGGCCTCTTCAACTCGGTGATTGACCTGATTCTGTTAGTCACTGTGAATCTGATCGCTCGGCAGGTGAGCGAGACGAGCTTGTGGTGAGTGGGTGCGTGTTGCGTCTTTGCGTCGTGCGTAACATGTCATCTGTGATTTGCCGACTTGCTGAGAGGACTGTCTGATGCGCTTGAGTCGCGGTGATCGGGTGTTCATGACCTTCAACTACGCCTTTCTGATCCTGGTGTTGTTGATCGTGGCTTATCCGCTGATCTATATCCTCAGCTCGTCGTTCAGCTCGCCCAGGGCGGTCGTGGCGGGACGGGTATGGCTGTGGCCAGTAGAGTTCAGCCTGCAGGGCTACGAGGCAGTGTTCAAGAACGCACAGGTGGGCACCGGCTACTGGAATTCAGTCATTTATACGATGGTGGGTACGGCCATCAACATCGTGATGACAATCGCCGCGGCCTGGCCGCTATCGCGCAAAGACCTCTGGGGACGCGGGCCACTGACCGGGTTCTTTGTTTTCACCATGCTCTTTAGCGGCGGCCTCATCTCCACCTACCTTGTGGTGCAAGGTCTAGGGATGGTAGACAAGCGTACCGCGATGGTCATTCCCACTGCGCTTTCGATCTGGAACATGATCATCTGCCGCACCTACTTCCAGACGTCGATCCCAGATGAACTGGTGGAGGCAGCCGAACTGGACGGCTGCAGCGACTTGGCCACCATCTGGTATGTGGTGTTGCCACTCTCGACGCCGATCATCGCGGTGATCGGACTGTTCTATGCCATTGGGCACTGGAACTCCTACTTCCAGGCGCTGATCTACCTCACTTCTGCCAACCTATACCCGCTGCAGATCGTCCTGCGCAATATTTTGGTGCTACATCAGATCGATGCCACCATGATCATGGATGTTGAGGAGATCATGGCGCGCGAGGGCATGAAGGACCTGTTGCAGTACTCGCTGATCGTCGTGGCCAGCGCGCCGGTGCTGGCACTATATCCGTTCGCGCAGAAGTACTTCGTCAAGGGGCTGCTGATCGGCTCTCTGAAGGGATAGCTGAGGTTTGCCAGCCAATACAGAGCTGTAGCATACACAAGGAGGCACCAACCATGTCCACGTCTCGACGACTCACCCGCCGCGAACTGCTCAGGGGTGCGGCCAGTCTAGGTGTCAGCGCGTTGGCTGCGGCCTGCGCACCTGCCGCGACGCCGCCACCCGCCGCGCCAGTGGCTAAGGCCACCGAGCGAGCCAAGCCCGCGGCCGACGGCGGTAAGTGCGGCGTCACCGCGCCGGGGCAGTATCCCATCGTCAAGGACCGGGTGACCTTGACCGTGTTCTTCCCGCAGAGTCCGTTTGTGAAAGACATGTTCACCAACGAGTTCACGGTGAAGTATGAAGAACGCACTAACGTACACATCGACTGGCAACTTGTGCCGCAGCAAGGGCTGGCCGAGAAGCGCAACCTGGTGCTGGCCAGCGGGCAGTATCCCGACGTCTTCATGGCAGCCGCCATCTCTCGCGAGGACCAGGTGCAGTACGGCGAGCAGGGAGTGCTCATCCCGCTCAACGACCTGATCGACAACGGGACCGTGCACCTCAAGAAGGTCCTCACCGACTTCCCCGACCACCGCGAAGACCTGACCTCTCCCAACGGCAAGATCTACGCCCTGGGCAGCAACCGTCGCGACATCCATACCAAGACCTCGCAGAAGATGTGGATCAACACCAGGTGGCGCGAGAAGATGGGCCTCACGATGCCCACCACCACCGACGAGTACTACGAGGCGCTCAAGGCCTGCCGTGACAAGGACCCCAACGGCAACGGCAAGTCCGACGAGATGCCGCTGATGGGCTACGCTGACCCCGGTGGCGTGCCCTCGGTCGAGGGCTTCCTGATGTGCGCCTTCATCTATGACCCAGGCGGCGACCGGTTGATGAACGTTGACGGTAAGGTCGACGTGTGCTTCGACAAGCCGGAGTTCAAGGAAGGGCTCACCTACCTACGTAAGCTGTACAGCGAGAAGCTGATGGACCCGCAGGCACTGACTACCCCCGGAGCCGACCTGCGCAAGCTGGGCGAGAAAGAGGACGCCCAGGTGCTCTTCACGGTCCCGGCCCTATGGCCTGGGTCGTTCCAGAGCATGGCCGCGCCGCGCCAAAAGGAATACGACGCTGTGCCGCCGCTCAAGGGACCGAAGGGCGTGCAACTGACCGGCTGGTACCCGCACGGCACCAGCGTGGGCGAGTACGCCATCACCAAGACCTGCAAGTGCCCCGAGGTGGCCATGCGCTGGGTGGATTGGCTGTACACGATGGAGGGCGGCCTCGAGGCCCGAATCGGCCGCGAGGGCAAAGAGTGGCGCCGGCCGCCGGCAGGCACCAAGTCGTACAACGGGCTGCCCGCCACCTGGGAGGCGCTGACCCCCATCAACGAGCAGCAGAACTTCTTTTGGGGCCAGCTTGCCTTTCCGCATCACTTCCTGCACTACGAGCAGTCGGGCTGCGAAGATATCTACAGCCCGGCCAATAGCTGCGCCAACACACGCCTCTACTTGGCGTCGCAGCTGTACGAGCCATACGTGCCTAAGGCCGTCGTGCCGCCGCTGTGGATTCCCAAGGGTGAAGTGAGCAGATACGCACAGTACCGCACGGAAGTCAACGGGCTGGTCAACCAGTCGGTGGCGCGCTTCATCAGCGGCGACCTGAACCTGGCTGGCGATTGGGACAACTTCCTGAAGCAGCTCAACCAGGCCGGTCTGAAGGACTACCTGGCGATTATGCAGCGCGCCTACGACGCCAAGTACAAGAAGAGCTAAACTGCTCGCCGTGCGGTCAGACGTCGGCGCGCCCGGGAGCCCCGACGCCGGGGCGCCCCGAGGGGGACCCCAGACGCCTCACAGGACCGCGCCGACATGCCTCGCCCGCCGGACC
>CAYRFV010000254.1:0-8192 GCA_964423545.1 uncultured Anaerolineales bacterium | reverse complement strand
AAACGTAACCCGCCGCGCCCCCAAACGTAACCCGCTCCGGCTGGTCCAACCCTCGTCTTCGGATCAGCCGCCATCTTGGCCATGTCCGCGGCGAAATCGTCGCCAACATACTCGAAGTAGGCGAAAAGGAGGCCGTCCTTGTGGAAGATGGTGTAGTTACGGATGTTGCACTGATGGATCATCGCGAGAACCGCGGGCCAGACCGCTCCATGATAGCGCTTGTACTCGTCCAGCTTCTCTGGTCTGATCCCGATGATTTGGCCGTGGCGCTGCATCACCTGACTCCTGTGGGAACTGCTTTAATCGGCATGCCGCCGGCATGCCGGCGGTGTGCCGACGAGGAAATGCCTGATTCGACGTGGGCGAGCGCTCATGCTGATGCGATGGTACACGCAGTCGGGAATCGTGTCAAAACATGCTAACGGCGTTTTCGGAAGTTGACATCCGCAGGAGATCGACGTATACTTTCTTTACTTACGAAAGTAAGTCCTCGCCCTGTAGTGCTTGTCGATGGTTGGCCTTGATGTGGGATTGGGGCAGCCTATGGCTCGGCTCGATGGGTCTCTTCGCTCATACTATCCCAACAACAGCGCGGCCGTGCTTGACGGGATTCATCGCAGGCGCGGCATCTCTCGCGCCGAGCTCGCCGGCATCACGGGGCTCACTCAGGCTGCCATCTCGAGGATCGTCGCCGACCTCATGGCCATCGGACTCGTGGTTGAAGAAGGCCCTTCGGCCTCGGCAGGTGGCCGTCCCCCGGTGCGATTATCAGTGAACGCCGGGGCAACCCACGTGATCGGTATTGACCTGGCGCGCTCCGGCATACAGGGTGTTCTGGTCGACCTCGACGGCCGGATTCATCATCGGCTCTCGGGAGTCTCGCGACTGGCGCAGGCCGCTGACATCACGTTGGAGCGCCTGGCGAATATGATCGCCGATCTGCTGTCTTGGGCCAAGGCTCGTCAATGGACGGTGGCCGGGGTTGGGATCGGCGCTCCAGGCCCCCTCAACGCGCGAGATGGCGTGATTCTTGCCCCTCCGAACTTCCCACTGTGGCGCAACGTTTCGGTACGACAGATCTTGGAGGAGCGCTTTGGGTTGCCGGTATGGCTTGACAACGACGCGAATGCGCAGGCTTTGGCCGAGGGGCGCTTCGGAGCGGGCCAGGCGTTCAGTTCGTTCATCTATGTCGCGGTCGGGACGGGTGTGGGCGCAGGGATCGTCATCAACGGCGCACTCCATCGCGGGGTCCACAACGTGGAGGGCGAGCTGGGACATACCACCGTCGAAGCGGCAGGCCCTCGATGCGGCTGCGGCAATCGAGGATGTCTGGAGCTCTACACCTCCGCGCCGGCCGTCGTCGCGATGGCTGTGGCCGCACTCTGTCGCGGTGAGCACAGCGTGATCTCCGAGCTGGTGGCCGACCGGCTCGATCAGATCACCATCCACACCGTTGCCCAGGCCGCTCACGCAGGCGATCGACTCGCCCTGCGGATCCTGGAACAGGTGGCCGTGTATCTCGGGGTGGGTGTCGTCAATGCGATCAATCTGTTCGGCCCTGAGGCGGTCATTCTCGGCCGCGAGGATATCCAGGCCTGCGGTGAGTTGCTGCTGGGGCCGATACGCGCCACCGTGGCGGAGCGCTGCTTTGCCACGGCTGCTGAGCAGGTCAAGATTCTCCCGGCACAGTTGGGCGATGATGCGCCGATGATTGGGGCGGCGTGTCTGGTGCTCGAGGATCTCTTTAGCGCGCCCCAGGAAGTGCTGGGCCGGTCCGCCGCAGCATGGGAGCGCCGATGAAGATTACTGAGTTGGAGATTCTGCGAGTCCCGCCTAGTTGGGTCTGGCTGCGGATTCACACCGATGCCGGACTTACGGGCCTGGGCGAGCCCTATCTGGAAAACCATCCCGAGACCGTCATCGCCGAAGTGCGCCGGTTGGAGCAGGTTTTGCTTGGCCAGGACCCCACCCGGGTCGAGCAACTGTGGCAAGCCATGTACGACAGCGGGCTGGGCTACCGGGGGGGTCCGGTCACCATGAGCGCCATTAGCGGCATCGATATCGCGCTCTGGGACATCGCCGGTAAGGCTGCCGGACTGCCGATCCACCGGTTGTTGGGCGGAGCCTGTCGTGACCGCATCCGCATCTATCGTTCCACATCGGGACAGCTACCGTGGTGTGTCGAGCCAGGCCAGCCCTATCGCGAGGGAGCCAGGGCGCTGGGCAGGCCGGATGATCTCCGGCCCTGGGCGGAATCGGCGCGTATTCTCACCCAAGAGTGGGGCTTCCGCTGTCTCAAGGTTCACTTCAGCCCGGGCAGCGGACTGGAAGTGACGTCACGCATTGGCCGCTTTGCCGACCGCTTCGCCGCCGTGCGTGAGGGCGCCGGACCCGATGTCGATGTGGCTGTGGATATTCACAACCCCCATCCTGCCATCGCCTTGCAGCTCATCGAGGCGCTGGCGCCGCACCGTCCGTTGTTCGTCGAGGAGCCGATGCCCATCGAGCGCGTCGAGACACTGGTCGATATCGCCCGGCGCAGCAGCACACCCATCGCTGCGGGTGAGCGGTGGATGGGCAAGTGGGTGTTCTTCGACGCGCTTAGGGCGGGCGCGCTGGCGGTGCTGCAGCCGGACATCTGCCACGCGGGCGGCATCACGGAATGCGACAAGATCGCCGCCATCGGCGAGGCGGCCCACGCCCTGGTGGCGCTGCACTGTCCGCTCAGCCCGATCGCGCTGGCGGCCTCGATCCAGCTCGATGCCAGCTTGCCGAATTTCCTCGTCCAGGAGCACAACGAGGTGAATGATTCGCGTGCGGACGGACGCACCCTCATCGGCAAGGGCTATCTCAAGGAGCCATTCGTGTTGGACGCAGACGGTTGCGTGACCGTGCCGCAGCTTCCCGGTCTTGGGATCGAGTTGGACGAGGCCGGAATGCAGCGCATCATGGCGCGTCCGTGGAGCACGCAGCGCGGCTGATCTTTGCTCGGCTTGTGGAGGAGGGGAGATGTCCGGACAGGAAGAGACAGCTCACAGGCACGATGAGTGCGATGTCCTGGTGATTGGGTCGGGCGTGTCCGGCTACTGCGCAGCCATCCAGGCCGGCCGGCTGGGCTGCCGGACAATCTTGCTTGAGAAGGACGAGGTGCTCGGCGGAAATAGCGGTCCGAATCTCGGCGTTGGCATCACCGGCGCGGACCGCTACAACCCCTATGCATCAGAGACCGGCATCATTCACGAGACTCAGGAGGAGGCGGCCTGGGTCATGGGCTTCACGCAAGTGATTGCGGGACAGATGCCTTACAATATCTCGCGACGCTACGAGGCGGTTGTCCAGCAATTCCTCGAAGAGGCCGGCGTTCGCGTCTTGAAGCGTCACTATGCGCGACAACCGATTCCAGGTGAGAACGGCGCGATCGTGGCGGTGCTGGTGGAGGACCTGGCAGCATTTCAGACGGTCCGCATCGACGTCAAGCATGTCGTCATCGAGGCGTCCGGCGACGGCGAGATCGGCGCATTGGCCGGCGCCGACTTCGATGTCGGCAGCGAGGCGCAGAGCGAGTTCGGTGAGCGTTCGGCTCCGCCAGTCAGAACCAATCGGGTTCAGGGCACCAGCCTGGTTGCGCTTGCACAAAAGACCGATCACGAAGTGGTCTACATTCCGCCCCCAGGCGTGGGCCAGCAAGTGCCGCGCGTGTGGGAAGGTCGCATCTCCTCCTGGCTCTACCATCACGATCGCTGGTTGTCTGGCCTCCCTGAGGGGGTGAAGTTCCTGTATCTCACCGAGGCGGGGGGTGGGCTCGACACGATTCGCGATGATGGCCAGATCTACGAGGCGCTCCTGCGGCAGTTGTGGGCCGAGTGGGATCACATTAAGAACGGCCCCCATCGCGAGGATGCCAAGATGTGGGATCTGCTTTGGATTAGCCCCAAGGCCGGCAAGCGCGAGAGTCGCCGCTTCGTGGGGGATGTCGTCGTGACTCAGACCGATGCAGAGGCGGGCCGGCGTTTTGAAGATGATATCGCCTACAGCGGTCACGACCTGGACGACCACAAGCCGTTGGGCGAAGGCGGCAACATCTTTTCACACAGCGTCCCGCCGATGTTCGGCATCCCCTACCGGGCGTGCTACTCCCGAAACGTGCCGAACCTGCTGTTGGCGGGCCGCCTGATCAGCGCAACGCATATCGCCCATTCCTCCACCCGGCTGATGCGCACGGGCGGCGCGCTCGGCCAGGCAGTGGGTTACGCAGCCGCGCTTTGCTGCAAGCATCATTGCACCCCGAGAGCCGTCTACACCGAGCACCTGGCTGAACTGCTCGATGGTCTGACCGCAGCGGATGTGACCATCCTGGGTCGATCGCTCAGTCCGCAGGGCGATTTGGCCCGCCAGGCGGCCGTGTCGGCCACCAGCGAGCTGCGCTATAACGATCAGGAGCCGGGCGAGTTCTTCCCGCTGATCGCCCAGGCAGGCGCGGTGCTGTGGGACTGGCCGCCAATCCTGGAGCAGGTCGAGGTGTATCTGCGCAATCCGACCGATCAACCGCAGCCCGTCACCCTCAGGGCGTATCGGGCGCAGAACGACCGGAAGTGGAAGTCCATGGAGGAGTTCGAACGCTTCGGACGCAACGACCTGCGCGATTCGGCCTTCGCCGAGTTGGCAACCACTTCCGCCCTTGTCCCCGCCCGGTGCGCGGGTTGGTTCAGACTCGCCTTTCCCCAGCCGCTGGTCATTGGTGCGCGGGATGCCGTCCGGGATGACGATCGGCTTGTGTTGGCGCTGGACGAAAACGAAGCGGTCCAGTGGGCGTTGGCCAAGCGCGAGTCGCTGATCGCTGAAATGGTCGAACACAGCCACTTCAGCCCCGAATGGCGGCCGCTGCGGTGTGCTGGGACGCTGCGGCTATCTCCGGCGCCTGCACTCGGTGAAGCGGCCAACGTCATTAATGGCTTCCACCGTCGCTTCTCGCGCGGGCCGCTGAACATGTGGATCTCCGATCCCAAGGAGGGTTTGCCGCAAGAGCTGATCCTATCATGGCCGGCGCCACAGGAATTCGATGAGGTCTGCTTGACGTTCGACAATCTGGCAAAGTTGCGGCACGAGCAGCCTTGGGAAAGCGGCCAACGGGTGCTACCTATCCTGGTCGAGTCGTATGAGTTGGCCGCCTGGCAGGGTGGTGAGTGGCGACTCCTCGCCGTGGTATCGGGCAACTATCATCGTTTCCGCCGGCACCGTTTCGCCGCAGTGAAGGCGGACAAACTGCGCGTGCGCATCCTGGCGTCCCACGGCGGCGTCGCAGGGGCCAGCGCGCGGGTCTATGAAGTGCAGGTCTACCGCCATCGTTCGTAGAGACGGCTGTCAACACCGTCTCACCGCAGTCCAACCAAAGGAGGGTGATCCGATGTCCGTCCAGTCGAGGTTGAGTCGTCGTGAGTTTCTGAAGCTTGCCGGACTGAGTGCGGCCGGCGCTACGTTAGCCGCGTGTGCGCCGTCCGCTCCGGCCCCCGCTGCACCGCCTGCTGCGTCACCGAAGGCCGCCGAGCCCACTAAAGCGGCCGAGCCCACCAAGGCCCCGGCCGCACCCACTGCAACTCCTGGTGTGACCGCGGTTCCCGCCGCCAAAGACGCTGTTCCTATCAGCTACTGGCACATCTGGGGTGGAGTGCGCGTCGACCAGATGCAGAGCGTGCTCAACGACTTCATGCTGGCAAACCCAAAGATCAAGGTCGAGCCGCTCCTGCTGCCGAATCCAGGTTACTCCGACAAGATTCTCACGGGTCTGGCGGCCGATCCGCCCGACCTCACGATGATCTACACCGATGAGTTCGCGCCTTCGGCTAAGCGCAATGCGCTCAAGCCGGTGGATGATCTGATGAAGGCCAGCCAACTGACAGCTGACATGTGGCTTCCCGGCATCTGGAACATGAGCCTGTGGCAAGGCAAGGCCTACGGTCTGCCGTTCGTTGGCAACTTCCTCCAGATGGTATACTGGAATAAGGATGATCTCAAGGGCGCGGGGATGGACCCGGAGAAGGGCCCGGCCACCTGGTCGGAGATGCTCGACCTCGCCAAGAAACTCACCAAGGCGGACGCCTCTGGCAAGAAGGTTGAGCACCTGGGCTACGTGCCTGGAGGTTCCAACGAGTGGTCTGGAGGCGCCTACCGGAATAGGGGCACTTTCCTGGGTGATGGAACGCCAGCCAAGGTCGCCATTGATACCCCTGAGTCGGTCGAAGCGCTTCAGTTCACTGTGGATCTCTACAAGGCGATGGGTGGCTGGGATGCTGTAGGCTCCACACTGACCGGGTGGGGCAATCAACAACTCGGCAATCCGATGATCGCAGGTGTAGCCTCCTCGATCTTGTCCAACGTGTTCACCGTGAACATCATCAACCAGCAGAAGCCCGACCTGCCGTACAAGCTCGGAAAGGTGCACAAGAGCCCGAAGGGAGAGTATCTCGACATCATCACCGCCTCGTGGAGCAATGCAATCCCGGCCAAAGCGAAGAACACGAACGAGGCCTGGGAGCTGGCGAAGTATCTCTCAGCCGGCGATGGTCACCTGAAGTTTATGGTGAATCTGCAAGCACGCCCCGCGATGGTAAAGAAATACAACATGGCGCCCTATGATGCCGCCGCGCGGAAGAGCAATCCCCATTGGGACACCGTCTTGGAAATCCTGAATGGCAAGCAAGTCTCCTACCCTGTCTCTGACAAGTTGCTGGCCGTAAGCAAGGTCGTCACCGAAGCCTTCGAGTCGGTGATGCTGGAAAAACGCTCAGTGAAGGAAGGCGCCGCCTTTGCTCAGGCTGAGGTGGTCAAGCTGTTCGGCGAGAGTTGATCGGGTGATCTCGGGTGATCAGTCCCTCTCTCGCCGACATCGCGGCGAGAGAGGGACTGAGTAAGGAGGCAACGACATGACTCCATTGACCGGCTGGTGGCAAGCTCAATCGCAAAGCACGCGACGCGCTATCACGGGCTATGCATTCATCAGTCCATGGCTAGTCGGCTTGCTAACCTTTACCCTGGTCCCCATCCTGATGGTCTTTTTCCTCGGCTTCACGAAGTACGGCGTTTTTGACACGCCGGAATGGGTGGGACTCGCCAACTATCGACGCATCTTGACCGATGATCGGCTCTTCCGGATTTCGATGGTCAATACACTCTATTACGTTGCCATCTCTGTTCCGCTGCAGATTACGGTCGGCTTCTTGTTGGCTCTGGGGCTCAACGCCAAGCTGAGAGGGGTCACGATCTTCCGCACTCTTTTTTACGTACCTTCCATCGTGCCGCAGGTGGCTGGCGTGCTGCTCTTTGTCTGGCTATTCCAGCCGCAGATTGGCCTGATCAACTGGATGCTCGATCTGGTCGGCCTGCGGGGGCCCAACTGGCTCGGCCGACCTGAGTGGGCAAAGCCAGCCATTATCATCATGAGCCTGTGGGGTGTTGGCGGCAGCATGATTATCTACCTGGCCGGGCTTCAGTCCATCCCGCAGCATCTCTACGAGGCCGCGCAGATTGACGGCGCAAACGGATGGAGCCAGTTCTGGGCCGTCACGGTGCCGATGATGACGGCCACTATCTTCTTCAACCTGGTCATGGGGATAATCAATAGCTTCCAAGTGTTCACCACCGCTTATATCGCCACCGGTGGTGGTCCGATGAACTCCACCCTGTTTTACATGCTCTACCTCTATAACTCCGGCTTCCAGGACTTCAAGATGGGCTACGCCTCCGCGCTGGCCTGGATCCTTTTCGCGTTGGTGCTGATCCTCACCCTGCTCATCTTCCGCTCCAGCGCGTCCTGGGTATATTATGAGTCCGGCGGGGAGAGATAGCATGACTGCCCAGCCCGCGCCATTCACATCCGCGCAGCGTCCGCATGAGCAGGCCTGGTTCGGCCGCAAATCGGTGCAGCAGAACATTAAGAAGGTGGTGCTGTATGTTCTGCTGTCGATAGCCGCCGCGTTGCTGGCGATCCCGCTCTTCTGGATGCTCTCGACCTCGCTGAAGTCGCTCCAACAGCAGATCGCTTGGCCCCCGGTGTGGATCCCCAATCCGCTCGTGTGGCAGAATTATCCCGATGCCTATGGCTTTCTGCCGCTGGGCCGCTATGCCGCCAACACGCTCCTGATCGTTGCAGTGACCATGGTGGGTACCTTTCTATCTTGCCCGATGGTGGCCTATGC
>CAYRFV010000253.1:6589-8291 GCA_964423545.1 uncultured Anaerolineales bacterium | reverse complement strand
GGCTATGGTAGCGTACCAGAAGCGCGCCGCCCTGTCATCAGCGCAAACGCCAGACTTTTCGCAGCAAAAAGGCCGCCCTCAGGAGCGGCCCGCGATACTTTTGATGTAGGATGCTTGGTGTATCCCCGCTTCACAAGATATACCCATAGACGATTCCGCCCAGCAGGCCCCAGGCGCTACCCAGGATAGCCCCCGCCAGCACATCCCGCGGATAGTGCGCCCCCACGTATAGGCGCGTGATGCCCACCAGCAGCGCGATGGCGTACAGCAGGCACACCGCCCACACGCCGACGTGGAAGTATCCGGCCAGCAGCGTCGCCATGAAAAAGGCCTGGCTGGTGTGACCGCTCGGGAATGAACGCCCACCGGCCCGCCGGCCGACGATACGCGCCTGGGTCAGCCTGATGAAGGGCCGGCGCCGGCGCACCAGAGCTTTCACTAACTCGACCACCAACCAACACGTCAAAGCCCCTAGGATGAGCCCATAAGCTAACAGACGCTCCCCGGCGAGCAACAAGATCAGGGCAAGCACTACACTGACCAGGCCGTTGCCGATCTGGGTGAAGCCCCACATCAGCTGATCTAGCCAGGGCGGGTGACGCCCCCGAAAGTTGAAGAAGAGGAAAGCCCAAACATCCATCCGCTGGCCGGCCGACCACAGCAGCGAGAGCGCCAGCAAGCTGAAGCCCAAGATCATACTTGCCAGGATGGGCTGGGCCTGCAGGCCGCGCCAAAAAAACATGCGCACGTAGACAGGCAGCCAGGCCAGGAACAGGAGCAGGCCGGCCGTGAGGCCCACCAGCCAGGCGAGTGGGCGATTGCGTCTCACCCGGAGAATCAGGCGCCGCCAGGCCCCAGGATGCTGAGCGACAGGCAGGCGCATTTCGTCCGGCGGATGCATGCGTCGGTGCCTCAAGCATCGCCCGGGTCGGGAGCCGTATTGCCGACCATCACTGCCAGGGCGTGCCGCCTCACAGTGATGTGCAATGGCCCGGTTCCCATCTCCAGCCCATCTGCCATGATCGGCATGGCCGGCAGGGTGCCCATGTCCACCCTGCGCGTCTGGAAGTGCTGGATGCGAGGGTCTTCTGTTCCACTCCCGACGGCCTTTTGGGCGGCGTAGCCCAGTAGCTCCAGCTTGGACAGGTCAGTGAACAGCAACACATCCAGCAAGCCATCATTGAACGCGGCAGCGGCGCCAACCTGAAAATGCGGGCCGATGTAGGGCATGTTGGAGACCAGCGCCATGTGACCTTGAGTATGGATCTCCTGCTTATTGTCCAGTACCAGGTGCATCTCGGCCGGGGGGGAAGCGGCCAGTGCGGCCAGGAAATCACCGATCCGCGCCAGGTTGCCGTGCTGGATATCGTCAGCCGACGGGAAAATGGCCGAACCCAGCCCCACCACACAAGCCAGGAGGAAAGAACGCACGATCTGGCCGCAAGCGGCCAGGCCCATGTCCACTTTGATACGGCGGCCGGTGCGCAGGAGGGCGATGGCGGCCGGGACATCCTCTGGAATTCCCAGGCTGAGGGCCACGTTGTTCTGCGTGCCGGCAGGGATGATTCCCAGGGTGGCGCGTGTGCCAGTCAAGGCGCCGGCCACGGAAAGAATCGTGCCATCGCCGCCGCAGACCACGAACATGCGGATCCCCTGGCTGAGAGCATCCTGGACCACCAAGGATAGGTCGCAGCCCGGTTCG
>CAYRFV010000253.1:0-6579 GCA_964423545.1 uncultured Anaerolineales bacterium | reverse complement strand
AGGCTTCCGGCACGAGCCTCCAGGCCTGCATCTCGTGGATCACATCCAGTATCTCGATAGGCGATCCTCGCATTGCCCCCGCGCTGGGATTGAAGATCAGCTTGGCCTTCATGCGGCGTTTGTTCGTTGAGCAAGAGCCCATATGCAACCCCCTCTATTTGCGCTCACCTACTCGGAGATCAAACGGTGCTCAGTTGGCTCACTGCTTCCCAGATGGCGGCGTACGCCTGCGATCTGGAAATGCGATCGACCAGCGCTGCTTCGATGCTGAGGCGCTCGCAAGACCTGGCAAGCCACGTCTTCTCGCTGCCCGTGAGCATTCGACCGCGACTTTGTGTCAACATATCACGAACAGTGGCGGCCAGAGCAGTCGGCTCGGCAATCTGACCCCGTGCCCGCAGTTCCGCCGCGCGTTTCCGAGAATCAGCGGGCAGACTCACAGCCGGCGAGCGCAAACAAGTCGTGACAGCGTCAACGCCATTGGTGAGGGGACGCAACCCGACGCGTTCCGCTCGACTCACTGGCACAAGCAGCGTCCCACCATCCATGAGCTGGATATCGTAGTAGTCCTGTTCCTGGTCCGAAAAAACCTCGCTGACCTCTTCCCGGATCGGGTGGAGTGGATCGCGACGCGTCAGGCCACTAATGGTGCCAAAACCATGTTTCGGATGAAAGATCAAATCGCCTGGATCAAGCATGTAGTCAACCTCCAGTAGCCTCTCGTTCGGTGTTTGCGCAATGCAGCCGCAGGACCTGTTCGGCGACATCACGCGCGGCACGGTCTCGTCACTGGCTTGCCTGGTTGTCGCGCAAGAAGCCTGGCGTGCGAGCATCACCCTCAGTTCTCCGAGTCGTGAACGGCGTCCTTGATATCGTTGTTCACATCGTGAGCATTGTCCTTGATCCGGTTCTTCACATCGTGAGCTGCATTCTTGACATCGTTCTTCGCGTCATGAACCGCGTCTTTGACGATCAACTTTGTCTCCATTCATAAGCATAGCAGAAGGGGGCAGTCGTGTCATCAGCGCAGACGATAGATCTGGCATAGCAAAAGAGCCGCCCTCTGGGGCGGCCCTTGAAACTTTGATGTACGATGTTTGATGTACCGGTTCGCTATCCTGGTTCCACGAATAACGCCGAGGACTGCGGTTACCCCTCCTACGCGCTGCTCGCATCCGCATCCGTCAGCCCTTCCCGCACCGCATAGAGCGCAGCCTGGGTGCGGCTGGCCAGGTGCAGTTTGCCGAGGATCCGGCTCACATGGGCGCGCACAGTCGGTTCGCTGACCACCAACCGGTCGGCGATCTCCTGGTTGCTCAGCCCCTGGGCGATCAGCCGCAGCACCTCCAACTCACGCGCGGTGAGCGCCTCGGGCGCGGGCTGCGGCTCGACCGGGCGCGCCACCTCTTGCAGCAGCTTGCGCGCGATGGTCGGATGCAGCGACGGCTCGCCGCGGTGCACCTGGCGGATCGCTCGCACGAGTTCGTCAGGTGAGGAGTCTTTGAGCAGGTAGCCGGAAGCCCCGGCTTTGATGGCCGGAAATACCTTGTCGTCGGCGGCAAAGCTCGTCAACACGAGTACGCGCGCTCCCGGCCGGCGGCTGGTGATCTGGCGCGTCGCCTCGATGCCGTCCATACCGGGCATCAGCAGATCCATCAGAATGACGTCCGGGCTGCTCTCCTCGGCCCACTGCACCGCCGCCTGCCCGTTGTCGGCCTCCCCCACCACCTCGAAACCGTCAGCTTCCGAAAGCAAGGCGCGGATCCCTTTGCGCACGATGGCATGGTCGTCGACGATCAAAACACGGACACACGATTCTGAGGGTCGGACATTCTTCTCTGTCATTGCGCCACCTCGACCTTCACTCGCGTGCCCGCGCCCGGCGTGCTTTCGTATGTCAGTTTCCCGCCGACGCGCGCCGTGCGTTCGGCGATAGTGCGTAACCCGCCCCGCCTTTCGGCAGGCACCGCACCCGGATCGAACCCCACGCCGTCATCCGTCACTTCGAGGCAGACGGTCGCGGCGCTGAAGTGCACGTGCACGGTCACGTGCCGGGCCGCCGCATGTTTACGTACGTTATTCAGGGCCTCCTGGGCGATCCAGTACAGCTCCGTTTCGATCGCGATGGGCAAGCGCCGTTCCGCCTCAACGCGAAACTCGATCTGCACGCCAGCACGGCCCTCGACCGCTGCCAGGCGCGCCTGCAACGCCGCCACTAACCCCTCCGCCTCCAACACGGGCGGGTGCAACTGAAAGATCAGCAGCCGCATGTCGCGCATGCCTTCCTGCGCGGTTTCCTGCAGCTCTTGCAAGTAGCCGGCCGTGACATCCTGTTTGCCGGCCGCCAGCGCCAGGGCCGCGGCGTTGGCGTACAGGGTCACGCTGTAGAGCGATTGGGTGACTGAATCGTGCAGCTCACGGGCCAAGCGTTGCCGTTCCGCCAGCACCGCCAGTTGCTCCGCCTGCTGTTGGAGGCGGGCATGCTCGATGGCCATGGCGGCCTGGTTGGCAAAAAGAGACATGACGGCGATGTCTTCCTCAGTGAAGCCGCCTGCCTTATTCACGACGTCCAACACGCCGATGACCCCGCCATTGACGTGCAGGGGCACGGCGAGCAGCGCGCTGAGATCCGTCGGCCACTGGTAGACCTGGACCCGCGCGAGGTTGGCTGGGTCATTCACTAGCACCGGCGCACCCTGGCGCACAACCTGGCCCGCCAACGAGCCGTCCACAGGCACGGGTTCAACGGCTGCCAACGGTTTGCCCAAGCGGTGCTTGACCTCCAGCCAGGCCTGATCGGTCAATAGCAGCACCGCACTGCCCGTCGCGCCGATCAGACCCTGGGCTTCGGTGCAGACGATGTCCAGCACTTGTTCCAGAACCGTCTTCTGGAGCAAGCTCACCAGAACGCGGCTGAAGCTTTCGCTCTCAGCTAGCCGTCGTCGCAACTCGGCATACAATGCGGCGTTTTGGCGCGCGAGCGCCGCCGTCGCCTGCTCCCGTTCGGCGATCTCGGCCTGCAGCGCATCCAGGATTTGCTGAAGGCGCGGGATGTCTACAGGATCGGTAATCTCGTAGGGCATCATGCAGCCTCCTGCGCCCTATTATACACGATTCAGCTTCGTGTTTTCTACTTTGTCCACCAGTTATCGACCGGCCATGCCTTCTGGTCCGCCTTGGCGCAGTCGGTCTGGGCGACGCGGGCGTGGCGCTGGACCATGGCGATATCAGAGTGGCCGAGCTGGTCCTGCAGCGTGAACAGATCGCCGTCACTGCGCAGGTCGGTGATAAGGTACGCGTCGCGCAGCCAGGCGAGGCAGTCGATGAGCTGGTCGCGCGTGAGCGCGTCGAACGCAGGATCTTCCGTCCCTGTGGCACCGGGCTCAGGATGACTTTCGAAGTAGGCTTGGAGTCTGGCGAGGGTCGTACGACGATCAGTGAGGATTTCTTATCCAGAGAACCTCACGGGTAGCTTTTTCGCCTACCCTTGAGGCACTAAGTCGGGGAGAGAGGATTTGAACCTCCGACCTCACGGACCCGAACCGTAAGGCCCCCTTTCCTCACCTCCGACCACACGTCTTGCCGATTTGAGCAGCCGCGTGGTCTGCGTTTCCTCTTGAGCCGTGTGGTCTCCGATCGCTCTCTGAAGGCTTTGGTGCAGCCGTCTTTCAATACCGAGTACAGTCTGATTATAACATGCGGCGGTCCGCCTCCCAAGTTGACGCGCGGCTCGCTACCGTGCGCGTCAACGCCACGCGGTTCGAGCCTCGACTCTGCTAATGGATCTGCAAGACATCCTCTGGCTTGAAGAAGTAGAATCCCGGCTCCTGCCCGGCTGACTCGCGCACCTGGCCGAACTCGCGTGCGAACAGCGCGTAGTGCACATCCCAACCGGTGTCGCCGCCCAGCCAGCGGTTGCCGCGATCGATCAGCTTCTCTAACACGCCTTCAGTCATCGGCTCGCGCGTCCACTTGGCCTCGCCAAGGAGCACCCGGCGCTCCGTCCTATTCACACCCACCACATCAATCTGGGCATCCCCGCTCCACCAGGAGCCGATCTCCTCGAAATGGAAGGGGATGACTCGATCGGCCGATGCGACCAGCACGTGATGGCGAGCAACCTCCTCCCAGATCGGCGCGACAATGCGCGGCAGCGCCTGGCGGATCTGGTCGGCCACCTCCTCCTGGCGCCGGCCAATGGCCAGGTAGTCTTCGTTGGGCAGCACCCACTGGTGCCAGAAGCGAAAGAAGGGATCGCGCAGGTGATAGGCGCCCCAGCGGTCGGCATTGCGAATGCGTTCCACTGCGCGACGGTATTCGAGGATGCCCAGCTCGACCAGGATCGCCAGACGGTGATCGGTGCTCCGCACCGGCAACCCGGCCAGACGTGAGATGTCAGCCCGGCGATGGGCACCGCCGGCGATGGCGCGCAGGATCGCCAGGCTCTCTTCGATATCGCCGCGCAACTCCTCGTGGAGCTGAAGCCGGACTTCCGCGAACAGGCTGCCTTGCGGGGCCAGGATGTGGCGCTTGATGTTGGTCAGCAGGCCGACCTGGGGATCAACTGAGATCAGATAGTAGGGCATCCCGCCCAGGACGGCGAACGTCTCGACCAACTGCTCGGCCGTGTGGCGCGGAAAGAAGGCCGGCAGATCGGCCAGGGTGAGGGGCTTCAGCTCGAAGGGCCAGGTATGCCGGCGATAAAGCGGTGCGGTCGGGTCCAGCACCTGTTGCTGGATCACGCTTTGGATGGAGCCGCTCAGCACCAGGAAGATCTGGGTGTGCTGCAAATGGAGATCCCACTCCCGTTGCAGGAGGGTCGGCAGCTCTGGATCGGCCTCTACCAGGTAGGGAAACTCATCCAAGATGATGACGAGCCGGCGTTCAGTGGCCAACTCGGCAAGGGCGCTGAACGCTGCCCCCCACGAGGGATAGGTGAAGTCATCTGGCGTCCCACTGGGAGGCTGCGCGCTAGGGCTATTTGTACTGAAGGTGCGGATGGCTCGTGAGAACTCGCCCAGCAGGATCGCCTTGTCCGCGCGCCGGGCGAAGAAGAAGATGCACGGCTTGCCCTCCGACCATTCGAAGAGCAGCGCGCTCTTGCCCACGCGCCGGCGTCCATACAGGACGACGATCTCCGCTCGCCCGGCGGCGTAGCGTTCGCTCAGGTAGCCCAGTTCACGTGTGCGATTCAGGAACATCGTAGCGCCTCCTGGGCGTTAGTGTACACCTGAACGCCGAGATTTGCAAGTAAAAATTACCATTTGAAATGGTAATTTGTGAGATTACCGCACTGGATGATAATCATGTATGGGGAGGCCCGACGAAGGAGCTTGTCGCCAAGCCGGGAATGCGCTATCATCCGTCAAATCGAGGAGGGATTTCGCGTGTACGGACGTCTGGCACATCGCTGCGTTCCTGAGTCGCGTGCTTCGATCAGGGCGGGCAGGGCGGGTTTGATTGGCATCGACGGCATGCGGGTCAGTACAATTCGCACTTGCGACATCAAGCTGACTGTGCTAGACTCGAACCAGCGCATGATAGCGAAGATGAACGGCGGAGTGATAGAGATGAACGAGTCAATTGTTGTGATTTATGAGGGTGGGGTTCTGCGGCCTTTGCAGCCCTTGGCCTTGCCTGAGCATTCTCGCCTGGAAGTTCAGATTGTCCGACGACGTCGGCCGAGTGGTGACCAGCGCAAACTGGCTTACGACGCCCTGCAAGCCGCGGGCATCATCGGTGCACAGCTGCCGGTTGAGGATCTACCCCTGATCTCTGAAGCGCAACTCGTCGCCGCAGCACATGACCTCGCCGTTGCCGGCCCTCTCTCAGAGTTGATTATCGCCGAACGCGAGGGGCGATGACGACCTGTTACCTGGACTCCAGCGCACTCAGCAAACGCTATGTTGAGGAAACGGGCACGCCCTGGCTGCGCGGCATCCTGGCGCCGGCCGCGGGCAATGCCGTCGTCACTGCCAGGATATCGATGGTGGAGCTGCATAGTGCCCTGGCTCGTCGGCTGCGCGAAGGCTCGGTTGATACGCGAGCATGTCTCATTGCAGTCCAGGCGTTCAATCAGCATTGCGCGACAGAATACAGATTCGTTGAGCTTGACCTCAACGTCGTCGGACTGGCGCGCGATCTACTGGATCGCCATCCGTTGCGCGCATACGATGCCGTTCAACTGGCTTCGGCGCTACGTGCAGATCGCGTGCTGCAGGCTGCCCGTCTACCAACACTGCTATTCCTCTCGGCCGATGACCGGCTCATCACTGCGGCAACCCATGAAGGCCTGGCCACGGATAACCCCAATTCGCATCCGTGATGGGACACGCTTCTGCAGAAAAGACACGGTTCAAACCAACCCCGCCTTGCGTAACCGCTCCTGGAACGCCGGGCGGCCGGCATACTGGGCCTGCAGGCTGCTCAGACGTGCCTCGAACTCAGCCAGCCGATTCTGAAACACAGCCAGGTCGCGCAGTTTGACCAGTAGGGCAACCGCCTCATCATAGGGCCGCGCCTGCTTTTCCTCGATCAGCGCTTGGACATCGCGCCAGGCCTGCGGGGCGCGGGGCGCAA
>CAYRFV010000252.1:2731-8309 GCA_964423545.1 uncultured Anaerolineales bacterium | reverse complement strand
AAACGCAGGCAAGCCCCCCGCCAACGACCCGATCAACATCTCGATGGACGATCTGCGTGCGGTGTTGGAGCGCAACCTGATGACCTGCATCCTGGTGTGCCGCGAGGTGGCCCCGGACATGATGGCCCGCAGGTCCGGCTGGATCGTCAATGTCGGCAGCATTGCAGGGCTGTCCGGCGGCCAAGGGGAGGCGATCTACCGCACGGCCAAGGCGGCGGTGCACGAGTACACGCGCTGCCTGGCCGACCTGCTCAGGCCCTATAACGTGTATGCGAACGTCGTCGCGCCCGGACCGATCGTGACCGCGCGCTTCGAGGCGAGCCGGCCGATCGACCCCCGGCTGAAGGTGGCAGGCGGGACGCTGGAGCGCTACGGCTGGCCAGAGGAGATCGCGCGCGCGGTCGCATTCCTGGTGACGGAAGAGTCCTCCTTCATCACCGGTCAGGTGCTGCGCGTCGATGGCGGCATGCAGCTCTGGCCGAGCTGAGGCTCCGGTCAGGTTCGCGCTGCAGATTGGCCGGGGCCTCAGCCTTTAGCCTGAACGGCTCCAACAGCAGCAGTCGCGAGACGCCCGTTGCAGCGGGACATGGGCCTGCTGCTCTCCCGTTATTCGACCCTGCCATGTCCTGGTCACTGGCCGATCCCAATGATTTTCATCTTGACAAGACGAACGAATGTTCGTATACTTTGGCTGTCTGTTTGGGAGGGGGCAGTGGATACGCGCGAGAAACTCGATCTGCTCGGCCAGGCGGCCTGCTTCGACGACTGCACCAGCCTCGGCTCGGACGCAGTGGGAGACCGCGGGTTCTTCGCGCCGGCCGCAATCGAGCCGAATCCGCCTTCCCGCAACCTGTTTCCCTGCGTTTCACACGTTACCACGCCCTGGGGTCAACGCAAGGCGGTGCTGAAGGTGCTGCAAACCAGCGCCTGCCAGAACAACTGCAACTACTGCGCGTTTCGTGCGAGTCGTGATCTCCGCCGCGCTCACCTGACGCCGGATGAGCTGGCGCGCAGCTTCGACCTGATGTATCGCGCCGGGGTGGTCGATGGATTGTTCCTCAGCTCCGGCGTGGTCGGTACAACGCAGACGATGGACGAGATGCTGGCGACAACCGAGTTGGTGCGGCTCAAGTACGGCTTCAGGGGCTATGTTCACCTGAAGCTGCTGCCCGGCGCGGAGTCCGCACACATCGCTCGCGCGGTGGAGTTGGCGGATCGCGTCTCGGCAAATCTCGAAGGGCCAACACAGGCGCGGCTGGCGCAGCTTGCGCCGCAGAAGAACCTGGACGAGCTGATCGGGCCGCTGCGCACCGCTGCCGCGTTGATGCGCAGGGACGATCCCACAGGATGGTCTGCCGGGGCCGGCGCACGCCGCGCGCCGGCCCCCGGTGGCGGACGCCTGGGGATGTCGACGCAGTTCGTGGTCGGGCCGGCCGGCGAGAGCGACCGGGAGCTGCTTGGGACGGCGCAGATGCTCTACCGCGAAGTCCGGTTGAGCCGCGCCTACTACAGCGCTTTCAGCCCGGTCAGGAACACGCCGCTCGAAGGGCTGCCGCCCACGCACCCGATGCGTGAGCATCGGCTCTACCAGGCCGACTGGCTGCTGCGCTTCTACCGGTTCGACCTCGAGGAGCTGCCGTTCGACGCCGGTGACCAGCTCAGTCAGGAGATCGACCCGAAGGCGGCATGGGCACAGGCCCACCCCGAGCGCTTCCCTGTCGAAGTGAACGCGGCGCCGATGCCCGACTTGCTGCGCATCCCGGGCATCGGACCGACGTCTGCCAGGGCGATCGTACAGGCGCGACGACAGGGCGCGCTGCGCGAGATCGGCGACCTACGCAAACTGGGCGCGCGGGCCGATCGCGCCGCGCCGTTCGTTACCCTGGCTGGCCACCGTCCCCCGCACCAGCCCCCTCTGCTTCTCCCCGATTGAGCGGTCAAGGCTCAGGGTTGACAGGTTTGCCGGTAGCCGTTAACCTATTGGTCATAAGATCAACCTGCCACCTGACATGAGACATGATCTGGGCCATTGTTTCGGATATCCATGGCCGTGGCGACCTGCTGCGCCTTGTTCTGGTCGACGCCGCCGAACGGAATGCCAGCCGGTATCTCTGCCTCGGCGATGTCGGCCACGGCGCCGCCCTCGACCTGCTGCTCGAACGGCAGGCGGCGTGCGTGTTCGGCAACTGGGAGGCATCGGGGCTGCGCGGGATGGATCAGCCGTATCGCAGCCTGGTTGCGCGCTGGCCGGCCTGGCGCCGCGCCGACGGCCTGTGGGCCGCGCATGCCAGCCCCATCTGGCCGGAGGGCCTCGCCATCACCGGTGTGGTGGATTATCTGCGGCAGCGCAATCTGCACTGGCTGGCGCTGTTTCCCTCGCTCTACCGCTCGGAGGAGGCGCGCTGGGCTGCGCTTGCCGAGCTGGAGGCGAGTGACGCAGCCGTCTTTTTCCATGGCCACACGCACATCCAGGAGGCGTGGCGCTGGCAGCCCGATGCCGCGCTGGAGCGCATCGATGGCACGGAATTCGCCATCGAGCAAGACGGCAGCCGCTACCTGGTCGGCGTAGGCAGCGTCGGAGAGCCGCACGACGGCGCGGGGGCGTGCTATGCGCTGTACGACGATGAGGCGCGGCAAGTGACGTGGCGGCGGGTCTCGGTGCGTTAGCGCATCGAGGGGTGTGTGGCCGGCAAGGGTGGAGGTGGGTGCGATGTTTACTGTCGGGTTTGTGCAGTTCCACCCGGTGCGATGCGACGTGGCGGCGAACGCGGCCCGCGTCGCCCGGCTGTTGGATGGGGTGACTGCCGATCTGCTGGTGCTGCCGGAGCTGGCGAACAGCGGCTACATGTATGCGACCACCGCGGATCTCCAGCCGTATGCCGAGCCTGGCGATGGCTCCGGGCTCTTCCTGGCCGCGCTCCAACAGGCGGCGGAGCAGACCGGCGGCCTGATCGTGACCGGCTTCGCGGAGCGCGGCCAGGCCGGGCTGTACAACTCGGCGGCGGCGGTGGATGCGGCCGGCGTGCGACAGGTGTACCGGAAGACCCATCTGTTTCAGGATGAGAAGGACCCTTTCCTGCCCGGAGACACCGGCTTTCGCGTGCTGGAGCATCGCGGGGTCCGCATCGGCATGATGATCTGCTTCGACTGGTTCTTTCCTGAGTCGGCGCGCTCGCTCGCGCTCCTCGGCGCGCAGATCATCGCCCATCCAGCCAACCTGGTGCTGCCCTGGTGCCAGACCGCGATGGTCACCCGCTGCCTGGAGAATGCAGTGTTCGCTGTCACCACCAATCGGTACGGCACGGAAGAACTGAACGGCAAACGCCTGACGTTCACGGGCGCCTCGCAGGTGCTGGATACGAAGGGCTGGCGCCTGGCTCAGGGCCCTATCGCCGGCGATGCTGTGGTGGTCTGTGAGATCGATCCGTCTGCGGCGGACGATAAGCGCATCGGCGCACGCAACGATCTGTTCACCGACCGCCGGGCGGACATGTATGTCTGGCGATAGTCTGACGATCAGCTTTCGCCGGGTCACGCCCGATGACATGCCGCGCGTTCTCGAGATCAGCGCCGGGGTGTGGGACGGCCAGGACTATGTGCCGTCGGTCCTCGATGAGTGGCTGGCGGCAGACGATGCCGATTTGATCGGCGTGCTGGCGGGCGATCTGTTGGTCGGCTTCGGACACTGCGTGTGGATGTCGCCGGCATATGCCTGGTTCGAGGGTCTGCGCATCGACGCAGCCTGGCGCAACCGGGGCATTGCCAGGGCGCTTCACGAGCACATGCTGGAATGGGCCCATGCCAGGGGCGCGATGCGTGTTGGGCTCTCGGTGTACCTGGACAACCAGGCATCCCTGCGGATCGTGGAGTCCCATCATTTCGAGCGTGCGGCGAGCTTCGTCGTGCTGGAGGCGCCTGCCGGAGCCGCACAGCACGCTCAGGCTCTGCGGGCTGCGGACGCTGTCCAGGTCGCGCCGGCTGAGGCGGCGCAGTACATTAGTCGTTCCGCTTTCCTGGAGCGTGCCAGCGGCTTCCTTCCCCGCAACTGGCGTTTCTACCCCTATGCGCTCACCTCTGGGCAGGCGTTGGCGCAGATGACGCATCTGCTGGGGATTCGGCGCGAGGGTCGGCTGGAGGCGCTGGCGTGCGTGGGCCGCGGTGAGGCGGCGCCGGCGTTGGCCCTCAACTTCCTCGACGGCTCTCCCGATGCGATGGCAGTGCTGGCGCGGCACATCCTGAGCCTTGCCGGCGACGCGCTCGTGGAGGCGATGGCTCCTGCCGGCGACGGCGGCAACGCGCTGCTGGAGGTTCTGTCAGGCCTTGGGTTCCTCCCATGGAATAATCTCGCCGCCGACGTGTTCGTCTATGAGCGCCGCCGTCGGTAGCCGGACTGCTCGGCATGACGCAGACGATACAGCCACCAGCCAACTTACGTCGACCCGTTGGCAGCGCTGAAGCGCCGGACTTGTCCAGCACAGCTGGCGACGGGAAAGAGGGGCGATGCCGGATAAAGTGATCGCCAGCCCGGAGCAGGCTACTGCAGAGTGGCTCACCGCGGTGCTTTCACGCAGCGGCGCGCTGACTACTGGCGGGGTGTCAGCAGTCGAGTTGAGGATCGGGCAGGGCAACTGGTCGTCGCATGCCCGTCTCGAGGTGCGATACGCAGCCGGATCGCGAGGAACGCTGCCTCAACGGCTGTTTCTGAAGATGGTCAACGCCGATCTCGGCGATGAGTCGTTTGGCCCCTCGGAAGTGAACTACTACACGCGAGACTATGTTGGCGTCGAGGGCGCTCCGATCGTCTCCTGCTACGATGCAGCGTTTTCGGCGGCGCAAAGGCGCTATCACGTGCTGTTGGAGGACCTGTCCGATACCCATGTCCCTGCAGCTGAGAGAACCCCGACGCTGGCGTACGGGTTGGCGCTGGCTGAGGGTCTGGCGGCGATGCATGCCCGATGGTGGGGTGCGCTGCGGCTCGCAGAGGCAGATGCATCGATCCACAGCGCTGACCATATCGATCGCTTTGTCCGCGTGGCTGAACCGGGCGTCGGGCACATCCTCGGCCGTTTCTCCGCTGCTCTGGAGCCGCACTGGCCAGAGCTGATGGCCGCGCTGGTCGAGAGACTGCTGCCGGCGCTTCTCCTGCGCACGCGTAATGATAACGGTTTCACGATCATTCACGGCGATGCCGGGCAACACAACATTCTGACGCCGCGCAGCGGGGATCGACCGATCTATCTCATCGACCGGCAGCCTTTCGATTGGAGCCTCACCACCTGGCTCGGCGTCTATGACCTTGCCTACGCCATGGTGCTGGACTGGGACATCGACACCCGAAGGCGCCTGGAGGAGCCGGTGCTCAGGCGCTATCACGACCATCTGGCAGCGAGAGGTGTGACCGGCTATCCCTGGCAGCGGCTTCTGGATGACTACCGCCTCTCGGCTGCGATGGGGGTTCTTGTTGCAACGGAGTACTGTCGCGGCGGCGTGAACGAACGATGGATTCCGGTCTGGCTGACCATGCTCCAAAGGTCCTTGACGGCGTGCGACGATCTGAAGTGCGCCGAGCTTTGGGCGG
>CAYRFV010000252.1:0-2721 GCA_964423545.1 uncultured Anaerolineales bacterium | reverse complement strand
CGGCGCATGGCGGGAACGCATGCGCGCCTTGAGATGGTCGCCCGCAGAGGCGGGCGACGCGTTCGTGCCTCGCGACGGGAGGGGAAGATGAAGCGAACGGTGCGCCTTTGGCTGTCGGCGAGCGTCTGCGCGGTGTTGCTGTGCGTCCTGTTGGCGGCTGCGGCGGTGGCGCAGGACACCGTCATTCATGTCGTTCAGCCCGGCGATTCGATCGCGAAACTGGCGCTGCGTTACGGCGTCAGCGTGCGAGAGATTGTTGCTGCGAACCGTCTGGCCGCGCCCAACTTGATCTATGCGGGCCAGCGTTTGGTGATCCCTGTCAGCGGCACGGTGGGAACGCGGCCGGCAGTCCAGGCGCTAGCGACGGACCCCTGTGCGTGTGAGGCGTTGGTGATTCTCGGCCCCAGACAGGCTATGACCGTCACCAGTCCATTCACCGTGACTGGCCTGGTGATCGGTTCGACCCCGACCACAACGCTCAGCCTTGTAGCGGCCGTGCTGGACGGCAGTGCACGAGAGATCGGCCGAGCCTATGGCTTTGCCAGTATCGACGAGAGGGCACGCGGCGCGTTCGCCATTCCCCTCACCTTCACCGCGCCTCTCAACAGCCAGCCGGGCCGCGTCCAGATCTGGAGCATCAGTTCGATCGACGGCGCGGTCGAGCACCTCAATTCGGTGGTTGTGCGGGTGCAGGGGCTGGAGCTGGATCGGCTGCTCTCACAGCTTGTCGTCGCCGCTGCCGCGAAAGACGCCGCTGCTTTGGAGCCATTCATGGCCGATCCGTTCCGGCTCGTCGTGCAGGGCGCACGCAGCCCGGATCTGCCCATGCCGCAGGTAGCGGCCATCCAGCGGTTGGTGGAGAGTGGCCTGAATGCCGGCGCGCCGCGCGTCGATTTCAGCGTCGATGCTCGTGCTCTGCTGGGAGATCGCGTGATCCTGGGTCCTGACGTGATACACGTCATCTACAGCACGGGCTGGGGGCCGGAGGGGCGCGACGACGCATTTCTGCTCATCGGCGAGGAGGGCGCGCGGGCACAGTTGACGGGGATGGTCTACGTGCCCGCGGCCATGATCGACTATCGATGATCGCCCATCTGACCTTGCGCGTGCCTGATGGCGCAGTTTGTGATAGAATGCCTCCGCTCGAAGGAGATCGCCCAGATATCCTCCTTCGGGGTTGCGTGGAGGAGAAGCAGGCATGTCGGATGGCGATGAGCTCTATGACGTGCTGTGTTACGGCACAATCAGCATGGACAATATCACGCGGCTGGATCGGCTGCCGAATCCCCGGCGCGATGCGGTCGCGACGCTGGAGTACAACGAAGTAGGCGGAGAGGCGCTGCAGGTGGCGATTGCGCTGGCGACCTGGGGTCTGCGCGTGCTGCTCGTCGGCAATGTCATCGGCACCGATTGGAAAGGCCAATTCATCCAGCGCGAACTGGCGCGCTGTCAATCCATCGACACCCGCTACATCCAGTGCCGGCCCGACGCCGTGACTCCCTTTTCGCGCATCCTCGTCACGCCGGACGGCGAGCGCAGCCGTATCGCCTATTGGTACGATGACTCGCCGAAGGTGGAGCTGACTGAGGCGATGATGCGCCGCGCACGGCTGTTGAGCGTGGATGCGTACGGCCGGAAGGAGCGCGACCGCGCAGCCGGGGTTGCGCGAGCGCTCGGAGTGCCGGTGGTTTCTGCCGACGCAATCTCACCGGCCTACCCGCTGGCAGGGCTTAGTGATGCCATCGTGATCTCCAGCGCCTGGTTGCTGGCCAACTTCCCCGGCGTGTTCGAGTACGACCATGCACTGGAGCTCCAGGAGCACGGCGCCGGTGCGATCATTATCACCGACGGGCCGCGGCCGGTCCTGGTAGTCCGGCCCGACGGCTCGCCCTTCGGCGTTGAGCCGTATCGGATTGTGGATGTGGTCGACACCAGCGGCGCCGGCAATATGTTCAAAGCCGGCTTCATCTACGGCTGGCTTCAGCCGGATTGGACATTGGAGCACCAGGTCAAGTTCGCTTGCGCCGCCGCCGGCCTCTATTGCCGCCGGAAATGCGGCGAGAGTCCGCCGCCCAGCCTGGACGAGATTGCGAAGTTGATGCGCACCCAGCCCAGGTAGAATCGCCTCGCTTCGGACCCACGCGGTGTTTTCCTTGAGTTTCCTGACCGGAGTCATGCATGCGTCTGCCCACCTATGTCCTGCGCAACGGCGCGCTCGTCCTGCCGGCACAGGCCAGCATTTCGATCTTCAATCCTGCCATCTACGGCGCATACGGCGTCTACGAATCGATGCAGGTGGCGAACGGCGTCGTGTTCGCACAGGCGGTACACCTGCAGCGCCTGGCGCACTCCGCCGAGATTGTCGGGCTGCCCTTGCCTGCTGACGCCGCTACGTTTCGACGTTGGATCGCCGAGGTGTTGGACGCGAATGCAGTCCGGGACTGCACGCTGCGCCTGTTCGTGGTTGGCGGTGACCGAGATGAAGTGGAAGTCTTCATCTGGCCCCAGCCTGCAACGGTCTTCCCGGCGACCTGCTATGCTGATGGCGTGGCGGCGATCACCTTCCCGGGGGAGCGCTACCTGCCGCAGGCCAAGTCGCTCAACACACTGGTCACCTACCTGGCGCGGCGTCGGGCGCAAGAGCAGGGGGTGCACGAGGCGCTCTTGCACCATGGGGGTCATCTGACCGAGGGGTCCAACAGCAATCTGTTCGCCGTCGTC
>CAYRFV010000251.1:2341-8317 GCA_964423545.1 uncultured Anaerolineales bacterium | reverse complement strand
CGCAGCCGCGGCCAGGTCATCCCGGCCTTCCCGCAGAAAGATGTCGATGTTGCGGTCGAGCTCGTCCGCCTTGGCCTGGAACTCATCGCGTTTGCGGCGAATCGTCTTGACGTTGCCGCCCACTGTCGCCACCGCGTCAGTCAAATCGTCCAGGTTGTCCTCAACCTCGCGGATGTATTGATTGATGACGGCGATGGAATTCTGCTTAAGGGCCTGGTCCACCATCCAGTGCAGATTTGCGGAAATGAGCGTGTTGACCTTTTCGAGCAGGGATGCCATCAGTGTCCTCCGGATCTTGGATTTCGAATGTTGATTTCGGACTAGACGGCGGCGAATCGACGCCGTAATCGATCTGCGCACTTGCGCGATGCTACCATCGGCGGGTCAGGATCGCTTGACCGATAGCCGACGCAACGCTGACAATCGTTTGCGATTCGGGGCCGAGCCGGCAGGTTGTCGCCTCCCGGCCCGGCTGCGAACCGCACGCCCCTGTTTCAACCCTCTGCCAACTTATAGCCGCGGCCTCGCACGGTGAGCACGAAACGCGGGTTGGCCGCATCCGGCTCCAGCTTCTGGCGCAGACGACTGACGAGCTTCTCGATGCGCGCGTCGTCGACGTCATCGATATAGTCTTCGCCCCAGACGGCTTCCACCACCTCGTATTTCGTGACGATCTTCCCGAGGCGTCCATAGAGCAGCAGCAGCAGCCGATACTCCAGGTTGGTCAGCGTGGGCGCCTGAACGCCGCTCACCCACACTTCGCCGCTCTCCGAATCGACGCGAATGCCGCTGGCGCCGGGCCTTCGGACCGTGGCTTGGCGCTGGACAAACTCCGCGAAGGCGCGGGCAAAGATGCGACGCTCCGCCCCCTGACCCACCACCAGACGCTGGGCAATCAACGAGTCCATGCCGGGCAGGTTTTTCGCGCCGGCTGCGCCGAAGAGAGACAACAGCGCATCGTGCTCCTGCGGCATCAAGTCGCCCCAGATGTTGTGACACTCCGTCTGGATGTTGGTGTCCTGCGGGATCAACTCCGCTGCGCGACGCTGAATGATCCAATCCTGGGTCGCGTCGCGCACCGGCCGGCCGGTCAGCGAACCGAGCAGATGGCAAATCGCCTCCAGCAACCCGGGATGGCCACCCGCCCAGAGCTGAATGAAGCTCAGGTCTTCCTCACTGAAAGTCACTCCCTCCTCGGCTGCGAACCGCGCCACGAAATCGGCGGACTCCGCGTCGTTCAGAGGCGAAATGTAGAGCACGTGCCGCGAGAACAGCTCAGCAAATTCGGCGACATCCCCATCCTGACCCAACTGCTCCAGCCGGCGGTTCGTCGCCGTGACATAGGTCAGGCCCTGCCAGTGCTTGTCTTTCAGCGCTCGCAGGTTGAGGAAGACGCGGCCGTCGATCTCGCAGACAGGACCATCCAGCTCATCGAAAAGGAACGCCACCTTCTGGGGCAGCAGGTCGCCGACTGCGGCCATTGCCTGCGCGAAGCTGAGGGGCACCTGAAAGTCGCTGGCCGGTTTCACAAGGATATCGTAGGCGGTTCGCACGCGCTGCAACACCGGCGCCGCCCCACTCTGCGCTTGTGCGTCCAACACATCGATGGCGCACCGCAGCACCAACTCGTAGAACGCCTGCTCGGTCATATCGAGCATCTGGTTCAAGTCGATGTAGATCGGCAGGTAGCCGGTCGCTTCAGCGCCCAGGTAGCGCTTCTGCATTTCCGAGTCGGTCAGGGAGCGCAGCAGGGCCGACTTGCCGAGGTTGCTGACGCCGACCACTGACACACAGTGCATGTCACGCACGGCGGCGAATAGGGTCGACAGATCGGCCTGCCGGGGCAGGGCCTGCTTCCGCAAGAGTGCGCGAGCTTGGGCGATGTCGGATGTGGTCATGTTGTGCTTTCAACTTCTTTGCCGGCTAGCTGCCAGACAGAAGGCCCCCGCCCATCCGACGATGCTCGCCGCGACGCCCGGTGAACTGAACCAGGGCGTCGCCCCACGCGACCCAAGCGACCAGACGGGTCGGGCAATCTACCTGCGCCCTGGTCTGCCTTTGGCGGACGGCTTGTCGCCCGGCGGCGCGCCGGCTGCGGGCTTCGCCGGCCCGGCGCTGCCGTTGCCGCCCTTCTGCTGTGCGGTGGCGACGGTCTGTGGCGCGGGGCCTGCGGTCGCGGGCGCCGGCGCACGGCCTTGATCGGCCCGCATATGGCAGTTCTTGTATTTCTTGCCGGAGCCACAGTGGCACGGATCATTCCGGCCCAGAGTCTTTGCGCTGCGGACCGGCTGTGGCGCGCCGCCGTCACCGCGATTGGTCTGCATGCGTTGCGGCATGGCAGGCCGGACGATGAACTGAGCGTGATAGATGTTGCGGACGATATCTTGTGAGATGGAGGAGACCAGCTCCTCGTACATCTCATGGGCCTCCCGCTTGTACGCCACGAGCGGATCCTGCTGGCCGAAGGCCCGCAGGCCGATGCCCTCGCGCAGCTCATCGAGATCGGTCAGGTGGCGCACCCACCGGGCATCGACTGCGCGCAACATGACGAGCCGTTCCAGACGGCGCAATACGTCCGCGCCCATTGCGGACTCTTTGGCGTCGTATGCCTTCCTGGCGAGGTCGATCAGGTGATCGGTCAGCTCGGCCGCAGTGAACTTGCGCCAAGTCTCAGGATTCTCGCCGTGGGGCGGAAAGATAATCTTGTTCAGCTCGGCCGCCAGTCCGGCCAAATCCCACTCGGGGCTCTCCGCGGCGCCCGCGTATAGCTGCACCAGCGCCTTCATCTCATCTTCGATCATACCCATGATCGTCGGCCGCATCGTCGGCTCGCTGAGAATCTGCCGCCGCTGGTTGTAGATCACCTCACGCTGCTTGTTAACGACATCGTCGTACTCTAGTACGTGCTTGCGGATGTCGAAGTTGTATCCCTCAACGCGCACCTGCGCGCTCTCGATCGCCTTGCAGCCCAGCCTCGATAGGCATGTCCTCATCCAGCTTCAAGCGATCCATGAGGTTGGAGACGCTCTGGCCGCCGAAGCGTCGCATCAGATCATCATCGAGGCCGACGTAGAAGCGGGAGGAACCTGGGTCACCCTGCCGTCCGGCGCGACCGCGGAGCTGGTTGTCGATGCGCCGGGCCTCGTGCCGCTCGGTGCCCAGCACATGCAGGCCGCCCGCCGCAATCACCTTCTGACGGTCGCCCTCGACCTCCTCCTTCGCCCGGGCCAGCGCGGCCAGCCAGACCGGGTCATCCTCCCCAATCGCGGCCAGATCGACCCCTTCTTTGCGCAGCCGTTCGCGCGCCAGCCCCTCCGGGTTGCCGCCGAGCAAGATGTCGACGCCGCGACCCGCCATGTTGGTCGCGATCGTCACCGCGCCAGGCCGGCCCGCTTGCGCGATCACACCGGCCTCCTTCTCATGCTGCTTGGCGTTCAGCACGTTGTGCGGCACGCCCTTGCGCTTCAGCAGATCGGACAGCATCTCCGAGGTCTCGATGGCGACCGTGCCCACCAGCACCGGCTGCCCCTGCTTGTGAAGCTCTTCGATCTCCCTGACCACCGCCCGGAACTTGGCCTGTCCCGACTTATAAACTGCGTCCGCGAAGTCGGTGCGGACCACCTGCCTGTGGGTGGGAATCGCGACCACATCCAGGCTGTAGATCTTGTAGAACTCCTCCTGCTCGGTCATCGCCGTGCCGGTCATGCCCGCCAGCTTCTCGTACATGCGGAAGTAGTTCTGGAAAGTGATCGTCGCCCAGGTCAACGACTCGCGCTGGATGCGGACTCCTTCCTTGGCTTCGATGGCCTGGTGCAGACCTTCGGAGAAGCGCCGGCCATACATCAGGCGACCGGTGAACTCATCGACGATGATAACCTCGCCATCCTTGACGATGTAGTCGCGGTCCAGCTTATAGAGCGCGTGCGCACGCAGTGCGTTATCCAGGTAAGGAGTCAGCTCATAGTGTTCGCTGTCGTAGAGACTCTGGCTGGCGGGGATGCCCAACATGGACTCGACGCGGGCGATGCCGGCCTCGGTGAGGGTCGCGATCCGATCTTTCTCGTCGATGGCATAGTCGTGATCGGGCTGAAGCCGGCGCACGATCTGCGCAAAGGTGCGGTAGTAGTCCGATGATTCCTGCGCCGGCGCAGAGATGATGAGCGGCGTACGCGCCTCGTCGATCAGGATATTGTCCACCTCATCCACGATAGCAAAGTGCAGATCGCGCTGGACGCATTCAGCCAGGTCCTGCACCATATTGTCGCGCAGATAGTCGAAGCCGAATTCGTTGTTGGTGCCATAGGTGATATCGGCGTTGTACGCCTCACGACGGCTCACCGGGCGGAGATGCTGATAGCGATCGTCGGCCGCCGGGTAATCTGGATCGAACAGAAAGGAGCCGAGATCGGGATTGGCCGCAGCGGATTGGATCACGCCCACGCTAACACCGAGCAGGTGATAGATGGGACCCATCCATTGGACGCCGTACTTCGACAGGTAATCGTTGGGGGTGACCAGATGCGCACCGCGGCCGGTCAGCGCATTCAGGTAGAGCGGCAGCGTGGCGACCAGGGTCTTGCCTTCGCCGGTCTTCATTTCGGCGATCTTGCCGGAATGCAACACCATGCCGCCGATGAGCTGTACATCGAAATGGCGGAGGCCGATAGTGCGCACGGATGCCTCGCGGACCGCGGCGAAGGCGCGAGGCAGGATCTCGGTCATCGCCGCGGCCTCAGCGGCGCGCAATTCCTTCTCGATCCGCTGCACTTCAACACGCATCTGCGCCTGGACGGCCGCGTCCGGCTCACCCAACCACTCGGCGCGCGCGCCGGCCAATTGCTCGCGGAGCGCGCCGACGCGCACCGCGATGGACGAGCGAAATGCGTCAGTCTGGCTGCGCAACTCCGCGTCACTCATCCGCTCGAACTCGGGCGCCAGTGCGTTGATCTCGTCAACAATCGGCTGCAAGCGCTTGACCTCGCGGTCACTCGCATCGCCGAAGACTTTCTTGACCAGGTTTTTGAACATGGATGCTCTCGTGCTGCGAAATGCGTAATACGGGAACCGTGTCATGATAGGGCCGTGCTATTGGCCGGTTGCCAGGTGATTATACCACAGGCGATGAGGCGCGCACGTATGAGAATGTCCAAAGCGGCATGTGTCAGAGAGGTGCGCCCGAACGAGTGGCGATCGAGGGCGTTTGGATCGCGGAACCGCATCCCACAAGAAAAAGGCGAGGCCGTGATAGCCTCGCCGTCTGCCGCGCCGCGCCGGCGGCGCACGAACCGCTATTCGATCAGATTGAATAGCACTTGCGATGATATGTCACGTTGTGAGAACGAGGCCGGCCGTTCTGCATCTCCGTGATCTTGACCACCAACAGATCGCCGAAGGACACTTCCTGGCCGCACTTGGTGCAGTTGTGTCCGGTCAGAGCCTTGCGGCGCTTCTCCAACGTTGCGGTATCCGCACCCATCTTGGTTGCTTGAGCCATTGAATCACCCCCTCGCAAAGAACTCGGCGCCGCGCGGCGCCGAGGAAGTTCACTGCCACTATTATCCGCGAAATGGGGCGGATGTCAAACTGGATGCTGAAAGGAGATGGGGCCGAGCAAGGCCCCACCATGCACCCTCCAACCTCAGACCTCGGGCAGCGTCGCCAACGACCTGGCAAGCTCCGGCTCGCTGAGCACGGAGTCCTGCAACTGGCCGCCAAGGAAGGCGTCGTAAGCCGCCATGTCAAAGTGGCCGTGACCTGACAGGTTGAACAGAATCACGCGCTTCTGGCCGGTTTCCTTAGCAGCCAACGCTTCGTCGACGGCGGCACGAATGGCATGGCTCGTCTCGGGAGCTGGGATGATCCCCTCCGTGCGCGAGAGGCGGTGGACCCCGGAATCGCCCGCGACGACGGCGCCGGACGCGCCCGCCCCCCCCCCGACGACGACGGGGGGGGCCCTTACCGGACCGCCGCCGGCGA
>CAYRFV010000251.1:0-2331 GCA_964423545.1 uncultured Anaerolineales bacterium | reverse complement strand
GGCTTCGAAGCAGGGCTTCTGGTCGTAGGCGCGCGGCTCGATGTAGCCTGCGGCGGCCAAGGCAGAGACCAACGGCGCCATGCCGTGATAGCGCAGCCCGCCGGCGTGGATGCCGGCCGGCTCGAAATCATGGCCCAGGGTGTGCATCTTGACCAGCGGCGTCATCCCGGCCGTGTCGCCGAAGTCGTAGGCATACGTGCCACGCGTCAGGGATGGACACGACGCCGGCTCCACGGCGACGTAGCGCGTGCGGACACCTTCGGTCAGTGTCTTGTGCAGGAAGGGGAACGCCAGTCCGGCGAAGTTTGATCCGCCCCCCACGCAGCCGATCACGACGTCGGGATACTCCCCGATCTCGGCCATGCCGTCCAGCGCCTCCTGACCGATGATCGTCTGGTGCATCAACACGTGGTTGAGCACGGAGCCGAGGGAGTACTTGCACTCGCCGCCACTCGTCGCCGCCACTTCTACCGCCTCAGAAATGGCAATGCCCAGGCTGCCGTTGCTGTTCGGATTCCGGGCCAGGATCATCCGGCCCGCATTGGTGCGTGTCGACGGACTGGGCGTGACGGAGGCGCCGTAGGTCTGCATCACCGAGCGGCGGTAAGGCTTCTGGTGATAGCTGATCTTCACCATGAAGACCTCGATAGCGATCTTGAACAGATCCCCTGCGATCGCCAGTGCGGAGCCCCACTGGCCCGCGCCCGTCTCTGTGGCAATGCGTTTGACCCCCTCCAGCTTGTTGAAGTACGCCTGCGGCACCGATGTGTTGAGCTTGTGGCTGCCGCTGGGACTGACGCCCTCGTGCTTGTAGTAGATGTGCGCCGGGGTGTCGAGCGCCTTTTCCAGCCGCACCGCGCGAATCAGCGGGGTGGGACGCCATAGGCGATAGATATCGCGCACCTCGTCCGGAATCGGCACGTAGCGATCCTGGCTGACCTCTTGCAGGATCAGGCCCATCGGAAAAAGCGGCGCCAGGTCAGCCGGACCCACCGGCTGCTTCGTGCCTGGATGGAGCACCGCGGGCGCAGGCGCGGGCAGGTCGGCCTGAATGTTGTACCAGGCCGTGGGGATGCGCGACTGCGGCAGAACCAGGCGATAGTCCTCGGTCAAACCGTTGGCAAAAGACGTTCCGTTCGACATTTCTCCCTCCGAGAGTTGCTGGGCCGTACGGCCGGGATGGGGCGGGCAGGCGTCGAGCGGACTTCGGATAGGGAATCGCGGATCGAGACGCCACCGGCAGCCAATCCGCAACCCGCATCGTCATCCACAACCCCGGAGAGAGGGTGCGCCCGCCGGGAATAGAAAAACCCTCGCCCCGGAAAGGGGACGAGGGCTCAATAACCACCACCCGTGGTGCCACCCCGATTAGGCCGGCATGCGCCGGTCTCACTCATTGCAGGGACAGGAGGACAACTCATTGACCGATGTCCGGCGCAACCTTGCGCGGCGCGTTTCCGATCCCCTCAGCCTCGATAACGGTGGCGTCTCCGGCGCAGTCTACTGGGCTGAGCAAGTGCTCAACGCGCTTTCGACCTGCAGCTCCCCGGTCCATTCAGCATCTGCTTCGGCGCCGACCTCACAGCATTCGGCCGGCTCTCTGAAGCCTCGCTGGGATGCCTACTAGTCCGGTTCACAGCCTTTCAGCAGCAGTATTCGGTTGTGAAGGAGACTATAGCACAGGGCTTCCGGCATGTCAAAACTGCGCAGAGGGCGACAGACGCCTGCGATGAATCACAGGTGGGGCGTAAGGCGGCTCACCAACCGATCCTTCGGCAGGAAACCTACGATCGTGTCCGCCACCTCGCCCTCCTTGATGAGCAATAACGTCGGAATCCCCGTCACGCCGTATCTGTCGGGGGTGGCCGGATTGCTGTCGACATCCATCTTGGTCAGTTTCAGCTTCCCCGCGTACTCGACGGCCAACTCCTCGAGGATCGGCGCGATGCGCTTACAAGGAGCGCACCAATCGGCCCAGAAGTCGATGAGGGTCGGAATCGGCGAGCGGAGAACTTCCGCCTCGAAGGTTGCATCGGTGACGTGGATCGCTACGCTCATTCGCCATCGCTCCGCAGAAGGGATAGCATCATCTTAGCCGATGACCAGGGGTCTGTCAAAATGAATGGCCGGCCCCCTCCGAGCAGGGCCGACGGGAAACGCGAAAAGCGCCCCGGTTTCGGCCGGGGCGCCCCGTTGTGCGTCGTCTCCAGAAATCAACCGCCGTGGAAAATGCCCAGCAGGGTCGGCTGGACGTGGTCCACGCACCACTTCAGATCCCGGCCGCTCACGCCAACCTGCTTGCAGAAGCTGGTGGCCAGCGCCTGGGTGTTG
>CAYRFV010000250.1:0-8419 GCA_964423545.1 uncultured Anaerolineales bacterium | reverse complement strand
GTAGAACTGGGTCCAGCTGGCGGTCGCGCCGCTCTTGAGCCCGACGACCGAGACGAACATGTCCTCCGAGGTGGCGGTGATGCGCTGGGGAATCTCGCTGCGCCACGCCTCGTAGAAGTCGGCCACGCCCAGGCGCGCGCCCTTGACGCGGGTGACCTCCCACAACTTCGTGCGGGCATACACCTCGTGCGCCTCGCCGAGAAAGTAGACCAGGAGATCGGCGGAATGCACGCCGCCGTCGATCACCATGCCGCCTACATGCTTGTAGTGTCGCCACGGCAGAATCAGGATGTCGCGCTTGCCGCCGGCCGACACATCGAACATCAGATAGGGCCGGCCGATGGCGCCCGCGTCGATCAGGGCCTTCGTCAGGCGCGCCATCGGGTCGCGGCGATAGTTTTCAGCGACCGATAGCACTTTGCCGGCGCGCGCGCGGGCGGCGAGGATACGGTTGCAGGCCCGCATCGAGATGCCCAACGGCTTCTCGCACAAGACGTGCAGCCCCAGGTCGAACGCCTGACAGGCGACGACGTGATGCGACCCGGCGTCGCTGGTGACGACCGCGGCCGCCAGATCGGGGATCGCGCACGCCATGTCGGTCATGTCGCGAAAGACAAGCGGCCGAGACCCGAGCAGTTCGACGGCCTGGTCGGCAAACCGTTCGGCATTGTCGGAGCGCAGGTCGCACGCGGCGACGAGCTGGACGTTGCTCATGCCGCTCGCTTCGAGCTCCTTCAGCCCGAGCAGATGGCGGCCGCCCATCCCGCCGCAGCCGACAATGGCGAGCTTGATCCTGTCCATGCCGCCTCCTGGCCCCCAGGCGCTTGGGGTGCTTGACTGGGGAAATGCCACGCCGTATAATCCAGCCTTGCCGTGCATGAACCAAGAGTGATGCATAGCCACCCTGGGTCGCAGACCGGAGCGGGTTGGGGGGATTATACCACACGCTGCATCGAGCACACCGCACCCACCGCGGAGGTTTCGCCATGTCGATCCTGGATCATTCCCCGCACTTCAGCGCTGAAGAGGCCAGGCGTGTCGCGCTGGAGCTATATGGCCTCTCCGCGACCGCATCGCCGCTGCCCAGCGAGCGTGATCAGAACTTTCTGCTCCTGACCGGCGGAGGGGAGCGCTTCATCCTGAAGATCGCCAACGGCGCCGAGGCGCGAGATCTGCTCGACGCGCAGAATGCGGCGATGGCGCACCTCGCCCGGAGGGTCGGCTTCTGCCCGCGCGTCGCGCCGGCGGAGACAGGGATGGAGATCGAGCGCATCTTCTCCGACGCTGGCCAGCCGCACTTCGTCCGGCTGGTCAGCTATCTGCCCGGCGTCCCATTGGGCGCCACGCGCTACCACTCGGCCGCGTTGCTGCGCGATCTGGGCCGCAGCCTGGGGCTGCTGGATGCTGCGCTGGCCCGCTTCGATCATCCGGCGCTGCATCGCGATTTCCATTGGGACCTGGCCAATGGCTTGCGGGTCGTTCACCAGGGCGAAGCGTTGATCGAGGATGCGGAGATGCGGCGGTTGGTCGGCGCAATGGCGGCCGATTTCGAGCGCACCACTGCGCCGCTGCTGCCTGCACTGCGTCGGAGCATCATCCACAACGACGCCAACGACTACAACGTCCTGGTCGGCGGCGGCAGCGACCTCTACACGTACAACCAGAGCGTCACGGGCCTGATCGACTTCGGGGATATGGTGTACAGCTATACGGTCGGCGACCTGGCCGTGGCCGCTGCCTACGCCATCCTGGACAAGCCTGACCCGCTCGCGGCCGCGTCGCAGGTCGTTGCAGGCTATCATGCGGTCTATCCGCTGCAGGAGATGGAGCTGGCTGCACTGTTCGGCCTGGTGACGCTGCGCCTGTGCATGAGCGTCTGCATGGCGGCCGCACAGCAGCAGCGCCAGCCGGAAAACGCCTACCTGGGCATCAGCCAGGACCCCATCCGCCGGAGCGCGCCCAGGCTTGCCGCACTCCATCCTCGCTTTGCCGAGGCTGCCTTGCGCGCGGCGTGCGGGTTCCCCCCAGCGAGGTCGAACCCGCCTGTCGTGGCCTGGCTGCAAGGGAATGCAGGACGCTTCGCGCCGATCATGGCGGCGCCCGATCCGCGCAGGTCATCCGTCCTCGCGCTCGATCTGAGCGTCGGGAGCCCGCTGGTCGACAGCGATCCGCGCGACGCGTGCGATGCCGCGCGGCTGGCCGAACGGATTCGCGGACTTCTGGAGCGCAGCGGCGCCACGATGGCGATCGGCCGGTACGATGAGGCGCGCTATCTCAACGTCTCGCCCGCCTTCGCCACCGGTTCCGGAGTGACGGACGAGCACCGCACGATTCACCTGGGTATGGACTTGTTTGCGGAGGCCGGCGCGCCGATCTACGCGCCGCTGGCCGGTCGGGTGCACGTGGCTGTCGACAACGCAGCCCGGCAAGACTACGGCCCACTCATCATCCTGGAGCATCGCGCCGGTGAGGGCCAGCCGTTCTACACGCTCTACGGGCACTTGAGCCGCGAATCGTTGGAACGGGTGCACGTCGGGCAGGCGATCGAGCAGGGCGAGCGGCTGGCCACCCTCGGCGCGCCGGAGGTCAACGGCGGCTGGCCGCCGCACCTGCACTTCCAGATTATCACCGATCTGCTCGAGCTGGGACGCGACTTCCCCGGCAGCGGCCGCGCCAGCCAACGTGAACTCTGGCTGAGCTTCTCGCCCGATCCGAACTTGATCGTGGGCATACCCAGCCGGCATTTGCCGCGACCTGAACCGGATAAGGCCGCGACCTTGGCGATCCGCCGCGAGCGTCTTGGCCGGAACCTGAGCATCGCGTATCGGGATCCGGTGAAGGTCGCCCGCGGGTGGATGCAGTACCTCTTCGATGAGACGGGCCGGAAGTATCTGGATGCTTACAACAACGTGCCGCACGTGGGCCATTGCCATCCGCGCGTGGTTGAGGCGGCGTGCCAGCAGCTCGGCGTGCTGAATACCAACACGCGCTACCTGCATGACCTGGTCAACTGCTACGCGGAGCGCCTGAGCGCACTGCTGCCCGATCCGCTTACGGTCTGTTTCTTTGTCAACTCGGCCAGCGAGGCGAACGAGCTGGCGCTGCGACTGGTGCGCGCATACACCGGGCAGCGAGACATGATCGTGCTGGATGCGGCGTATCACGGCCACACGACATCGCTGATCGACATCAGCCCCTACAAGCACGCCGGCCCGGGCGGCGCCGGCGCGCCGGACTGGGTGCACGTCGCGCCGATCCCGGATGGGTACCGCGGGGCCTACAAGTCCGCCGATCCCCGTGCGGGTGAGAAGTACGCCGGCCACGTCGCAGCCCTCATTGCCGAAATCCGCCGCCGGCGCCGGGGGCTGGGCGGCTTCATTGCGGAGTCGCTGCCCAGCGTCGGCGGGCAGATCGTCTTCCCGCCGGGCTACCTGGATGCGGTCTATCGCGCCGTGCGCGCGGCAGGCGGCGTCTGCATCGCCGACGAAGTGCAGACCGGGTTCGGTCGCATCGGCGCCCATTTCTGGGGCTTCGAGGCGCAGGGGGTCGTTCCCGACATCGTCGTGTTGGGCAAGCCGATCGGCAACGGCCATCCGATCGGCGCGGTGGTCACGCGACCGGAGATCGCCCATGCTTTCGATAACGGCATGGAGTTCTTCAGCACCTTCGGGGGCAACACGGTCTCGTGCGCCGTCGGCCTGGCCGTGCTCGATGTGCTGCGCGATGAAGGACTCCAGGCGCACGCGCTTCGAGTTGGGGAGACGATGCTGGCTGGACTGCGACCGCTGGTCGAGCGCTACGCGCTGGTGGGCGACGTGCGCGGCTCCGGGCTATTCTTGGGGGTCGAGCTGGTGCGCAACCGGCGGACGCTTGAGCCTGCCACTGAGGAAGCAGCCTTCGTGACGAATCGGATGCGCGAGCACGGCATTCTGCTGGGGACGGACGGCCCCTATCATAACGTCATCAAGATCCGGCCGCCCATGCCGTTCGATGCGGGAGACGCCGGTTTCCTGGTTGCGACGCTGGAGAAAATCCTCGCCGAGAGCTTCTCCGGATGATCTCGCGGCACGTCCGCACCTGATCGTTGCCGGCAGGGAGGTCGAATGGCGTGCAGCGATGTCGAGGAGATCGCCCTGTCGCAAGGTTTTCCAAGAAGTTGCCCATGAGCCACGGCTCACCGCAGCGAGCTGACCATGGTTCATAGGCACAACCGCATTTTCAAGGGAGGGAGGTTGAGTATGCGACTCGAAAGCACGATTCTGATGAGCTCGTCGCGCATCAAGTTCGGGCCGGGGGCCACGGCCGAGGTGGGGTACGACATGCGCCAGCTCGCCGCGAGGCGGGTGATGGTCGTCACCGATCCCAACCTGGCGGGGAGCGAAGCGGTGAGCCTCGTGCGCAGCTCGCTGCAGCAGGAGGGGATCGACGCGGTGTTGTACGATCGCGTGCGGATCGAGCCGACGGACCTTTCTTTCAAGGAGGCGATCCAGTTCGCTGTGAACGGTCGTTTCGATGGGTATGTTGCAGTCGGCGGCGGATCGGTGATGGACACGGCCAAGGCGGCCAACCTGTATGCGACCTATCCGGCCGACTTCCTGACCTACGTCAACGCGCCGATCGGCCAGGGTATGCCGCCACCCGGCCGGCTCAAGCCGCTGATCGCCATCCCGACCACGGCCGGCACAGGAAGTGAGACGACAGGGGTGGCGATCTTCGATCTGCTGGAGCGGCATGTCAAGACCGGCATCGCGCACAACGCGCTGCGGCCCGACCTGGGCATCATCGACCCCAACAACACGATCACGCTTCCCAGGATGGTGGCGGCATGCACGGGGTGGGATGTGCTGTGTCACGCCATCGAGTCGCTGACTGCGCTGCCCTTCAACCAGCGGCCCGCGGCCGAACATCCCGGACTGCGGCCCGCCTACCAGGGCGCCAACCCGATCAGCGACGTATGGGCGGCGCGCGCCATCGAAATGGTGTCGGCCAACATCGTCCGAGTGCTCCAGGATCCGGAGGACGATGAGGCGCGCAGCCAGATGCTGTTGGCGGCCGCCTTCGCCGGGATCGGGTTCGGCAACGCCGGGGTGCACCTGCCGCACGGCATGTCGTACCCCGTCTCGGGCGGAGTGCGCAACTACGTGGCCGAGGGCTATCCGCCGGACCGGCCGCTGGTGCCGCATGGGATGGCAGTCATCCTCAACGCACCGGCCGTGTTCCGCTTCACCGCGCCGGCGGATCCGGCGCGGCACCTCCTGGCCGCGCGACTGATGGGCGCCGACACCTCCGGCGCACGGCCGGAGGATGCCGGCGACCTGCTCGCAGCCACGATCGTGGACCTGATGCGGCGCACGGGCATGCCGAATGGCCTGGGCGCGGTGGGCTACACGGCGGCCGATGTGGATATGCTGGTGGCCGGTACACTGCCCCAGCACCGCGTCACCAAGCTCTCGCCCCGCACCGCCGGGCCTGACGATCTGAGGCGGCTCTTCCTGGATTCGCTGAAGCTGTGGTGATCCGCTGCGGACGCCTGTGGCCGCTCAGGCGTTCGTGGCTGCTCGGACGTCCGACGCTGCGATGATGCCCCACGTGCGCGCCGCGGCGCGCACGGCGTTCGCTGGGACGGGGTGCGCCTGCGCAAGAGGACGGATGCAGTCGGGGGACGCGTTCCGGCCCCGTCAACCCCGCAGTAGCGCTCTCGACGACGTTAGCCGTCATCGAGATGCAGTCGGGGGACGCGTTCCGGCCCCGTCAACCCCTCGCCAGGTCTCGCGCCTGGACGAAGCCGCCTGCCAACGCCAACGCCACGAACGGCAGGAAGCCGAGTGTCCCGGTCGAGCCGATCCAGCCGGCCACCACGCTGCTCACCATCAGGCTCCCGAGCAGGGTGGAGCCGGCGATCAGACCCCAGTCGACCAGCCAGCCGGCCAGGGCCGCGCCGGTCAGCCCGCCGGCGAGGGTGGCGATCGTCTGCATCCAGCCCGGAAGTCCGGCGGTCACCGTGTAAGCAACCAGGCCAAGCACCACGGCTCCGGCCAGGGCTGTCATGACACGCCGCGCGACGATGGCGAGGATGCCGAACAAGACGCTCAGGCCCAGCACCAGGAGCGGGCGCACCGCCTCATCGACTCCCGATGCGAGACGCTGGCTCAGGATCAGCCCGACGGCGAAGCCTGCCAGACCGATGAACAGCCAGAAAAAGCGGCGTCCGAAGAACAGCGACACCAGTCCAAGCATCAGGGCAACGAGGGCCGTGAGCAAGCCGAACGCGCCGGTGAGCACGTCAAACAGATTGGAGACCAGTTCAGGCACAGGACGAACCTCCCTAGCACCGGAATCCGTGACGATCATGCAGGCGATGCGCGCGATGCTATGCTACCTTGCGCCGGCAGTCAGTCCCACCCCCAGACGACGGTGTTTCCGCAGAACGAAGAATTCCGCAATGGCCTGATGATACCTTGAGATTTCGGCATGTCAAGCGGAAGGCCCAGGCGCTTCCCAGTGGTCGCGATCGAGCTGCCAACCGAGGGAGGGTGCTCCGCCCAGAGGCTCATCACACCCACGCGCGGCGTTCTGCCCGGCGCCGAAGACGGATTTGACGGTCGACAAGGCTGATGATATCATGGTTCCCGAAAGTGATTATCCATAGATTATGAATCTTTGGTGCATCCACTACCATGTCTGATCCAGAAACCCGGTTCCAGCAGTTGGCGACCAAGTTGAAGGCGCGGAGCTTTCGCATGACGCCTCAGCGCGCGGCGCTGCTGCGTTTGATCGCTTCCAGCGAGGGGCATCCGAGCGCGACGCACCTGTATGAACAGATCAAGGACCAATTCCCGACGACAAGTCCGGCGACCGTCTACAAGACCCTTAATCTCCTGAAGGAACTGGGCGAAGTGCTGGAGTTGGGATTTGCCAACGATGACAACCGCTATGATGGCAGCCGGCCTTATCCCCATCCGCATCTCATCTGCATCCGGTGTCGCAGGATCATCGATCCGCAGGTGAGCCTGGTGGGTGACCTGACGCAGGAGGTGGCGCAACTGACTGGCTACCAGGTGCTCAGCCACCGGCTCGATTTCTACGGGCTCTGCCCCGATTGCCAGCAGTAGAGCCGGGGTTCGCGAATGAGCCATGGCGAGGCGCCAGGAGCGGCGCACCGGACCCATTCCACAGCGCAACCCCGACAGGGTGCTGAGGTTGAAAGGAGCGAGAGTCTATCGAAGGCGCGCAGACCAGATCGACCACGGTGGCCGGCGCATCCGTGCCGGACGATCAGAACAACATGACCGCACGAAAGGAGTAGACGCCATGAATGACGAGAGCAGCAAGGGCCCGGCAACGGGGAGCGTGCGCAAGCACGCGGGCGGCAGAGGCACGTCGAACCGAGACTGGTGGCCGAACCAGCTGGATCTCAGGATCCTCCACCAGCACTCGTCCTTGTCCAATCCCATGGGTGAGGGGTTCAACTATGCCGAGGAATTCAAGAAGCTCGACTTCGCTTCCCTGAAGAAGGATCTCTACGCGTTGATGACGGACTCGCAGGAGTGGTGGCCGGCCGACTACGGTCACTACGGCGGACTCTTCATCCGGATGGCGTGGCACAGCGCAGGCACTTACCGCATCGGCGACGGTCGCGGGGGCGCGGGGTCCGGCACCCAACGCTTTGCGCCCCTCAATAGCTGGCCCGACAATGCGAACCTCGACAAGGCGCGCCGACTCCTCTGGCCGATCAAGCAGAAGTACGGTCGGAAGATCTCCTGGGCCGACCTGATGATCCTGGCCGGCAACTGCGCCCTCGAGTCGATGGGCTTCAAGACCTTTGGCTTCGGCGGCGGCCGCGAGGATGTCTGGGAGCCAGAAGAAGACATTTATTGGGGGACGGAAAGCGAGTGGCTTGGCGACAAGCGCTACACCGGTGACCGGGAACTCGAGAATCCGCTCGCAGCCGTGCAGATGGGTCTGATCTACGTGAACCCCGAAGGGCCGAACGGCGTGCCCAGCGCGGTCGCGGCAGGCCGGGATATTCGCGAGACCTTTGCGCGTATGGCGATGAACGACGAAGAAACGGTCGCGCTGGTCGCGGGCGGGCACACGTTCGGCAAGGCCCATGGCGCGGGACCGACATCATATGTCGGTCGGGAGCCGGAAGGCGCCCCCATTGAAGCGCAGGGCCTGGGTTGGATCAGCACATTCGGCAGCGGCAAGGGGGATGATACGATCACCAGCGGCATCGAAGGGGCCTGGACGCCGCACCCGATCCAGTGGGACATGGGCTATTTCGACATGCTGTTCGGCTACGACTGGGATCTGGTGAAAAGCCCGGCCGGCGCCTGGCAGTGGGTCCCCGTGAATGTTGCCGAAAAAGACCTCGCGCCGGCTGCGCACGACGCGTCGAAACGGGTGACGACCATCATGA
>CAYRFV010000249.1:0-8456 GCA_964423545.1 uncultured Anaerolineales bacterium | reverse complement strand
CGTCGGCTGCATCCAGTCGCCGCAGGGTGACTTCGCAAGGGTTGCCGCGACCTGGGTCGCCCGCGGCGGATTACGTGCCACTCGCCGCAGTGAGCGCGCCGGGCCCGGCTTCAGTGCGAGGCTTGCGCCAACTTCTTTTTGAGTAGATCGCCCAGGCGCCGGATCCCTTCCTCGATCTGAGCCGGCTGGGCGTTCGAGAAATTGAGCCGCATCGTGTTGCGCCCGCGCCCGGGTTCGGGGTAGAACGCAAAGCCGGGCACGTACGCAACTCGAAACTGGACGGCCTCCTTCAGCAGCTCCGCCGTGTCGACCCATTCGGGCACGCGTGCCCACAGGAACAGTCCCCCTTCGGGGCGCGTCCACGAACAGCCTTCCGGGAAATAGCGATCCAGCGCGGCGAGCATCACATCGCGGCGCTCGCCGTAGACCCGGCGGATGACTCGGACGTGCTCATCCATGAAGCCGCCCTTGACCAACTCCCAGGCCAGCATTTGGTTGAACGTTGCCGTATGCAGATCGACTCCCTGCTTAGCCATCACCAACTGATCGATGATCTCCACCGGGGCGACGACCCAGCCCAGGCGCAGGCCTGGCGCGAGCGTCTTGGAGAAGGTGCCCAGGTAGATGACGTTGCCCGCCATGTAGCCCCGGCCGTCCGACCCGGCGTTGGTCTGAAAATCCGCGTCCAATGCAACCAGGGGCGGCAGATGATCCCCCTCGAAACGGAGCGCGCCGTATGGGTCATCCTCGACGACGGGGATGCCGTACTTGTTCGATAGCCGCACGACTTCCAGTCGGCGCTCCAACGGCAGGGTCGTCCCGCCGGGATTCTGGAAGTTCGGCAGCACGTACATAAACTTCGGCCCCATCCGCAGCACGGCTTCGAGGAGCTCGGTGCGCAGGCCATCATCGTCGCTGGGCACCGAAGCATATTCAGCCTGGTACGCGTTCCACGCCTGGAGCGCCCCCAAATAGGTTGGCTCCTCCACCAGGATGCGGTCGCCGGGGTTGACGAGCAACTTGCCGATCAGGTCGAGCGCTTGCTGCGAGCCATTGGTCATCACCACATTCTCGGTTTTGGCTCGGATGCCGTAGCGCGCCATGCGATCGACAATGAACTGGCGCAATGGCACGAACCCCTCGGTGGGACCGTACTGCAGCGCCTCGACCCCGCCGTCGGCCAGCACGCGGCACGCCGCCTCTTGCGTTTCGGCGATGGGGAAGAGCTCCGGCGCGGGCAGACCGCCGGCAAAGGAGATGATGTCGGGCTGCTGCGTGTATTTCAGCAGCTCGCGAATGACCGAACGGCCCATACGCTGGGTGCGCTGGGCGTAGCGGTGTTTCCAGAGTGTCGCCATGATTTCGCTCCGCGTTGGATGTGGAGTAGTCGATGCTGGATTCGGGGCATCGGTTCTAGCCTGCGACCGGCTGCGTCTCCGCCGGCTCAGGCGCCAATGCGCCGACGCAGGCTGCGCCGCGGCGCAGCGCCTCTTTGTTGCTCTCCAGAAACTTACGCTGTCGTCCGGGCAGATGAGCATCCAGAGCCGTCGCGACGGCTTCCAGGGGCAAGATGCCTGAGGCGGCGAGATAGGCGCCCAGGAGCACCACGTTGGCCTGCCGCACATTGCCCAACTGCTCGGCGACATCATTCGCTGGGACCGCGATGTAGCGGATATCGGCGCGAGCAGTCTGCCGGTCGATCAGCGAGCGGTTGTAAACCAGCAAGCCGCCAGGCTTCACCAGCGGCTCGTACTTCTCGAACGATGGCAGATTAAGCGTGATGGCGCTGGCGGGTCGGCGCACCAACGGTGAACCGATCGGTTCATCCGACACGACGACGGTGCAGTGTGCCGTGCCGCCGCGCATCTCTGGCCCGTAGGACGGTATCCAGGTGACGTGCAGCCCATTGTCTGATGCTGCATGCGCCAGCAGTTGTCCAGCGAAAAGCGCGCCCTGACCGCCGAAGCCGGAGAAGATAATCTCTTCGTGCATGGTTGTCTCCATCGACGTAGCAGGTCGACGCACGGAGCAAGGGACGCTTCCGTGCGCATCAGCGCTCCAACGCCTTGACCTCGTCCGCCACCTTATAATCGCCCAGCGGGTAGTAGGGCGCCATATGGTCGCGAATCCAAACCAGCGAATCGGGCGGCGACATGTGCCAGTTGGTCGGGCAGTTGGACAGGAACTCGACCATGCTCAGGCCCAGGCCGGCGATCTGCGATTTGAGCGCCGTGACGACCGCTTTCTTCGCCTGTCGGATGGTGCGCGCATCGTAGACCGAGCTACGGACCACGTAGCAGGCGCCCGGCAGCCCGGCGATGATCTCGGCCATGCGCATAGGGTGGCCGTGCAGCTTCACGTCGCGGCCGCCCGGCGACGAGGTGGTGACCTGGCCCGGCAGCGTGGTCGGAGCCATTTGCCCGCTGGTCATGCCGTAGACGGCGTTGTTGACGAAAAAGACGGTGATGTTTTCCCCGCGGTTGGCAGCGTGCAAGATTTCGGCTGCGCCGATAGAGGCCAGGTCGCCGTCGCCCTGGTACGTACAGACGATCTTGTCGGGCTGCGTACGCTTGATGCCGGTCGCCATGGCCGGCGCGCGACCGTGCGCCGCCTCGACCGCATCGACGTTGAAGTAGTAGTACATCAGCACCGAACAGCCCACCGGCGCCACCAGGATTGTACTTTCTCGAATGCCGAGCTCATCGATGGCTTCGGCGACCAGGCGATGGATGATGCCGTGGGTGCAGCCGGGGCAGTAGTGCGTCCATGCCTCGGAGAGCGCATCGGGCCGCTTGTAGACGACGTTGCCTTGCGCCAGGATCTCTTCTTCAGCTATCAGACTCCCAGTCATCATTGACCTCCCCGCGAACATGGAAGGGGTGAGAGACCGGCGCCGCCGGTCTCTCGCCGTCCTCTATGTCCTCCGCGACTCAGTAGCTCAGCCCTATCTCTGGATCATCCGTTGCAGCGCGTCGAGGATCTCGTCGGGCAGCGGCATGACACCCCCCATGCGCCCATAGAATTCCACCGGACAGCGCCCTTCCACGGCCAGCCGCACATCCTCCAGCATCTGTCCGGCGCTCATCTCGGCGACGAGGATCCCGCGCACCCTCTGCGCGTGCTCGCGCAGCTGCGGCGCCGGAAAAGGCCACAGCGATATCGGCCGGAAGAGGCCCGCCTTGATCCCCTGGTGTCGCGCCTCGCGCACCACGGTCTGGCAGGTGCGTCCGACGGTGCCGTATGCCACCAGCAGGTAGTCCGCGTCCGCAGTCTGCACTTCTTCCCAATGCCGTTCGTGTTCCTCGATCACCTTGAGCTTGGCCTGAAGGCGCAGATTGAGAGCCTCCAGATCCTCTTCCTTCAGGAAGAGCGAGGTGATGATGCGTTTGGCGCGGCCGGCCGCGCCTCGCACAGCCCAGTCTGCGCGCTCTGCTTCGGTCAGCGGCGGCCGCATGGGCGGCATCTCGGCCGGCTCCATCATCTGGCCGATGGAGCCGTCTGCCGCCAGGATGACGATGGTGCGGTATTTCTCGGCCAGCGGGAACGCGTCGTAGATCAGATCGACGGCTTCCTGGATGGTGGCCGGCGCCAACACGATCGGATGATAGTCACCGTGTCCGGCGGAGCGCGTCATCTGGAAATAATCGGCCTGGCTGGGTTGGATGTTGCCCAGGCCCGGCCCACCCCGCATCACATCCACCAACACGGCTGGCGCCTCCGAGCCGGCGATGTAAGACAGACCTTCCTGCATCAGGCTAATGCCGGGGCTCGACGACGAGGTCATGGCGCGCGCACCGCCACATGCCGCGCCGTAGACCATATTGATGGCCGCTACTTCGCTTTCAGCCTGCAAGAAGGTGCGTCCCAGTTCGGGCATGCGTCGAGCCATATACTCGAGCAATTCAGTCTGCGGCGTGATGGGATAGCCAAAGAACGCCTCGACCCCGCCGCGAATGGCGGCCTCTGCAATGGCTTCATTGCCTTCCCAGAGTTCCTTCGCCATGCTCGTCTCCTTGAAGATAGAGAGAGGAGGTTGTGGGCGCTCTTCGCTGCGTCCTCTCTATCTTCGCGCATCGTACCGATACACCGTCAAACACACGTCCGGGCACATCAGTGCACAGAGTGCACAGCCGGTGCACTTGCCCAGCGGATCGATCAGTTGCACTGGCCGATAGCCGCGCGCGTTGAAACGGTCGCGCGCCATGTGCAGTATGCCCTGTGGGCAGATCGCGGTGCATAGCTCGCAACCTTTGCAGCGGTCCACTTCGACTTTTATCGTGCCTCTCGCCATTGAGCGTCACCTCCGCGTGGAAAGCTGGGGCGGTGCAACCAGAGCATCGCCTCGGGTCAGGGGCGTTTCCCGATGCAAGCCGGCGGCATGCCAGCTTCGGATGCATCCATGGGTGGTTGCCCCGTTCGTCTGGTCACCCTGTCGCGCGGGAGCCGGACACCGGTGTGGGCGTCGGTTGCAGCCGGCGTCCAAGGGTGCGCAGCGCGTCCTCGGCCAGCATGCGCGCCACCTGACCATAGCGCAGCTTCGGGCCAGAGAACTCGACGTTGAGCTCGCGCTTGTCGCAGACCGTCGACATGTTCACCTGGTCGATCTCGGCCTTCAGCCGCTGCATATCGACGTGAAACTGCCCCGGCGAAGCTGAACTCATCAGCCGGTCGATCTCGGCGCTGATCTCGACCGCTCGATCGATGCGAACCTCGGTGGCCTGAGCCTGCGCGGTAGGGATCAGCCCGTACTCGGCCTTGATGCGGTTCAGGCGCCGGCCGGCCGCGTAGGTGGCATCCACCAGCTGATCGCGCGTCATCCAGCGCGTCTCGTAGTTCAGCACGTACTTCCAGCTCGGCGCGCCCAATCGTCGCCGGTGCTCTTCGAGCGTGCGGGCAAACAGCCGGTAACCGTGCTCATCCGGCTGTTCGAAGCCGCGACTGCCCGGATCCAGGAAGGGCGCAAGCGGCGAGATGAATGGGATCAGCCGGCCGTCGCGGCCGAAGCGCTGCAACAGCGCTTCACAGTAGTCGATCGTGCCCAGCACCGACGCGGCAGTCTGCTGCGGTAGGCCGGCCATGAAGAAGACATCCAGCCGTTTTGCACCTGCGTCCAAAGCATCGGCGAGGGTGCGCTCGATCGGCTCGTTGTCGTAGTGCTTGCCAAACGCCCGCCGCACGACTGGATCGTGGCTTTCCAGTGAGACCTCCAGCGTGAAGTTGGGCAGCGCGTTGGCCATCTGCTGCAGGAACTGGCGTGAGGCAGGAGCGAACAGCTCGGCGATGACCGGGCCGGTGTAGCCGCGCACGGCCGCAAGAAACCGTGCAGCATAGTCGCCGCCCGCCTGGCGCAGGTCACCCAAGATGAACACAGGACCGCCGCTCATGGCGCCGGAACGACGCACATCCTCCGCCAGCATCTCTGGGGCGCGAAAGGCCGGCTTCATCCGTCCGTGCATCGTGCGGAACGAGGCCGCCGATCCCCCACAGATGACGCAGCTCTGCGTGCAGCCGCGACAGCTCAGCGCAGCCAGGATCGGGTAGTCGAGCCAATCCTTGAACGGTACGTAGGAGTGTAGGTCGAGATCGCGCGCGGCCGCGCGCACCACGTAGCGATAGTCAAGCATGACGTGGTCGAGGTTGTCCGGCCGGTAGCTGTGAGCATTGACCTGGATCGCGCCGGCCCGGTCGCGCCAGGTGAGATTAGGGATCGCATCCAGCGCCGCCGCGCCGCGCATACCTTTCAGGCATGCCATGAGCTGGCGCAACGGCTCCTCCGCGGAATCGCCGCGGATGACATAGTCTACGAAGGGATAGCGGATCAGCTCCTCGTGGAAGTAGGTCGCCGAAAAGCCGCCGAAGATGACTGGGGTGTCGGGGTGATAGCGCTTGACCATCTCCGCGACGGCCAACGCGCCGTGGGCGTGCGGCAGCCAGTGCAGATCGATGCCGAAAGCAGTCGGGTCGAGCGCTGCAATCAACGCCTCAGGGTCGAAGCTCTCGTCCCTGAGCATGCGCACCGCAAGGTTCAGGATGCGCACGCGAAAACCGTGCCGCTCCAGGTATTCGGCCATCGTCGTGAAGCCGATGGGGTACATCTCAAAGACGGGTGTGGACGGCACCAGATCGCTGACGGGGCCGTAGAGAATGGAGTGCCGTCGAAAGTCGTACACGCTGGGTGCGTGCAAGAGAATCAGGTCTGCTCGATGCGACATTGCCGCGCCACCTCTGATTTCAGCGCTTATTATAGGCCAAAGACCCGGTTTTGGCATAGAAACCGGGTCTTTGGAGTCACACAGGCGCCGCTTATGCTGGCGCGGCGGTGTGTTCGAGTAGCTCGATCAGAAAATCCAGTAGATCCGTGTCGGTCACGATGCCGACAAGCTGGCCGTCGGACACCACCGGCAGTCCGCCGATCTTGTGGTTGCGCATCACCTGCGCCACCTCGGAGATCGACGTGCCCGGCTCGACGGTGATCGGGTTGGGCGTCATGCACGATCCCACCTCGATGTGGTCGAGGATGAAGTTGTCGTACCACTGCTCGCGCACGACGAACGGCGAATTGGCCGCGCGGCGCAGATCCCGATCTGTGATGATGCCCACCAGCCGGCCCCGATCGACTACCGGCAGGCGCCGGAAGCCGCCCTCGCGCATCAAGTTGACGGCGGTGCGAATGGCATTCCTCGGCGTTACCATCACCGGGTTGGTTGTCATGATGTCTGCGACCACACGCTTGGGGGGCATGGCCTGTCCTCCGTCGGGCCGTCGCGACCCTGTCGAATGGCTTTCCAAGCGACGCCTGTGCATCCAGCGCAGCGCAGCAACGCCGCTCATAGCGTCATTCTAGCACCGTGCGTCTCGGCCATGTATGATGCCGGTCATGCGATGACGGGTCAGCGATTCGTGGTCGGCTTGGGGTGATCGGGCGGTCAGTGCAGCATCGGCATCCTCAGCCCCATCTGCCTTGCCGCTGCGACTGCTTCGGGATAGCCCGCGTCGGCGTGTCGGACGATGCCCATGCCCGGATCGGTGGTCAGCACTCGCTCCAGCCGGCGCGCGGCCTGCGGCGTGCCGTCAGCGACGATCACCTGACCGGCGTGCTGGCTGTAGCCGATGCCGACCCCGCCGCCGTGATGGAAGCTGACCCAGGTCGCGCCACCGACCGCATTGATCAAGGCATTCAGGATCGGCCAATCGGAGATCGCATCCGAGCCGTCTCGCATCCCTTCGGTTTCGCGGTTGGGGCTGGCGACCGAGCCGGAATCCAGGTGGTCGCGGCCGATGACGATGGGCGCCGCCACGCGGCCGTCAGCGACCGCCTGGTTGAAGGCCAGACCGGCGCGGGCGCGTTCGCCATACCTGAGCCAGCAGATGCGGGCCGGGAGGCCTTGCCAGGCGATGCGTTGCTCGGCCATCGTGATCCAGCGGCGCAAGTGCTCGTTCTCCGGAAACAGATTGAGGATGATGCGGTCGGTGGCGTAGATGTCTTCAGGATCGCCGGAGAGCGCCACCCAACGGAACGGGCCGGAGCCCTCGCAAAAGAGCGGACGCACATAGGCCGGAACGAAGCCCGGATAACTGAACGCGTCCTTCACGCCGAAATCGAACGCACGCTGGCGCAGGTTGTTGCCGTAATCGAACACCTCCGCGCCGCCGCGCTGGAAAGAGAGCATCGCCTGTACGTGGCTGGCCATGCTCGCCATCGCCCGCTGCTGGTAACCCTGCGGATCGTGCTCGCGCAGCGCGGCAGCCTCGGCCAGCGTCAGTCCGGCTGGGATGTAGCCGGTGAGCGGATCGTGCGCGCTCGTCTGGTCTGTCACCACGTCCGGTGCGTAGCCACGCGCCACGAGTTCAGGCAGCACCTCGGCAGCGTTTCCCAACAGACCGATCGACTTAGCCTCACCCCTGACCTTAGCCTCTTCCGCCCACGTCATCGCCTCTTCCAGGTTGTCGGTCGCCACATCCAGGTAGCGGTGCGCCAGCCGGCGGTCGATGCGCCACTGATCCACCTCGACTGCAACGACAACCCCTTCGTTCATCGTGACCGCCAACGGCTGCGCGCCGCCCATCTCGCCCAGACCGGACGTCAACACGAGCTTGCCCCTCAGTGAGCCCCAGCCCCGCTGCCGGGCCAGCGACCCGAACGTCTCGTAAGTGCCCTGAAGAATGCCCTGTGTGCCGATGTAGATCCAGCTCCCGGCGGTCATCTGGCCGAACATGAGCAGCCCCTCTCGCTCCCACCGGTCGAAGTTCTCCTGGGTGGCCCAGTGCGGCACCATGTTGGAGTTGGCGATCAGCACGCGCGGCGCGTCTTCGTGAGTTCTGAAGATGGCCACCGGTTTGCCCGATTGGACGAGCAGCGTCTCGTCCGGTTCCAGGCCGCGCAGGCTGTCGAGGATCGTGTCGAAGCATTCCCAGTTGCGCGCAGCCCGTCCGCGTCCGCCGTAGACGATCAGGTG
>CAYRFV010000248.1:0-8470 GCA_964423545.1 uncultured Anaerolineales bacterium | reverse complement strand
TTGGAAGCAACGCCAGCGCGGACCGGGGCTCCCGTGCAGCCGGTGCCGGGAGCGGACGTGGCGAAGAACGGCGTGAAGGTGAGCCGGACCCCTTGTCGCTCGAACTCCTCGGACAGTCGCCCCCGGACAGCCACAACTTGGGTCAGGTCGGCCTCTATGACCGTGGTCACCTGGGGTGCGGTCTGCACGCTGAGCGCCATGTTGCGGGCGATGGCGCGACGCATCGGCGAAAGTGGCACGACCGAGCGATCCCCCGGTTGGGGCGCATCGGGGGATGGAGGGGCATTCGCCGCAGGCTCGGTGGCGAGAGGGGACGCGTCCGGACCGGCAAGCGGCTCACGCGGCGCGGGCGTCGCCACGTATGCCAGGACATCCTTCTTCGTGATTCGTCCGCCCGCACCCGTGCCGATGATCTGGGCCAGATCGACGCCCAATTCCACAGCAAGCCGGCTGACGGCCGGCGTGATGAAGGCGAGCCCAGGGGCGGATCGAGAAGCAAAGACTGATGAGGCCGTCACGGAGCGGACGGCAGGCGCCTGTTGCCGTCCGTCCGCCACCGACCCTCGAAAGTCTGTCGCCTCCTCTATGATCGCCAGCACGGTCCCCTTCGCCACCGTTTGCCCTTCGGTGACCAGGATTTCGGCCAAGACGCCGCGAGCGGGCGCCGAGAGCTCCGTGTCCACTTTATCGGTCGTGATCTGGAGCAAAGGCTGATCTTGCTGAACTAGCTGGCCCACGGCTACCAGCCAGCGAGCCACCGTGCCTTCGACGATCGATTCGCCCAGTTGGGGCATCAGAACTTCTGTGGCCATATCTGCTCCGCGATGGCATACAAACAGCAGGTAGTGAAGCAGGGACTGCAACCTGCGCTGCTCAATGCACGTGATGCAGCAGTCACCAGTATAGCACATCCAGCGCAGGCGGCTTGCGGGGCGATCCGCTCATGTCCGTTGCCCAGTTTTCCCGGCGCTCGACGCAGGCATTCTAGACCCGGCCGAAGTCCGGCAGCCACGCGCCTCGAACGCTGGGCTCGGTCTCCGTGCGCATGCGCAAAGCGCTGTGCCGCGCCAGGCTTACGATGCGGTCCATGACCTGGGAAGTCGCTGCCCGCACACCTTCCCGGTCCTCCACGCTGCCGGACAGCAGCAGGGGAGCGCCGATCGTGACGAAGTAGGGACCGCGGCCATACCAGCGGATGTGCTCCGTCACCCCATCGATCTCGGAGTCGCGATGGAGGATCTGCGCGGAGTCAAGGCAGATCCCCAGCGGGATCACCGGCGCCCCGGTTGTCAGCGCCAAACGCGCCACCCCGGTGTGGGGCGGACAGCTGCCGCGGCCGATCCGATCCAGTGGGCTCAGCGCGCCCTCTGGGAAGATCGCTATAGTCTGCCCACCTCGCAGCAACCGTACACCCTGTTCCAGCGCGGCCTTACCGTTTGCGTGCACCACCGGTACGTGACCTGCCGCACGCAGGAATGCGCCCAGTCCGGGCAGCTTGAAGCACGACTCCGTGATCAGGATGCTCATCGGTTCATCGACCAGGCCCATCAGCAGAAAAGGGTCGGCGGTGCATGGATGATTCGCTGCAATGATCTTGGGGCCGTCCGGCAGAGGAGACTGCCATTCGACCTGCATCCGGAGCATGGTTCGACCGTACAGCGCGGCGACCCGCCGCCCCGCTCGATTCGTGATGTGTTGAAACATGATTGCGCCTCCTGGCTACACTCAGTCTGATGTGCTGAGGATAGCGAGCCAGGGGGTGCAGTGTGGTCAGCCGAAAGATACACTCACGGACACATATCCGCTGCAGGGGGTGTATTCGACTAGAGGATGTGGAGATCGCGAGCGGCCGCAACAGCCTGGGTTCGGCTGCCGACCTGAAGCTTACCGTAGATGTTATTGATGTGACGCTTCACGGTGCCTTGGGCGATGACGAGGCGATCGGCAATCTCCTGATTGGAGAGGCCGGCGGCGATCAGGCGCAGCACTTCCAGCTCCCTCTCGCTGAGCGGCTCGACCAGCGATTGAGGGGTGGAGGCAGGACTCCGCCCTCCGCCGAAGCGGCCCGGCAGCTCGGCGGCCCGGCGAGCATGGTGGGCGGCCGATTCGGGCCATCCGTGCACCTCGAACCAGCCAGCAGATCGCCGGTGCAGATCGATCTGCTCCTGCGTGGACAGCGACAGCCGCAGCACCTCACCGAACAGCCCATGGTATCGAAACCACTCGCGGCGGTTGTCCAGCGGCAGCAGAAAGAGATTCGCAGCCTCAAGATGGTCAAGAACCTGCGCAGAATCGCTTCGACCGGTCAGTTCGTCGCAAAGCGGCGCGGAGAGGCGTTCAAGAATGGAGGTCCGCCGCAGAAAGCTGCGCACTGGCTCCGGTTCGCGGTCCAACACTTCGGCCACCAGGTAGTCCACAATGTAGCGATCATCGCCGGCAAAGGCTTCGACGAAAGCATCGATCGCGCGCTGGGGCTGTGATCCTGCTGCAATCTGAGACAGCGCCACCCCAGCCAGCTGGAGACCGGTCACCCACCCCTCGGTGCGCGACAGGAGAGTGACGACCGCTTCGGGCGAAAGGCTGAGGCCCATCGTCCGCGAAAAAAAGGCGCCGCCTTCCTCGACGCTGAAGCGGAGGGCATGCTCACGCACCTCAGTCACCTGGTCGCGAGCGCGCATCCGGGCGAGTGGCAGGGGCGGGTCTTCGCGGGAGCCGATGACCAGATGAAAGCCGGGCGGCTGATTTGCCAGGAGGAAGGCGACCAGCTCGTGCACGGCGAAACTGCGAAGCACATGATAGTCATCCAAGACAAGCAGCGACGGGAGGCCGGCCGAGGCCAAACCATTGATGACCGCGGTCAACCGTTCCTCGTGTGGCGCGGATGACACAGGCTGCGCCAGTTCATCGCCGATGCGCTCGTCGACCCGGCTGAGCGCGGCGATCAGGTAGGACAGGAACCGATCGGGGTCATTGTCGCCCTCATCGAGCGTCAACCAGGCAGTACGGCGATCCAGACTGGCGACCCAGCTGCAGATCAGGTTTGTCTTGCCGAACCCGGGCGGCGCAGACACCAGCGTCAGCCGGCGGGCAAGCCGGAGCCCTTCGGAGAGCCGCGCGAGCAGGCGCGGACGTGCGACCAGATTCGGCCGGGCCACTGGGAGTTGCAGCTTGGTTGAGAGCAAGGTTTCGAAGGCCATTGCACCAGCCAGCATCGCCTCAGTCTGCTGAGCCGTTCCCCTGCTCCGAGGTTCCGGGCTCACGACCCTGGCCTATCGGGCGGACACCCTTCGCCCACCCTCTCAGTCGGGACAGACCAGTGGCGCCGTCGACCAGGCGCCTCTTCATCTCCTCCGGGTGACGCCGCATGAAGAAGAGAACATAGGAAAGCCCTCCCGCCAGCAGAAGAAGCATGATGGCGATGCCCAGCGCCGGAGGCAAGAGCCCTGAGACGGGAATGAAGATGAGGAACGTGAGTGCTGCGGCCGGCCAGGTGACATAGGCAATCCACCGCCACGCTCCCGCACTGCTCCACAGCCAGAATGCGTGCGCGAGCGCGCCCAGCAGCGCCAATAGCAGCGCGAGCGCCAGCGCCACGTTGATCACGGGCGCCACGAAGACGGTGATGGCAACGAACCCACCCAACAGCAGCAAGTACAGCAACACCAGGAGCCCGTTGAGCGCGAGATCGTATCGACGGCCGGCAACCACTAACCTGCGTTGAGCCTCGGCGTCAAGAACCCGGACCGAGATCAGAGGGATCGCCAGGTCGCGCAGCCGCGCCAATAGCCCATAGAGCGCAGCGTGATCCGCCGCCTTGCCGCGCAGCGTCGATTCGCCCTGGTCGACAGTCACCGACAGATCGTCGAACCACGAGGTCCACTGCTCATCGGAAAGGCGTCCTTTGACCCGGATCTCGTAGAGAAATGGGGGACGATTTTGAGGAGAGCTGCCCTCAGTGATTTCACCTAGGCTCGTCATCGTTCATCGCTCCTGATCCGGCTGCCATGGCGTCCTCGCCTCTCCAGGCGACGACTCGCCGATGCGCACTTCAGCCCTGCGGATCAGATCATACACGACTGGCAGGCAGCTGTCATCGGCCGAAAGGCACATCGTGGGGCGGGAACAAGGCGCTCGTCCTGACCGGCATCACTCGGCACGGCAGGCAGGGCGGCCGGCGCCGCGGGCCAGATGCTCGAGGGTGCTGCCGGGCAACTGCCTCACGAGGCTGCGGGTCGGCTCTCGACCGCCAACGCGTCCGCAACGAGCTCGGCCACATCACGGATCACCAGATCCTCGGCGCCGACCGCGCTGCGGGCATCTTCCAGCATGATCAGGCAGAATGGGCACGCCACGCCGATCTGCTGTGCTCCCGTCTCCCTGATCTGTGCGAGGCGGTTGCGATTGACGCGCACCTCCCCTTCGTCCTCCATCCAGACACGCGCGCCGCCCCCGCCGCAGCACATCGCCCTATCGCGCGATCGCTGCAGCTCGGTCAGCTTCATCCCTGCAGCAGCAATCAGCGCGCGCGGCGCGTCGTAGATGTCGTTATATCGCCCCAGGTAACACGGATCGTGGAACGCGAGCCGCGTCCCGTCCCCAACCGAAACCCCTACTCTACCTGCGCGCAGCAGCTGCTCGATGTATTCGGTGTAATGAACGACGTTGTACGCGCCGCCGAACTGAGGGTACTCGTTCTTCAGGGTGTTCAGGCAGTGCGGGCATTGGGTGAGGATGACACGGAACTTGTACTGGCGGAGCGTCTGGATGTTGGATTGCGCCAGCGTCTGGAACAGGTATTCGTTGCCGGCGCGGCGGGCCGCATCACCGGTGCAGGTCTCCTCATCGCCCAGGATGGCAAAGTCGACCCCGGCGGCGCTGAGAATACGCGCGATTGCGCGCGTCACTTTCTGATTGCGCGGATCGTATGCTCCCGCGCAACCGACCCACCACAGCACATCCGCCTCCCCCCGATCGCGCATGACAGGGACCTCGAAGCCGAGCCCCTGCGCCCAGGCCGCGCGTCTGCGCTTGGGCTGCTTCCATGGGTTGCCAGCGCGCTCGATATTGGTGAGAGTCGAGGCCAGACTGCCGGGGAGATCGCCTTCGGCCAACGCCAGATAGCGCCGCATGTCGATGATATCGTCCACATGCTCAATCAACACCGGGCACTCGTAGACGCATGCATAGCAGGTCGTGCAACTCCAAAGGGTCTCGTGCTGGATGACCTCGCCGACCAGTTGGTGAGGAGCAGAAGTGCGGACAGCTTCAGCGGGCTTGTCGGTTGTTCCACTGTGGCCTTGCCTGCCCAGGGCCGGCAGCACCGCGCGCAGATCGAGCACGAGCTGCTTCGGGCTGAGCGGCTGCCGTGCAGCATGCGCCGGGCAGACCGCCTGGCAGCGCCCGCATTCGGTGCAGGCATCCATGTTAATGAGCCGCGGCCAGGGGAATTCGGCAAGCTTGCTGACCCCCAGCGTCTCGGCCTGCTCCAGGTTGTCGATCGGTCTGAGCGCGCCGCGCGACCGCCACGGCGCGACAAAGACATTCGCGGGCGACGAGACGATGTGAAAGAGATTCGTCCAGGGCACGGCAGCGATGCCGGCTGCGACCACAAGGAAATGACCCACCCACAGGCTGCGATGCACGACGAGCAGCGTGCTTTCAGACAATCCTTGCAGCAGCAGGCTAATCGGATAGGCGATGACCGAGAAAGGCGCCCAAGGCGGCTGCATGGCTGCCAGGCGTAGCGCCTCGACCAGAAGACCGGTCAGAATGATGAGCGCCAGCAGTGGCAGCGTCAGATGGAAGCGCCAATCGGTGTTCAAATAGTCGGGACGCACGACGTAGCGGCGATAGATCGCCAACCCCAGGCCGATCAGGACGAACAGACCAGCCAGGTCCAGCACGACTTTGTAGAGCAGATAGAAGTCGCCCTGCAGCAGCTTGGCATCCAGGATCAACTCGAAGAGATCCGTGTCGAGCGTCGCCAACACGGTGCCGATGAAGAGCAGCGTCATACCCCAGAAGATGCCCAGGTGCATGGCTGCGGGGTAACCTTGACGGAGAATACGGACTTGGGCGACGGCATATCTCAGGACGCGCCCGATACGGCGCCGGGGGCGATCGAAGCCTATCTCCGGCTGTCCCTTGCGCCACAGCCGAACGCGCTGCACCGTGCCGTAACACAGAAACGCCACGGCAATCGCCATCGTGCCGAAGAAGACGACCCGCAGCGATACGGGGATGTTCCAATAGCTGTAACGTACGGGAAACGACTCCATGGCCGCTCAGCTCCTTTGCGTGAGGTGACGACGGGGCGATGGGCGGTCGCAGCCCGTCGTCGGCCGGTCTTCGTCTACAGCTCGAGCTTGATCGGTGTTTTGGGCGCAGGGGGCCGGCGCGCGTTCAGCACGCTGACTTGCGCGGCAACCTTGCGCGCGATGGCGCGAAACGCCTCAGCCTGGGGGGATTCGGGGCAGCAGGCAACCGCCGGTTTGCCCGCATCGCCGCCTTCGCGAATCTCCGGCTCCAACTCGATGCGGCCCAGGAACGGGACGCCGAGCGCCTCGGCGGCGTGCTCGCCGCCGCCAAAACCGAACACCGGCCCCGCCATGTTCTCGACAATGCCGAGCACGGGCACGCTCAACCGCTGGAATGCCGTGAACCCGCGGCGAGCATCTGACAGCGCCACCTCCTGCGGCGTGCTGACGATGATGCCGCCGGTCAGCGGCACGAGCTGCGCCAGGCTGAGCTGGGCGTCTCCTGTGCCAGGCGGCAGATCGACGATCATGTAGTCGAGGCCCCCTTTGGCGCCGGCCGGCGCACCCCACGCCACATCCGTGAAGAGCTGCTGAATCGCCTTGTGCAACATCGGGCCGCGCCAGATCAGCGCCTCACCGTCAGGCACCAAGAAGCCGATGGACATGATCTCGACGCCATAAGCGAATGCGGGGGTCATCTGTTCGCCGGTAAGCGGCGGCAGGCTGTCCACCCCCAACATGATCGGCACGTTCGGCCCGTAGATGTCCGCATCCAGGATGCCGACCTTCGCACCCATCTGTGCGAGCGCCGCGGCCAGATTGACAGCCACCGTCGTCTTGCCGACCCCGCCCTTGCCGCTGCCGACGGCAACAATGTTCTTGATCGGGACATTGAGCCGCGTGGGAATACGGTGATCGCCGCGCACCTGGGCGTCGAATTTCACCTCAACTGTGCGCACGCCGGGCAACTTCAGCACCGCGGCGCGCGTTTCGGCTTCAATCTGATGGCGCAGCGGACATGCGGGCGTGGTCAATGTGATCGTGAACGTGACTTTGCTGTCCTCGATCAAGATGTCCTTGACCATGTTCAGGGCCACGAGGTCCTGGTGCAACTCCGGTTCCTGGACGCCGCGGAGCGCGTTGAGGACCGTTTCTTGTGTGATCCGATTCGATTTACTGAACATACTGACTCGTCCTTATCGACCTCTGTAGATCGGCAGCCGAACGCGCAGCGCGCGCGTCCGACAGTCCGTCCTCTGGTATGGCGCCCCCGCCCGCATCGGCTCTTCGCAGGTGCGCCACCGTGGTGTTGCCGAAATGGATCCAGTTGGCGGCCCGCGAGAAGACGGTGAGCCCTCCGATCAAGACCTGCTGCACGCGTGGGGAGGCGCCAAAGATCCTCTCGAAGTAGTCCTGGGGAAACATCCACAAGGTTGCCAGGGACACGCGATAGCCATGCTCGCGACAGAAGGCGCGCAGCCTGGGGATCTCCAGACGCCCCGGCTTGACCCCGGAATACTCGACCCTCTGAGCGAGACCCAGGCGCGCCAACGTGCGAATCAGGAAGTTGCTCGCCGGCTCAACCAGGAAGATGTCGCAATATCCCTTCTGCAGCAGCACCGTGAGCGTGGCGTGCATGTCCCGGGTGTGGTGCAGCGCGTTGACGACGAGGATCGGGATGTCCTTCACCGCGATGGGCGCTTGCACCAGGTCTGCGGCAAAAAGTCCGACCTCGATCTCGAAAGGCGCCAACCGGCGGGGTATCACTTCCAGGGCCGTAGCGGAAAGGTCGGAGCAGTAAACCCGCTTGAGATGCATGAACTGCTGGAGATAGAAGATCTCCCGCCCAGTTCCTGAACCCAAAGAGAAAAGGGTGTCAATCCCCGCGTCGCGCAGACGCCGGGCAAGCAGCTCCATCGAATGCTTGCGGCTGTGTGCATAGTACCCGGTCCAACCGCTGCTTTGCTCAGCTGCGACCCAGGCTGCAAGCTGTTCGGGGGTCGCACGGTGAGTGTTCCCCTTCAGCTCCCGGGCGGTCTCGGCATCCAGCGTCGCCACATCCACCAAATCGAGGATGCAGCGCTCGCGAATCGGGAACCGCCGATGGCACCGCGAACAGATGGCGCTATCGCCCTGGAGGGACAGCGCCGCAGAGGCCGAGCACGGGCAGTGCAGCAGGTAGAGGTAATCGCGCGGATGGAGAATATGGAGCA
>CAYRFV010000247.1:0-8502 GCA_964423545.1 uncultured Anaerolineales bacterium | reverse complement strand
GGGCAGACCAGGCCACAGGTCAACGGCAGCGGGTTGTCGCGGCGGATGACCTCGATGGTGGCGCGGTAGTCGCCGTGGCCCAGGTGGGCGATGAAGCTGGGGATGTCGATGTTGGCCGGACAGGTCTGATGGCACGGCGCAGCATGATGCGGCAGATTGAGACAGACGCCCTCTGGACAGGAGGTGCGGCGCACATGGCTTTCCCACTGGCTGCGATAGTAGCGCAGGGAACTGCCCAGCGGCCAGGCGGCCGCCAGCCCTTGCGCCGCCAACTCCAGCGCCACTTCGTCGAGCGCAACCAGATGGCCTGGATCCCCGCGACCGAGGGTGATCTCGGTCGTCAGCCGCGCCGCGCGCGCCAGCAGCGCCTGCGCCGGCGTCGCTTCGCCTTCGGCCAGCAGCCAGTGGCGGTAGAGCGCACGGCGGGTCTGCTTGACCACGCACACGCCCTCGGCCATCACCATCAGGCTGGCCGGCGCTGGGATGACGCCGGCCGCGGCCAACGTGAGCGGGTCGCAGGCCAGGTCGGCCTGGGAAAGCGGCAGGAAGCCGCCCAGGCCGTCGTCGAAAGCGAGCACGGCTTCCTGGCCTGTCACCTCGACGCCGCCGCCCCAGCCGTCGATCTGCCGGCGCAGGTTGCCGGCGCGATCCAGCTCGACCAGGCCGCGCTGTTTCAGGCCGCGCCGGAGCGTCAGCAGCGACCCATCGAGGTCCGGCGCGCCGGCAAAGAGCAGGGCGACCCGGCACCAGGTCTCCGGCGTATGCACCAGCCGCGACCTGTCGCTGGCCTGACTCTCGGCCCAGTAGCTGGGACGGCTGGCGCGCTGCACTTCCAATTCGATGTGGGGCACAGCCGCCCGCTTGAGGCGTTGGATCGCTTCGGCGGTGTTCAGAAAGGCCGCCTCGTGCCCCGTCAGCTCGGCGGGCAGGCGCAGTTCTACGGTGCGGCTGTCGCGCAGGCTGGCCGCGATCAGCACGCCCTCGGCCAGCAACCAGGACGCGCCGTCGAGTACGGCGGCCGCGCCCAGTTCCCGGCTGTCGAGGGCGGTCGCGTCGATCACCAGCACCGATGGCCCATGGCCGCGCAGGAATTGCCTCCAGGCCAGGTAGATCGGCTCGCCGGCGCCGCCGCATTCGGCCAGGCCCGAGGCCTGCACCCGCTGCAAGCGCTGCGCGGGCGTCAGCGACTGCGCCTGAGCGAGGCCCGGCAGCGCGGCTTCCAGTGTCTGCGCGGGCGGCAGGGCGCCCGCCAGCGTCGCCGCGTCGATGTCGAGCCACGCGGGCGGCAAGCGCTCGCTCATGGCGCCTCCTCACCGCCGCTCAGCGGTTCGGCCAAGATCAGGCGGGCATAGCGCTCGCGGCGCGGGTCGGGCAGCTCGTTGGCGACGCCGAAGGAGAGACAGCCGGTCACGCACTTGGTGACGCAGGCCGGTTGCAAGCCAGCATCGACGCGATCCATGCAGTAGTCGCACTTGACCACCTTGCGCGTCACCGGGTCCCACTGCGGTGTGCCCCAGGGACAGGCCGCGATGCAGCTCTTGCAGCCGATGCAGCGGCTGGCCTCGACGTGGACGATGCCGTCCTTCTCACGTTTCTGCATCGCACCCGTGGGACAGGCGCGGACGCACCACGGGTCCTCGCAGTGGAAGCAGGGCATGAAGGCGATGCGCATGCGCGGCAGCCCGCCAACGTCAACCGGTTCCAGGGTGATGATCTTGCACGGGTCCGGCCCGGGGCCGAGCTCCTTGTTACTCTTGCAATGCACTTCGCAGGCTTGACTGGCGATGCAGTTCGTCTCGTCGTGGTGCAGGATGTAGGTGCTCACTGGTTGCCTCCTTTCGCCGCGGCGGGCGCAACGCGCACGATGGTCTCGGTCATGGCGCAACCGCCGCCGGCCGGGTCGAAGTCATAGAGCTTGCCCTGTTGCAGGCGTTGGTCCGCCACCCCCAGGCCGAGCGCGCGGGTGGCCAGCGGCACGGTCGCGCCGTAGCCATGCAACATGAAGACTGCGTCGGGATGGATCCAGGGCGTCACGTTGGCCCGAAGCCGGCCCGTGTAGCCGCCGTCGCCGCTGACTTCGACTTCGTCGCCGTCGCCGATGCCCAGCGGCCGGGCGCGGTCGGGATGGATCCAGAGCACCTGTTCCGGCGCGATCTCGTTGAGCAGGGGATTGTTGAGCGATTGGCCGTGCGCCAGCGTCGCCGTGCGGCCAAAGAGCAAGTTGAAGCGGTCGTCAGCCGGCGCGGTCTTGGGCGTGTAGGGCGGCAGGCTGGGCAGCCCGGCCCGCTGCAGGAGCGTACTCTCGATCTCGATCTTGCCCGAAGGGGTGGGGAAGGTGAGCAAGTCGCGCGGCGTCAGCTTGGGCGCGCCGGCCAGCGCGACCACGCCCGTCTTGCGCATCTCGGCGACGGTGACGCCAGTGCCATCGAGCTGGTAGTTCCAGAGTTCCTCGATGGTCTCGAAGTCGAGCGCATCCTTTGCGCTTGGCGCAAGCCCATCGACACGGCGCAGGATCTCGCGGAAGATCCACCAGGCCGGGCGGCTGTCAAAGCGCGGCGCAATGGTCTGGTCGCGCATGGCGAAGACCGGCGCCGGGCCGTTCATCTGCGCCAGGATGTTGGCGCGTTCCAGGTAGGTCGCTTCGGGCAGGATGACATCGGAGAACCAGCCGGTTTCCGAGTAGCGCACGTCGACGGAGACCAGCAGCTTCAGCTTGTCCAGCGCGCGTTTGGTCGTCTCCGGGTCGGGCATGCCGGTCAGCGGATCGTGGCGATAGGCGAAGTAGGCGCCGATGCCGTAGGGCTGCCCCGTCTCCATGGCGGCAAAGGCCTGATGCACCATGCCGATCTCCGGGTCCCACTGCGGTCGGGTCGTGCCCGCGCCGTCGACGCGCGGCTCGGTGACTTCGGGCGCCCGCTTGAGCAGATGGTTGAGGCTCTTGCGCCCGTAGAACTCGGGCGTCTTGCCCAGCACGATGCCGCCGGGGGTCTCGATGTTGCCCATCAGAGCGTTCAGGATCAGCGCGCTGCGGCTGACATAGAACGATTGCTTGTGACGCGCCGTCATCCAGCCGGGATGGAAGATCACGCACGGCGCCTGGCCGACGATCTCGGCGACGAAGGCGCGCAGTTGGCTGGCTGAGACCCCGGTGTGACGCTCCTGCCACTCCGGCGTCGTTTCTCGCACCGCCTCTCGCAGGGCGTCCATGCCGGTGACGTAGCGGGCGACGAACTCCTTGTCGTAGGCCTCCTGCGCCAGCACCTCGTGGATGATGGCCAGGTTGAGCGCATAGTCGCTGTTGGGGCGCACCTGCCAGTAGCGGGTGGCCTTGCAGGCGGTGATGGTGGCGCGCGGGTCGATGTAGGTGACGCGCATGCCGTTGCTGACCGCAGCCATGAAGGCTTTGGCCTCCTTGACCATCAGTGACTCGACGATGTTGCGACCATAGAGCACCAGATGCCTGGCGTTCTTGTAGTCGAACATCAGCCCTTCGTGGCTGAAGCCGTAGATCGAGATGGCGGCGTTGTGGACGTTGCCGCCGCAGCCGGCGTCGTGGTTGAAGTAGTTGGGCGAGCCGAGCGCATACACGAAGGTGCGGGTCAGGTCGTTGAAGGGGCCGCCGCGGTCGGACAGCGCGATGCCGCGCCCGCCAAACTCGTCGATGGTTTCATGCAGCTTGTCAGCGATGTAGTCGAGGGCCTCGTTCCAGGAGGCGCGCCGCCACTGGCCGCTGCCGCGCGGCCCCATGCGGATCAGCGGCGTCTGCGGACGCTGGTCGTCGCCATATTCCAGCGCCAGGCCGGCTGCCCCCTTTGCGCAGAGGCTGGCGCCGAGGGCCTTATCGTTGGGATTGCCCTGCAGCCAGGTGACTCGCCCGTTCTCGACCGTCACCTCCATCGGGCAGCGCACTGCGCACATGCCGCACATGCTGTAGACTGTGCGGCGGCCCGGCGCACCCACACCGAGCACGTTGGGCGCCATCATGGTACTCATGGCAGCCTCCTTTAGACTTCACTGAACTGAATGATGACTTTGACGTCGTCGGGCTGTCGCTCCAGCGCCTGCTGGAAGTTCTCCGGCTTCTCACGCCGGGTGATCACCCGGCTCAGCCACGCCCGATCCGAGCGGGCCAGGTTTTGACCTGCTTTGTACCAGTGCCGCTTGTTGGCATTCACGCTGCCGACAATCAGATTGTTCTTCAGCACCACCTGCGCGGCGACATCGGCCACGGCCCCACTGGCGGCGCCGCCGGCGCCGATGCCGGTGAGACAGATGATCCCGCCCGACCCGATCTGCTGGATCGAGTCGGCGATCACCGCGCCAACGCCGGTGCACTCGACGATGATGTCCGGCTCGATATCGAGATCCGTCACCCGGCCCGAGTGATAGGTCCCACCCAGGGCGCGCACCAGGTCGGCCTTCGGTCCCGTTTCAGCGCGATCGAGCACGTGGACATCCAGGTTGTTCGCTTTCAGGCGCAGCGCCGCCAGCAGGCCAATCGGCCCGGCGCCGGTCACCAACGCGGTTTTGGGCTCCCAGAAGGCGCGTTGGCCGGCCAGGTGGACCTGTTCCAGCGCTTTGGTGATCACCGTCATCGGCTCCAGCAGCACGCCCAGGATACCCAGCGACGGGTCAACCTTGATGAGATAATCGGGCTCGCTGCGCCAGCGCTGCGACATAAAGCCGTGGATCTCCTTGATGCCGCGCTCGGTGTACTGGCCGTTGCTGCACATGTCCCACTCGCCGACCGCGCAGTTGGGGCAGGGAACCGGATCGGGACGGCGCACGTTGCCGACCACCAGATCGCCCGCCTTGAGCGAACTGCGTGGCCCCGGGTCGATGACGCGGCCCAGCGATTCGTGGCCCAGCACCAGGCGCTGCGCTCCCGGCGGCGCCCAGCCATACTTGCCCTCGACGATCTCGACGTCGGTTCCGCAGACGCCGGCCGCCACGGCTTCCACCAGCACCGAGCCCTCGCTCACATCAGGCTCTGGGAAATCTTCATAGCGCGCCGACCCTGGGGTCTTGGGTTCGACGGTGATAGCTTTCATGGGGGTATATCTCCTCAATGATCTACTGACAGATTGGTCTCAAACGCTAGCCAGTTGCAGGCAAACCGGCGTCGGCACGGCGGCCACGTGGCCGGTTGGCCGCAGCGTCCCGGCGTCTGGGTCGATCCAGAACATGACCACGGTGTCCGTGTCCTGGTTGGCCGCCAGCAGCAGCGCGCCGGACGGATCGATGGTGAACGCGCGCGGCCCGACGCCCTGCGTCGACTCGTGCCCAACCAGCGACAACCGGCCGCTCGCCTGGTCGACGGCGTAGATGGCCAGGCTGTCGTGCCCGCGGTTGGAGGCGTAGACGAAGCGGCCGGAGGGCGCCGCCACGATCTCCGCGCCCAGGTTCTGGCCCGTGAAGCCGTCGGGCAGGGTCGACAGGGTCTGCAGCGCCTCGAACGCGCCCCGCTGCTCGTCATAGCGCGCCACGGTGACCGTGGACTGGAGCTCGTTGATGACGTAAGCGAAGGGCTGCTGCGGGTGAAAGGCCAGGTGGCGCGGGCCTGAGCCAGGCGGCAGCGCCGTCCAGGGCGGCTCGGCCGGGCTGAGCGTGCCCCGCTCCGGGTCAAGCCGGAAGGCCATCAACCGATCAGCGCCCAGGTCGACGGCCAGGATGAAGCGGCCATCGGGGCTGGGCAAAACCATGTGGGCGTGCGGGTCTTCCTGGCGCTCCCGGTTGGGGCCGAAACCGGAGAATTGAACAACGCCGGTTGCCTCGCCCAGCGATCCGTCTTGGCGGATCGGCAACACACACAGGCTGCCGGTCTCGTAGTTGGCCGCCAGGCAGTAGCGCCCTGCCGGATCGACGCTGGCATAGCAGGGCGCCAGGCCGCAGGTGGATTGTTGGTTCAGGTAGGTCAGATGCCCGCTGGCCGGATCGACGGCGAACGCGCTGACGGTCCCGTGCGGGCCTTTGCCGCCGGTGATCTCGTTGACGGCGAACAGGCAGCGCTTGTCCGGACTCAGGGTCACGAACGACGGGTTGAGTGTGCCGGGGCCGGCCACGGTGGCGGCGTAGGTCAACGCACCGGAGCGCAGGTCCAGATGGTAGATGTAGATGCCTTCGGCTTTGCCGTCGACAAAGGACTCGCGCCGGGTGTAGGTGCCGATGTAGGTCGTGATACGATTGGGACTTGCCATGGCGTGACCTCAGGCGCCGGATACGGCCGCCGCTTCGCCCTTGCCCTGTTCGAGCACCTGCTCGGCTTCAGCGACGGCAAAGAGGCGCATGATCCGCGCGATGGCCCCGGTCCAGCCCGTCTGGTGGCTGGCGCCGATCCCTGCGCCGCTGTCACCGTGGAAGTACTCATAGAACAGCGGGTAGTCGCGCCACAGGGGATCTTCCTGGAACTTGCGCGCCGCGCCATGCACCGGCCGGCGTCCTTGCTCATCCTGGAGGAAGATGCTGGACAGCCGGCGTCCGATCTCCTCCGCCACCTGGTAGAGGGTCATCTGCTGGCCTGAGCCCGTCGGGCATTCGACGGTGAACGCGTTGCCGTAGTACAAGTAGTATTGCAGCAACGCCCGCAGAATCAGCAGGTTGACCGGCATCCAGATCGGGCCGCGCCAGTTGGAGTTGCCGCCGAACATGCCGTCGTTCGAGTCGCCGGGGAGATAGGGCACCCGGTACTCCTGATCGCCGACCCGATAGACGTAGGGGTGATCCCCGTGAACGCGCGAGAGGGCGCGAATGCCAAAGGGGCTGAGGAACTCCCGCTCGTCGAGCATGACCTTCAGCACGCGGCGCAAATTGGTTTCATTCAGCACTGACCCCAGGAGGCGCCCGTTGTAGCCCGGCTCCAGCGGATCGTGGATGAAAGCCGTCACATCCGCGCGTGTCTGGAGCGCCTTGCGCATGGTTGGGGCGACCTCGGGGTACTGCTTGACCAGCTTCTTGTCGAAGACGGTCACCGCGCAGAAGGGCAGCAGCCCGACCATCGAGCGCACCTTCAACCGTTCGCTGCGCCCGTCCGGCAAGCGCAACACGTCGTAGAAGAAGCCGTCCGCTTCGTCCCACATGCCGCCTTCCTCGCCCGGCCGGATCATGCCGGAAGCGATCAGGAGGAAGTGGCCGAAGAAACGCATCGTGAGCTCGACATAGGCCGGGTTGGCTAGCGCCAGCTCGGCGCTGATCTCGACCATGTTCTGGCAGAAGAGGGTCATCCAGGCGGTGCCATCGGCCTGCTCCAGATAGCCGCCGGTCGGCAAGGGGGACGAGCGGTCAAAGACGCCAATGTTGTCCAGCCCCAGGAAGCCGCCCTCGAACGCGTTGTTGCCGGCGCGGTCCTTGCGGTTGACCCACCAAGTGAAGTTGATCAGCAGCTTGTGAAACGAACGCTCCAGCCAGGCGAGATCGCCCTCGCCGCGCTGCGCTTTGTCCAGCAAGTAGGTGTAGATCGTCGACCAGGCGTGGACGGGGGGATTGACATCGCCGAAGTTCCACTCGTAGGCCGGAATCTGGCCGCTGGGGTGGAGGTAGCGGGACATCAGCAGCAGCTCCAACTGCTGCTTGCCAAAGTCGGCGTCGACCAGCGTCAGCGCCGTGACGTGGAAGGCCAGATCCCAGGCGGCGTACCAGGGATATTCCCATTTGTCCGGCATCGAGATCACGTCGGCGTTGACCATGTGTCCCCAATGGTCGTTGCGGCTGGAGCGCTGATTGGTCTTACGGGGCTGGATGCCGTGCTCATTGAGCCAGCGGGTGACATCGTAGTGATAGAACTGCTTCGACCACAGCATCCCGGCCAGCGCCTGGCGCATGACGTTGGCTGCGTCGGGATCGAGCGAGGCGGGAATGACCTCCGCGTAGAAGGCATCGGCCTCCTGGCGGCGTGCGGCGAAGACGGCGTCGAACGCGGCCCCGCACTGCGCGTCAATCGCTCCTGGCGGCTCGCCCGGCGGCTGATCGCCGAGGCGCAGGCGGACCGTGCGCGCCTCGCCGGCCGACAGCGTGAGCGGGTAATGAGCCGCGACTTTGCTGCCCGTCTTCGCAGGGTTGACCGCGTCCTGCTGGCCGTGAACGAGGTAGTTGTTGACGCCGTCTTTCACGTATGGCGACGGGTTGGGTGCGCCCCACAGGCGCTGCTTGTTCGTTTCGTTCTCGGTGAAGAGCAGCTCGGCCGCCCCGGCTGCGTAGAAGGTGCGCTCGCCCAGCTCGCGCTGCCACAGCACCACGATCCCGCCGGTCTCGTCGTGAGCCGCCTGGCGCAGGGCCGGTCGGGCCACGTCGTCGCCCCACGACCAGTCGTTGCGGAACCAGAGCGTGGGCAGCAGGTGCAGCGTCGCCGGCTCCGGGCTGCGGTTGTGGACGGTGATCTGAACGAGCAGATCCTCCGGCGACGCTTTGGCGTATTCCACGAAGACATCGAAATAGCGATCCTCGTCGAAGACGCCCGTGTCCAGCAGCTCATATTCCGGCAGGCCGCGGCCGCGCTGGCGGTTCGTC
>CAYRFV010000246.1:0-8558 GCA_964423545.1 uncultured Anaerolineales bacterium | reverse complement strand
CCCTGGCGGGGGGGGTGGTCTGGGGGGCTGCCCCCCGCCGCCAGCTCCCGAACGGGAGGAGCGGGCAGCCCAGCGGACTGCCCGCTCCTCCCGGCGGCGCTGCTTGGCATCCGCACAGCGCCGAACCTGGGCGTGTGGTGAGCTGCACGGACGAAGACGCTGCCGGCGACCCAGCGGCGATCCGCTTCTACCTGGTGCGCGGCCTTGACGTCAGCGGCGCCCCCGATGTCGCCCTGTCGGTGCCAGCGGGGGCTGGAGGGCGCGCAGTCCGGGAGCTTCTATGTCCGGTTCGCCTGAGTCCGATCGATGGCAATGGCCAGTGCACCCCTGGGACCAAACCTACGGGCTGGCTTACTGGGGGCGAGGTCGAAGACCCCAATTGGGTCTTCAATCCGACCGCTGTGACGCTGAGTGACCTCCGTGCGACCACGCTGTCCACCGGCGAGCGGTTGTGGGCGCTGCTGCGGGACTGGCTGCAGCGCTGATCGGGTCGGCTGGCGGCTTCTGGCACACGGCTACCGCCGCGACATTCGCCAAGTTGAATGGCACGCATGGCTTCCTTCCGCAGTTTGCCCTTTCGCGCACTTCGTGATATACTTTCATTACGCCAATCGTTTCCGATATGTTCCGGTATGTTCCGGGATTCGTCTCAGGGTAGCCATCGCCTGCGAGATCTGCCGTGCTCGCGGTTGCTATGCGCTGTCTCCTGGCTCCTCGCTGTGAAGCTCAGGGTGGTGGAACTAGCGAGTACAGATTCGCTGCGCCGGCCCGGAAGCCTTTGGTGTTTGCAGCAGGAGCAGTGATGGCATCCACCACCGAGGAGGAGCATATGGTTGTCTCGAGATCGTTCGCGGCCATGCGCGACACGTCGCTGTTTCGACTGCTCAGTCGAGTTGGCGCCGTCGCAGCCATTTTGAGCCTGATCCTGGCGCCAGCCCAAGCAGCTCTGGCTGCGCCAAGCGCTGCCAGCTTCAGCAGCGTCACCTGGTGCTTTCGGACCGACGTGGGCACGGCAGGATCGATCGGAGAGAATGACGCCATCCAGATCAATGGACTGCTGAACCACACGGGCGCCACCAGTGCATACCGAATCGGCGTGCGCCTGGTGTCGGGATACGGCGGGGGCACGCTCATCGATCACACCTTCGGCGGGCCCACGCACCTGTTCGGAGCAAGCAACTCCAAGGACGAGACCACTAACGCACCCATCGCGGATCTCAACCTGTTCGGGGTGGCCTCCACGAACAGCGACTACCGCGAAGGCTTCGGTGAGGTGCAGAACACGTTCCCGATCGGCTCCGGCAGCAGCGGCGACGTGCATGCCGTGTTGGGCATCGGCAAGATCTCGACAGGCACCAGTCTCCGTGTGGAGCTCTACGCCTACGACAACAGCGGAACGCAGCAAGCGACCCTGGTCGGCAGCTCGATCCCCTACGACGCCACCAAGCCGGGATGCACTGCGGCGACGGCGAGCGCGCAGGATGTGGGAACGGGCTTCATCGTGACCGGCGCAGGCAGCGGCGGCACAACGACCAAGTACGCCGGCGGCTGGATCAACGTCAACAAACCGGTCCTGACCAGCGGCGACGCCAACCTGTTGCTCGAGTTCAGCATGCTGGCCACTGAGACGCCGAAATACGAGCACGACTTCGATCAGGGGGCCCCCACCTTCGTCATCGAGGTCTTCGATCGAACCGCAAATGCGGTGGTCGCCACGATCAGTGGCGACAGCAGCACCAAGGAAGGCTGCAACTACACGCTCACCGTGTCGACCGGCAGCGCCAGCCTGGTCTGCCGGCTCCAGCAGTACTACAGCAATATCTCGGCCACCGTCGGCAGGACGCCGGACATCGGCGGCTATCGGTACGACTGGACGGCCTATGCGGCGGGCAGCGGCTATCCCATGACCCATGTTCTGGCTCTGCCTACGGCGTCGAACAGCTGGCTGGTGACGGGCCACAACTATGAGGTGCGCCTGAAGGCCAACTCCGGCACTGGCAGCCATAAGATCTCGACCGACACGACTGATTACTTCCAGTACAGCTCGACCCCCACCGCCGTGAGCGTATCCGCGTTCCATGCCAAGGTGCAGCGGGACGCGACGATGCGGACGGTGGTTGGCGTGCTGCTGACGCTGGGCGTCACCGGCCTGGTGATCCACGCGCGGCGGCGGGAAACGTCTCGCTCGTGACGCTGCCGCAGGCGACAACGCGCATGGGCGATGGCCTGACCATCGAACGGCCCGCCGGGCATGCGACGCGCCGGCGGGAAGGGTCGCTCGTGCGCACATTCGTATTTGACAACTGATGGGCGACCCGTATAATTAGTGTCATCGTGCATTGGTTCCATGCTATCTTTGTCTGAGCGACGGCGCTTGTGCGCGGTGGCGTTGATGCGGGCGCGGCCCGCTGACCGGTCGTCGGCCCTGCGGTGAAGGCAGCCGCAGCGAGAGGTTCGTAGAGCGGTGGCACGCGGCGGGTGCAGCTCCGGGTGACCATTGCGATTCTCAAACACTCAAGGGAGACAGGGACAATGGAAAACAACGAGAAGCTTGTGGCAGGCTATGAGGCGCCGGCCGTCGTCTTCGAGACGTCGCTGGAAGTGCGGGCGGGATCCCAGACCGGCATTCTGCCCGATGTGCTGAATCAGGGCCAAGGGCAATAGTTCGGCTGGCCGGTCAGCCGGCCATCATTCGGGAACCGACCCGTTCCTGAGTTCCGTCGCACGGGCGTCTCAGGGACGGGTCTGCTCGCTTGATCCCCGGGCGAGCCTCCATTTCGCCTCCGCCTCTCCAAGAGGTATAATCCACGCATCCAGCATGTGGAGGCATGGATGCGCCTGTCACTCTCCCAGGTCGACGCCGCACTGCGCGCCCTCGACATTGAATCGCTCGACAGCCTGCAGCTCCTGTCAGCCGAGGCTGTCGCATCGACCTATTTCCCCCAGTTGGATCCAGGACAGCCGGCGCTGCTGGTGGGTTTCGCGGACCGTTGGGTCGCCGCGCGGCGCGCGCCCGTGCTGGCCCAGGTGTACCCCCTTGAGCATCGAGTAACGCTCATCAGCTCGAGTGAGCGGCACGCTGCGTCGCTGGCGGAGATCGCTGTGCAACCGTCCTTCGCCGCCGCCACGGCCCTCTTCATACCGCCGGTTCCCGCGCCCTCGGCCTATCACGCACTGCAGGACGTCGCCGCGCACCTGCGTGCGCCGGAGGGCTGCCCGTGGGATCGGGAGCTGACATGGGCCAAACTGCGCAGCTCACTGCTGGAGGAGGCGCACGAGCTGCTGGCGGCCCTGGATGCCGACGACGTGGCCAAGGTCAGGGAGGAGTTGGGCGACCTCCTGCTGCAGGTGGCGATGCAGACGCAGATCGCCACCGAGGACGGACGATTCCGGTTCGGAGACGTCATTGCCGGCATCGTGGACAAGCTGATCCGAAGGCATCCGCACGTCTTCGGAGACGTTTCGGTCAGCGGGACAGCGGAGGTGCTGGCCAACTGGGAAGCGATCAAGGCCACCGAGCGCAGGAATAACGGGGAGAAGCGCTCGCCTCTCTCCGGCATCCCGAAAGGACTGCCCGCGCTGGCTCAGGCGGACGCCTACCTCGATCGCCTGTCGCGGCTGCGCAAGGTGGAGGCGCCGGATCAGCCTTGGGCGGCGCTCGCTGCGCTGCCTGCCGATGCCCCGATCACGGCCGAAGTGCTCGGCGAGACGCTGTTCGGAATCGTCGCGTGGGCGCAAGTACGGGGCCTCGACGCGGAAAGCGCGCTGCGCGCGGCCAATGCCAGGTTCGCGTCGGCGGTCGATCAAGCTCTCTGAGCGGCGCTCAGACAGCGCACGATTTCACCCACATACATGCGGTGGTAGTCGTGCGTGGGGTATGTCTGGGGCGGAATCGTCGGATCGACGAAGCGCGCCGGATCGATGTCCTGGGCATACAGCTTGCGACATTCCAGCACCAGGCGCGCCTGGGCGAAGTAGACTGCGCCGCCCTCCCCAGCAAGCGGAGTCAGTCCCGTCTCAGCCGCCTTGTTCACCTCGCGACCGGACCGGCTGCCACAGAAATCCAGCGCAGGGCGCCAAAGCTCATCGAAGAAGTTGAGTGTATAGATCGCTGACCGCTCCATGAAGCCGAAGGTGTAGCGTTGGGGCCGGATGAAACAGATGGCCACGCGCCGGTTCCACAGCTCGCCCACGGCGCCCCAGCTGGCCGTCATCATGTTGAAGGCATCGAGGCCACCGGCGGCAATCAGCATCCAGTCTTTGCCGATGAGCTTGAACGGATTGTCTGAGATTTGAGTGGGGGTGATTTCGGTCAAGTCGTGCGACATGGTCGTGCTCCTCTGTGCGTATTGCGTGCATTCTACCACAGACCTGGGGCCAGCAGCCATCGCTTCGGAACAGCGCAGATGAGCTTGCTCCGTCTGCGCCTCCATGCTATAGTTCGCCAGTCAAGGGTCGGTGCTGCAAGGTGAGGTCGCCCCGCGCAAGACGTGGAGGCCTCGTGCCCGAGCACGCGGCGCCCGCACTGACCAAGTGTCGAACGAGCCATGAGCTCGAAAGAAGGAGCAAGTTGCCATGACGTCAGTTCTCCCCACGGCGATTCTCGGACGCACCGGGCTGGAGGTGACCCGGCTGGGCTTCGGTGCGATGGAGATTCGCGGGACGCGCGTCTGGGGTGGCCGGCCGGTCACCGAGGATCAAGCCAAGAGCATCCTTCACGCCGTGCTCGATGCCGGCATCAACTTCATCGACACCTCCAACGACTACGGTCGCAGCGAGGAATTCATCGGCAGGACCCTTGACCCTGCCTCACCTGCCCGTGTATCTGCGGTGGGGGGTCTTCGACAGCTTCCAGATCCCCTACTCGGCGCTGGAACGCGAGCACGAAGCGTGGATCAGTGAGACCGGCAAGGCGGGCGTGGGCGTCATCGTACGCGGGGGTGTTGCCAAGGGCGAGCCCGGGGTCCGACTCGGCCGCGCCGATCGGTGGGACAAGTTCGAAGCAGCCCATCTCGATGAGCTGCGAACGGAACGCGAATCACGCACGTCGTTCCTGCTGCGCTACACGCTGACTCATCCGTCTGCCCACACGATCATCGTCGGCACGCTCCATCCGGAGCACCTGACCGAGAATGTGCAGGCCATCCGCCGCGGCCCGCTCTCCCGCTCCGTCTACGCGGAGGCGCAGCGCCGCCTGTCAGCCGTCGGGGTGGTTCCGGTGCCGATAGCATGACACCGGCACCTTGATCAATCCTAAACTTGGAGTCAACGTTGTGCAAGCTCTTCTGATGCATCCCAACGACAACGTCGCCGTCGCTGCCGTCGACCTGTCCCCGGGCCAGGCCGTCGAGGTGGTTGGAGAGATGATACCCATCGTGCAGCCGATTCCGTTCGGTCACAAGTTCGCTCGCCGGCCGATCTCTAGTGGAGGCATCATTACCAAGTACGGCCAGCCGGTGGGACGGGCAGTGTCTGCGATCGCCCCCGGCGAACATGCCCATGTCCACAACATCGAGAGTCTGCGAGGCCGCGGCGACCTGGGTCCGGCCGCCCCGGCGACCGAAGTGGCGGGTGCGGCGGCCGCGTTCGAACTGAAAACCGTCGATGCAGGCGAGCTGCCGGCCACGCACTTCATGGGCTATCGACGCCGTGATGGACGCGTCGGCGTGCGCAACCACGTCCTCGTCATGTCAACCGTCGGTTGCGCGAACAGCGTCGTCGACCGCGTCGGCCAGGCGTTGCCGGAGGTCGTGGCGCTGTCGCACTCCTGGGGCTGCTCGCAGATCGGCGACGACCTGACGCAGTCACGCCGCGTCTTGGAGGAATTCGCCGCTCACCCGAACGTGGGCGCGGCCATCCTGGTCGGGTTGGGCTGCGAGACGATGCCGACCATCGAGATGGGCGAGAGGCTCAGCTTGCAGGGGCTGCCCGTCGTCCGCCTCACCATCCAGGAGGAGGGCGGCACGCGCGCCGCCTACGCCAGGGCCTTGGGCGTGGCTCGCGAGCTGCTGCAAGAGGTGGGGCGGACGCAGCGTGAGCGGGTCCCGCTGTCTGAGTTGATCGTGGGCGTCGAGTGCGGTGGCTCCGACGGATGGTCCGGCATCACGGCGAACCCGGCGGTCGGCGTGGCGAGCGACCTGTTGGTGCGCGCGGGCGGCACGGTGATCCTCTCGGAGACGACGGAGTTCATCGGGGCCGAACACATCCTGGCGGCGCGCGCGGCCAATGCAGCAACCGCACAGCGGTTGATCGAATTCACCGTGGGCCGCGAGGCCGAGGCGGCGCGCATGGGCGTCGACATGCGCGGCGCGCAGCCGACTCCCGGCAACATCGCGGGGGGCCTGACGACGGTCGAAGAGAAGTCGCTGGGCGCCATCGCCAAGGGCGGCAGCACGATCGTGCAAGAGGCGGTCCCCTACGCCTGGCGGCCGACTCGGCGCGGGCTGGTGGTGATGGATACGCCCGGCAACGATCCGGAGTCAGTGACGGCGATGGTGGCGGGCGGCGCACAGGTGATTGTCTTCACTACGGGCCGCGGGTCTCCGACCGGCTGTCCCATCGCACCCGTGGTCAAGGTGGCCACGAACAGCGCGATGTACCGCAAGCTGGCTGACGACATGGACCTCGATGCAGGGACGATTGTCGAGCAGGGAGAGCCGTTGGGCAGCGTGGGTTGCCGCATTTTCGATGAGATTGTCGCTGCAGCGAACGGCAAGCAGACGGCAGCCGAGATCTGGGGCGCCAAAGAATTCGCGATCAATGTGGTGGGACCGCGAATGTAGATCATCGCACTGGGGGCGGTCGGCCGTCCGGGCTGAACAGAGTGCTGAACGGCCCGGACGCAGCGCCCTCCGCCGCGGGGTGAGGCGGTCGCGGGTCTACTTGATCTCACGCACGAGGGGAAACCGCAGGGCGACGAGCAGCCCATAGATCAGCGACACTGAGGCGCCGAGCGCGATGGTCAGCGGCGCGCCGATTCGGTCGGCGAAGAGGCCTGCCTGAAGTGCGCCCATCCGCATGGTGCTCTGCGTGATCAGGGAGTAGAGGCTCATCACTCTGCCCCGCATCGAGTCGGGTGTGGAAATCTGGATCAGCGTATTCGCCAGCGCGTTCTGCGCGACGAAGCTGATGCCAGCAATGAGCAGGCAGACCACCGATAGCACGAAAGAGCGGGAAAGCGCAAAGAGCAGCAGCGAGGCCGGAAAAAACAGGTTGCCCGCCGTAAGGATGCGGCCGCGCCGCGCGTCGTTCGGAAGTGAAGCCACGCCCAGGGCGCCGACCAACGCGCCAACCCCAACCGTCGTCAGCAGGATGCCGAGCGGCAAGGCCTGTGGCGCCTGGCAGCGCAGGAGCGAGCTCGGCGCGTAGCACACAAGAGCGATCAGGCTGCTTGCGCTCTCCTACAAGACGTCGTTCGCGAAAACCGGCATCAGGGTGCTGTAGGGCATCGACAGAAACGCGCTGACTGCCACCAGGCTCATCAATACCAGCACGACCTGCTGCCTCGAGATGAATCGGATCCCTTCAGCGAGGTGCCGGGCAAGTCCGACCGTGGTGCGGTGCGATGATTCCGGTAGATTGCGCATTAAGAGCAGGCTGCCGATGACCGCCACAAAGGTCGATGCATTGATGAGAAAGGCCGCACCCTCGCCGGTCGCCGCCACCACCAACCCGGCGAGCGCCGGCCCCAACGCACGCGCGCCGTTGAACATCGCGGAGTTCAGGCCGATGGCGTTGGTCAAGTCCTCCTTGCCTTCCACCAAGTCCACCGTGAAAGCCTGCCGGGCGGGCATATCAACAGCCTGGAGTGCGCCCAGGGTGAGGGCCATCGCATAGATCTGCCACACCTGAATCTGGCCGGTCAGGGTCAAGACGGCGAGCAGCAGCGCCTGGATCAGCATGCCCGTTTGTGTCACCAGGATCACGGTGCGCTTCGGAAAGCGGTCGATCAGCGAACCGCCCCACAGCGCCAAAGGAAGCAGCGGAAGCAACCCGATGAAGTTGATCATCCCCAGAGCGGCCGCTGAACCGGTCAGCCGATAGACCAGCAGCTGTTGGGCCATCGTTTGCATCCAGGTGCCGATCAGTGACACACCCTGGCCAACGAACCACAGCCGATAGTTGCGATGGCGCAGCGCCCGGAACGTGCGGACGCCTGCAGCGCGGGCAGGTGGGCTTCCGACCGGCGCCGGGCTGCCGCCAGAACCGGCCGGCCGCGTGACCGTCACCTGACGTCTGCTCATGCGTAAGTCCTGAAACGGGCGTGTGAGACGCGTGATCCCGAGGCTGGATTGCACGGACCGGGGCGACGTGGTATACTCCGCGCCGTCTCTGTTAGGGCGATCCAATGCGGGCTTGCCTGGGGGTCTGTCGAGCCGGGCAGATTCAGTGGCTGCCCGTCGATCGGATCAGCAACAACGAGCGGTCGATCCGATTCAGGACGCCTGCCGCAACACTGCCGTAGAACACCCGTCGCAGCCCGCTGCGACCATGACTGGCCATCGCCACCAGATCGACCCCTTCGCTCTGCGCCACAGACAGGATGTTCTGTACGACGT
>CAYRFV010000245.1:0-8599 GCA_964423545.1 uncultured Anaerolineales bacterium | reverse complement strand
CCCCCACACCCCCCCCCCCACCCACCCCCACCCCCCCCCACACCCCCACCCCCCCCCCCCCACCCCCCACCACCGCTAGCTAGACCCCGACCCCGACAACGACCGCTACACCGACCGAGACGCCAAGCGCCACGCCGGAACCCACCAGCACGGCCACTGAAACACCGACCGCCACACCTACGGCGACCGAGGCGCCGGAACCGACCGCCACGCCGACGCCCACAGGCACGGCCACGGAGACGCCGACCGCAACATCGACGGCGACCGAGACCCCGACCGTAACGCCGACGAGCACGCCCACTGAAACGCCGACCGTGACACCGGTCGTGACTGCAACCTCGACAGCGACTGCGGCGCCGGTGGCATCCGATACGCCGAGCGCCACGCCGGAACCGACCGGCACGCCGAGCGCCACGCCGACCGCGACCTCGACGCTCACGCCGGCCTGGAGCCGCGTCCACTTGCCGCTGCTCCTGCGCCGGTAAGCATCGACATGATCCGATCATGAAGGCAGCGATGACCGATCCACCGCCCTCGATCCTTTCTGGCCTGCGCGTGATCGATATGACCGAGGCGCTGGCCGGGCCGTTCTGCACCATGTACCTGGGCGACCTGGGCGCCGATGTGGTCAAAGTCGAACGCCGCGGGTCCGGCGACCAGACGCGCGGATGGGCTCCACCTTATGTCAATGGCGAGTCGGCCTACTTCCTGTCGACTAACCGCAACAAGCGCAGCATCACGTTGGACGTCAAGACGCCGGAGGGCGGCGAGATCATCCGCCGGCTGGTCGACGCTGCGGATATCTTCGTCAACAACCTGCCCCGGCTCAGCTCGATGCAGGAGCTCGGCCTCGATCCCGAGAGCTGCCTGGTGCGCAACCCCCGGCTGATCCATGTCTCGATTACCGGGTTCGGGCACACGGGGCCGCGCGCGGGCCAGCCGGGGTATGACATCCTGGCGCAGGGGATGAGCGGCATCATGAGCCTGACCGGCGAGCCGGAGGGCGCGCCCATCCGCTACCCGGTGCCCATCTCCGACATGTCGGTGGGGGTCTACGCGCTGATCGCCGTGCTCGCCGCGCTCTACGAGCGGGAGCGCACCGGTCGCGGGCAGGCGATCGACGCGGGCATCCTGGAGGCGCAGATGACGTGGCTCTGCCCCACCGCGGGCAGCTACTTCGCCACCGGGACGAACCCGCCGCGGCTGGGCAACCAACATCCGACCATCACCCCCTACCAGCCGTTCGCAACCGCGGACGGTTACATCATCATCGCGGGCGGCACGGACCGCATCTGGGCGCGGCTGTGCGGCCTGCTCGGCCTGCCGAACGCGGTGCGCGACGATCCGAAGTTCGCCACCAATCCGGCGCGCAACCGCCACCGCAGCGAGGTCGTAGCGCTGGTGGGGGAGCGCCTGAAGACGCAGGGCGGCGCGTACTGGCTGGAGCGGCTGCGCGCAGCCGACATTCCCTCGGGCCCCATCTATCTGCTCGACCAGGCGCTGGCCGATCCGCAGGTGCTGGCGCGATCCTTCATTGTCACCCTGGAGCATCCCGTGGCCGGGCCCGTGCGCTCGCTCGGGTTTCCCGCGCACCTGCGCGACGGCGCGATCAGCTATCGACTGGCGCCGCCAATGCTGGGACAGCACACCGACCAGATTCTGACGGAGCTCGGCTGCTCGCCGGATGAAATCGCCGGGCTACACGCGCGCCACGCGGTGTAATCAGGGCGCCTGGCCGGCCGCGCGCCCTCGCGACGCCGAGAGACCGGGCTGAGCCTGCCCGGGCTGTCGCCCACTTCCCCCATCCAGCCGCCGGACCGGCTTCGGTCCGGCGGCTGGACGTTAAGCGCCCTCTATTCCCGCGAGGTTCCCGACTCGCCGGGAATCGATCCCTCGACTTCGGGACATCCTGCATGGTAAGCTGGCAGCTGTTGCCAGAGAGACACCCACCAGGAGATTCCGACATGAAACGATCCCGTGTTTTGCTGCTCGCAGCGATCTTGGCGCTCTGCGCCCTGGTGCTGGGCGGCGGGTTCCCGCCGGGACCGGCCCTCGCCCAAGAGGGCGGCCCGGTCGCGCCGGCGGTCGATATTCCGCACAGCGAGCCCACCGGCAGCCCCGACAGCGTCGACGCGATCCAAGCGGCGCTCACCACGGCTTTCACCTATCAAGGCCATCTCAAGAAGAACGGCCAGCCGGCCAACGCCACGTGCAGCTTCCAGTTCAGCCTGTGGGATGCGCTGATCAACGGCGCACAGAAGGGGGCGACGCAGATCATCAACAACGCGCAGGTGCAGGACGGGATGTTCACCGTGCAGCTCAACTTCGGCAACCAGTTCCCAGGCGACGAACGCTGGCTGCAGACGGCCGTGCAGTGTGCGGGCGATGGCGGCTACGTGACGCTCGCGCCCCGCCAGCCGCTGAACGCCGCGCCCTACGCCATCGGCCTGCGGCCCGGCGCGATTATGCAGAGCGCCGCGCCAGGAGACGCCCTCTACGTGGAAAAGACGGCCGCCAACAGCGTCGCCATCCACGGCAAGGCCACGCAGGCGGGAGGCACAGGCGTTCTGGGCGAGAGCGTCGCTTGGGCGGGGGTGTGGGGCCAGAGCACCAGCGCCAGCGGGGTGGTGGGGCGGAGCGCAGGCCAGTTCGCTGCCGGGGTGACTGGCGAAAACACGGGCCTGGGCTATGGCGTGTACGGCAAGGCGCCGAGCAGCGCCGGTGTATTCGGTGAAAGCACCTACTGGCTCGGCGTGTACGGCAAGAGCACGAACCAGGTCGGCGTGAAGGGCGAGAGCAGCGGCCACGATGGCGTGCAAGGTTCGACGTCGGCTGCCAATCGGGTCGGGGTCAAAGGGGTGGCAACCGCCGCGGGCGCCACCGGCGTCTGGGGCGAGAGCACATCGTGGGCAGGAGTTTGGGGACAAAGCGCCAGCGCCAGCGGGGTGGTTGGCATCAGCAGCGGCCAGTTCGCGGGCGGGGTCTACGGCGAGAACAAGGGGCAGGGCTACGGCGTATGGGGCAAGTCACCCAACGGCGCAGGCGTCGTCGGTGAAAGCACCAACTGGGCCGGGGTGTATGGACAGACGGCAGCAGCGGCGGTGGCCGCGGTCTGGGGCAAGAACACGGCCGGCGGCGTGGCCGGGCGTTTCGAAGGGTCCGTGCAGATCACGGGCGGCGCCGACCTGGCCGAGCGGTTCCTGGTTCGTGATGACGCTGAGATCGAGCCGGGCACGCTGATGGTGATCGACGCAGAGAATCCGGGCCGCCTGACGCCCAGCCGTCGCGCCTATGACGGCCGCGTGGCCGGGGTGGCCAGCGGCGCGGGTGGGGTCAGGCCGGGCCTGACGCTGCACCAGCAAGGCGTCATGGAGGGCAACACCGAGGTCGCCATCGCCGGACGTGTGTATGTCAAAGCCGAAGCCGACAGCGCCCCCATCCAGCCAGGCGACCTGTTGACTGCGTCCGATCTGCCGGGCCATGCCATGAAGGCGGCGGACCGAGCGCGCGCCTACGGCGCAGTCATCGGCAAAGCCATGACCGGTCTCGAAAGCGGCACGGGCCTGGTGCTAGTGCTCGTCAACTTGCAGTAGGAGGACGCCATGTTGAGCGCACACCGACCGGCGGCGTTGGCCGCCCTGATCGTGACGTCCATCATGCTGCTGGCGAGCGGCGCCCCCGTCTCTGCCGCCGCCGCCGGGCCGCGGCCGGCCGTCCGGCCGCTGCCGGTCGTCCTCGGGCAGGGGCCGGCGGCGTGGGCCACGCCCATTCCACCGGAACAGATTCTCTCCGGCGTGACGCCCGACCTGCCGCCCGGCTACATCCTCGTCGAAGGCGATATCCAGGTGCCGATCGCGGAGTTCGAGCGACGCTACCGGGCGAGTCAGGCGCCGACGCCAGAGCAGGCGCCCACTGGCGCCTACCAGACCGACACATGGCCGAACGGCAATGTGCCCTACGAGTTCAATGCGAATGTCAGCACAGCCAACCGCACGGCGATGCAGACCGCCATGCAGCAATGGCAGGAGATCTCCAACGTGCGATTCAGCCAATGTGCGAACAACACGTGCAGCGATGACTTCATACACATCCAGAGCAGCACCGTGAACAATTCTGCGATCGGCCGGCGCGGCGGCCGGCAGGTCATCAATATCGTGAGCTGGGGCAACACCTGGATCATGGCGCATGAGTTGGGTCACGCCCTGGGGCTGGAGCACGAACAGAGCCGCTCTAACCGCAACGACTTCGTGACCATCAACTTCGCGAACATCTGCAAGGCCGCGGATACGAGCTGCAGCGGCGGTTTCTGCCTGGACAACAGCAATCCGCCCAACCGCATCGATTGCGATTTCAACTTCAACATCGAGCCTGACGCGCTGACCTATGGGGCATATGACTTCGACTCGGTCATGCACTACTCGAGGACGGCATTCGGCCGGCTTCTGCCCGATGGCACGCCCCTGCAGACCATCACGGTGAATGCACCCTTCAACGCGCAGTGGCAGAATGCCATCGGGCAACGCACGCACTTGAGCGCACGAGACAAGCTTGTCATGGGCTGCCTGTATCCGCGCAGCGATTGGCGCTGGGTGTCGCCCGCGGCGCTGCCGATCGCCACCGGGGCATGCCAGCTGCCCTACGGCTCCCTCGCCACAGGCGTGAGCAACACCCCTGCAGGCGGCGTCCTTTGGATGGAGCCCGGCTACTATCCGGCGCCAGGAACCTACCGCAAGGCGCTGACTTTGTATGCGCCCAACGGCCTGGTCACGATCGGCCGTTGAACCCACGAAGCATGAGGATAGCCATGGCCCTATCGATTCGTTTCTTGCTCTTCACCGCGATCCTGCTGGCCCCGGCCGCGTCCAGTGCATGGGCCCAGACCGGCGGCCCGTACGAGCTGTCCTGGGCCAGCATCGACTCCGGGGGCGGCCCCATGGATGGCGGGGTCTACGACCTGGTCAGCACGGTCGGTCAGCCGGAGGCAGGCGACACGCAGCGCGGCGGCGGCTACAGCCTCAACGCCGGCCTTGTGGATGCCGGCAAGTCAGGCGGGGAGCCGGCGCCCATGCGGAAAGTCTATCTTCCGCACGTGATACGCTAGTAGTCTGTCAATGATCCAGTGATGAGTTCGTAGTAGCGGCTTTGGTCGCTGGTCCGGCACGAAAACGACTGAAGTCGTCACTACCACCCTGTCAAATCACGGCTGACAGACCACCAGTCAGAAGACGCGCAGGTCGGTGCGCGCCGATAGGACGCGGCAGGGGTCTGCGGCAGCGCTGGCGCAGACCCCTGCCGCCAGGTCACTGTCGCCGACGGCTTGCCAAAGCAAGTCGTCTGGCGCATAATGGGCAAAGCGTGAACGAGATCCGGTCTTCCAGGTTTCGAGCACCGGCATTCATTTGGATGGCGGGCGCTCTGATCTGGCTGCTCGCCATCGCCTTCCTCGCGCTGCGCGCCTCGCTGCCGTGGGATGGCGCATGGGTGTCGCTGACCGCACCGCAGCCTGGCCTGGTCACCGTCGTGCGCGCGGCTCCCGGTTCAGCGCTCCTGGAGGACGACGTCATCGTGGCGGTGGCCGGTCGCCGCGTCGGCGAGGTGCTGCGGGACGTTACCATCGCCCCCTGGCGCATCGACCGCAGCCTGGCATCCGCAGGGCCGGTCACCTACCTGGTGGCGCGTGAGGGACGCGAGGTCGAGATTGCAGCGCCCCAACAGCCCGGCCGCTTGCGGCTGCCGTTCCGGCGTTGGGGCATTTTGCTCTTCGGCCTGGTCTTTCAGCTTGTGGGCGGGCTCCTGCTGCTCCGGCGGCCGGGCGACCTGTCAGTGCGCTCGATCTTCCTCACCGGCGCCTGTCTTCTGAGTTACGGCGTCACCCGGGCCGCAGATCTCCAGGTGAGCGAGCTGTTTTCGGGCCCCAGCTGGTGGCTCTACCTGTTCCTGGGCATCGTCGCCAACACCGGCTGGATCGTGGGTTTGTTCTGGCTGTCCCTGGTGTTTCCGCAGCGTCACAGGTGGCTCAGAGCGCGCGGCAGCCGGTGGGCTGCCTTGATCATCGCGCCCGTGGGCTGGATTGTCATCGCCTCCGTTGTGGCATTGTTCACGCCCGATCCACAGACCGGCATCTCGGGGTTGAGCCTGGCGATCCTGATGGCCCAGCTGGGTTGGTTCGCCCTGGCAGTGATCGCCTTCGGAACCAACTATCGCTCCCTGGAAACGGATGATCGGCAGCGTGCCAGGTGGGTCATCGTGGCCTTTCTGGCCGCCTTGGCCACGGGGCTGGCCCTGTCGATTCTGCCCGATGCGTGGACTGGACTCGCTCGCCAGCCGAGGCTGGCCCCGGAGTGGGCGACCCTCCGCCACAATCTGGTCTGGGTCGCTGCCTTGATCATTCCGTTCGCCTTCGCCGTCGCCATTCTGCGACACCGGCTCTTCGATATCGACCTGGTCATCAACAGGGCGCTGGTCTGGGGCGCGCTGACCCTTCTCACCATGGGGCTCTACGTGCTGATTGTCGGCGCGCTGAGCGCGCTCTTCAACACCCGCAACAGCCCGCTCGCGTTCTTTCTGGCGTCCGGCGTGGTCGCAGTGCTCTTCCAGCCTGTCCGCCAACGCATCCAGCAGGCAACCAACCGTCTCATGTATGGGGAGCGCGACGATCCGTATGCGGCGCTGTCGCGGCTGGGGCAGCGGCTGGGCGACGCGCTGGCGCCGGATGCCGTGGCGCCAGCGATCGTCGAGTCGATCGGCGTCGCGCTCAAGCTGCCGTATGTGGCGCTGGTCCGGGCAAGCGCACTGGAGCCGGGCGGGGGATGCGATGGTGAGGCGCCTCCCCTCCCCCACCACCCGGTGACCGGGGTCGATGCGGCCGGAGAGTGGGAGCCGTTGGCGGCCTGGGGCAGGCCGCCGGCCTACCCACCCGTGAGGCTGGCGCTGAGTCACCAGGGGCGGGCCGTAGGCGAGCTGATCGTGGCCCCGCGCGGTCCCAAGGAGCCCCTATCGCTGCTCGACCGCCGGCTACTGGACGATCTGGCGATCCAGGCCGGGGTGGCGCTCTATGCCGCGCAGCAGACCTGGCAGGCGCAGCGGTTAGCCGCCGAGCTCCAGCATTCGCGCGAGCGTCTCGTCACAGCCCGAGAGGAGGAGCGGCGCCGCTTGCGACGCGACCTGCACGACGGTCTCGGGCCGGCGCTTGCCAGCCTGACCCTGAAGGTGGATGCGGCGCGAGATGAACTGGACTACGATCTCGGCTCGGCAGCGGCGATGCTGGATGCCCTGAAGCATGACATCCAGGAGGCGGTGAGCGACATCCGCCGCCTGGTGTACGGCTTGCGGCCGCCCGCGCTGGATGATCTGGGACTGGCGGCCAGCCTCCGGTTGCTGGCCGAGCGGCGCCAGAGCGCTGAGCTGGCTGTGGCGTGCGATCTGCCTGAGCGCCTGCCTGCGCTTCCCGCAGCCGTCGAAGTCGCCCTCTATCGCATCACGGCCGAGGCGTTGACCAATGTCGTGCGCTACGCCGGAGCACGCACTTGCCGGGTTCGCCTGGCTGTCGGATCGCAGCTGGAGCTCGAGATCAGCGACGACGGCCGGGGGGCGGGGCCCGATGCGGCTGCCGGCGTCGGGTGGCTCTCCATGCGCGAACGGGCCGCCGAGCTGGGGGGAACGTGCACGATCGCGTCGCTGTCGGGACAAGGGACCACGATCAAAGTACGGCTGCCGCTGCAGGGCTGAGCACACATGGACAGAATCACCCTCCTCATCGCCGACGACTCGCCGCCCTTCCGGGACGGCATGCGCGCGATGCTGCGCCGGGAAACCGACCTGGCGCTGCTCGCCGAGGCCACCACCGGCCCTGAAGCGGTGCGCCTGGCCATCAGTTTGCAACCGGATGTCGTTCTGATGGACCTGCACATGCCCGAAGGCAACGGCATCGACGCGACCCGCAAGATCGTCAGCCAGGCGCCGCACATCCGCGTGCTGGTGCTCACCATGTTCGAGGACGACGACTCCGTGTTCGCGGCCCTCCAGGCGGGCGCGCGCGGCTACTTGCTGAAGGGCGCGGACAAGGCTGAGATCCTGCGCGCGATCCGCGCCGTCTACAGCGGCGAGGCGATCTTCGGCCCGGCCATCGCGCAGCGGCTCATGGGCTACTTTGCCGCCCTGCGCCCAACGACCGCCGTGCAGCCACCCTTCCCCGAGCTCACGGACCGCGAACGCGAGATCCTGACCCTGATCGGCCGGGGGCGCACCAACCAGGAGATTGCCGACCACCTGGTGGTCAGCCTCAAGACGGTGCGCAACCACGTGTCGAACACGTTCGCCAAGCTCCAGGTGGCCGACCGGGCGCAGGCGATGGACCTGGCGCGCAGGGCCGGGCTGTAAACGCGCACGGAAGCCGATGGGGGTTGGCCGGCGCAGGCGGCCCTGATGACCAATCGCGATCGTGGGGGAGCGAGCCCGGCGGCGCAGAGCCCGGCGGCGCTGTTGACAAACGCGCCCCCCGCGGTCTATCATTGAGACAGCCTGCCGGCTCCGAGCGGATCGCTCGCGTCAGGAAGCTGCTGCACATCAGGAGCCTTGATCTCATGGACGCCTTTTACCA
>CAYRFV010000244.1:0-8605 GCA_964423545.1 uncultured Anaerolineales bacterium | reverse complement strand
CTGTGCACGATCGAGCAGGATGCGATCCTTCGCCAATGCAGCAGACGCAGCGTCCAGCGCCGCCAACCAGCGCTCCAGTGCTGCGGCATAGAAGGCTTCGGCATAGCTGCGCGCGCGGTCTTGCGTGCTCATGGCTGCGCTTTACCCAGGTCTGCCAAAAAGCGGCTGATCAGTTGGCGCTGCGTCGTCTCGTCCACCGCCTGACCGAGCACGCGCTCGGTCGCCAGCATCGAAAGGCTGGCGATTTGGCTTTGTACATCGACCAACGCCCGCGCTTTCTGCAATTCCGCGTCGGCGAGGGCGTCCTGCTTGATCTTTTCGGCTTCGCGCTGCGCATCGGCCACGATGTCGGCCTTGGCCTTCTCACCGGTCTGAGCCGCCTGCGCGATGATCTCTTGCGCCCGGCGCTGGGCCTCGGCGACTCTGCGATCGTATTCCAACTGCGCTTTGGCCGCGGCGTCGCGCGCGGCGTCCACGTCGGCCATGCTGCGCGCAATGCGGTCGCGGCGCTCGTTGAGCATGCGCAGAACGGGCTTGTAGAGCACCAGATAGAGCAACACAGCAAGGAGGATGAAGTTAACAAGCTGTGAGACTAACAGCCCGAGATTGATGCCAAGTTGTTCCAAGGATCCCTCCTTAGGTCGCGGATGGCCGATGGGGGACTTCAGTCGTCCCAGCGCGGCGGCGCGAGATGGCGGTGCGCCGGCCAGTCGCCATCGCGGTCCCGTCGCCGAACTCCGCTCCCCGCAACCATCAGACGAACTTGACGATCAACGCGATAACCAATGCGTAGATCGCGATCGCTTCCGTAAAGGCGATGCCCAGGATCATGTTGCTCTGAATCTGTCCGGTGGCTTCAGGATTCCGGCCGATAGCCTCCATCGCTTTGCCGCCCAGAATGCCGATGCCGATGCCGGGACCAATGGCGCCCAAACCGATTGCCAACGCTGCGGCGAGGTTTCTGACTGCTGCAAGTTCCATTCGTATGACTCCTCTTGTGGTGTTCAGTGATGTTCCTCGCCGCCGCCGTGATGGCTCGATGCAGCGAGCGTGAAGAAGACCAGCGTCAACAACATGAAGACCAGCGCCTGGATGAATCCGACGAACAGCTCCAGGCCATAGAACGGGATCGAGATGATGTAGGGGATGAGGAAGGCCATCACCAGCAGGAGCACCTCGCCGGCGAAGACGTTGCCGAAGAGACGGAAGGAGAACGAGATGATCTTGGCGATCTCGGAGATGAGCTCCAGCGTGCTGACGAACAGCCCAATGAAGCCCCAGAAGGCGCCGCGCTTGAAGCCGCTGACATCGAAGAACTTCTTGAAGTAGCCAGCGCCGTTGCCCTTGATGCCGAAGTACTGCACCATGAACACGGAGATCAGCGCCAGCGCGAGCGTAAAGTTCAGATCAGCGGAGGGCGAGCGGAAAAAGGGCACCACGAAGTACCCCTCGCCTGCGCCGTGCGCAGGCTCGGCGGTCAAGATTGAGCCATTCGCAACGAAGCCCGTGAACTCTACTGCGCCCTTAGCCTCCTCCCCGTGCACCTCGTGCGGATGCTCCAGGATGCCGATGCTGCCCACCCCCGGAATCAGGCCCAACCAGTTCGCAGTAATCACGAGGAGGAAGATGGTCGCAATGATCGGGAAGAACTTCGGCGTCCAGGCGCCAGCGATCCCCTTGGTCAGCCCATGCAACGCCTCGATCACAAACTCCAACAGATTCTGCAGCCCGCCGGGCACCAGGTCGGCGGTGGCAGCTCCCTGCAGATCCTTCGGCATCCGGCGCGTGGCAAGCAGGGAGAGCACGATCAACAGGACCATGACAATCCAGGTCGTGAAGAGGGAGTTCGTGATGGTGAAATCGCCGATATGGAAAAGCGGCTCAGCTTTGATCGAGACGACAGGGGCGGGAACCTCGAGACCCAGCCAACCTGACACCACAAAGAGAGCGATGATCGCCAGGAGAATTAGCAGGGTGCGGACGTTGAACAGCTTCTTTTTCACTGCGCTCGATCCCCCTTTATCTTTGCGCTCCCATCAGGACTGCCATCCGATGCTACAGGTTGAGACAGCGCCGCCATCCGTCGCGCCGTGATACGCACGATCCCGATGGTCGCCGCCACAATGCCGATCGCTGCACAGGCCAGCACGCCCATTGGCGTCGTGCCGAACAAGCGATCAACCGCCAGCCCCAAGCCAAGGGGCGCCAGTAGAGTCAGACACATGAGCACCACGTACTGCGCCGATTGACTGTCCCGCAGACACTTCATGGATCGCTGGAACTCCGCGCAGGTCGACCAGACTCCGCGTTCTTCGCAAACGCGCGGGCGATTATAGCAGGTAGTCCATAAAGGCGCAAATTCACGCCGGAATTATTCCAAAGTACACTATAATTATTCGGTCTGCACTGCAGTGGCGACTTCGCTGCCATCGGCGGACTCTGCGTAGTGAATACGGCGGCCGCGGCCGCGCGTTCCCCGCCTGCGGACCGGCGCCTCTGCTGGGTCTGGCGCGCGCCGCAGCACCTCGATAGGCACCTCAGCTCGATTCACCTCGCCCAGGAAATGCATCAAGATATGCACGCGCTCGGCGGGGCCGAGGGGCCCCTGGAAGATCCCGCGCAGCCCGGCCAGCGGCCCCTGGTCGATGACCACTTCATCGCCGGGCCTGAAGCCATGCGTCGGCAGCCCGCCCTGCTCCTCGATCCGCCGGAGATTGGCGCGAATGAGCGCGATAGCATCGTCCGGCACCACTGCCGGCTGGCCGGCAAAGGAGATGATCTGCCGCAGTCCCGGGACCCACTTCAGGTTGGCGACATCAACCTCGGCAAGATCGCAGTTCACGAACAGGTAGGAGGGAAAAAGCGGCTTGATCCGCTGATCGGACCGCCCAGGCAGCAGGGGCAGAAAGATCTCGAACCCGCGCGCCATCAACACGCGAGCGACGCGTGCTTCCGATTGAGGCTTGGTGTTCAGCGTATACCAGGCAAGCATGATCGCAGCGAGTCCATCCGGCCTGCACGATGATCAGGGATGCTAACATCGCCGCGGCGCTTTGTCAAAGGCTCTGCAATCTCGCCGATGCGCCGCCAACGCGAGAGCTGGTCGCGATGGCGGCCATCCTTTGCGGCGCAGAACTGGTATAATGGGGTCGCCATGTCCGATCTCTCCGCCGAATCGATCACCAGCGCTTTGACCACCCGACGTTTGGGCCGGCCCACCCTGTATTTCCCCCGCATCGGCTCAACAAACGACATCGCCCAACAGGCCGCCGCGCAAGGCGCACCGGAGGGCCTGCTCGTTGTCGCCGACGAGCAGGCTGCAGGTCGCGGCCGCCTGGATCGCACCTGGTGGGCGCCTCCTGGAGCGAGCGTGCTCATGTCGCTGCTCCTGCGGCCACCGCTGCTCGCCCACCAGGCAGGGCAGTTGGCGATGTGCCTGGGGCTGGCGGCGGTGGAGGGGATAGAAACCGTCGCCGGCATCCGCCCGGCGCTGAAGTGGCCGAACGATGTGGTATGGCGTGGGCGCAAACTGGGCGGGATGTTGAGCGAACTGCACGCGACCGGCGAGCGCCTGGACTATGCCGTGCTTGGCCTGGGCCTCAACGTAAATACGGTGTTCGGCGCGCCGGACTGCGCGGAGGCGGCGACGGCGCTTCCGGCTGCGCAGCCGTGTCCGCAGGAGCTTGCGACCACTGCTGTCAGCCTGCGCATGGCCACCGGCCGGCCTGTGGACCGGGCGGCCCTGGTGGTCGCGCTGCTGGAACGCTGCGAAACGTGGTACGAGCGCCTGCTGTCCGGCGAATCCCTCCACGAGGCGTGGGCGGCCCGGCTCGACACCGTAGGGCGCCAGGTCGTGGTCACGCTGCCCACGGGAACCCTGACCGGCGCGGCCGTCGGCGTCACACCGGAGGGCGCGCTGATCGTCCGGGCTCCTTCGGGCCGCGATGCGGTCGTCTGGGCCGGGGACGTCACGCTTGTACGATAGCCGGGCCGACTGCGGCAACCATCTTGGGCGTCCCGTCGCTTTCATGTATAATCTTTCGCGCGAAGCCCTGATGCTCCTGGTGAAGCGCCGGGACAACGTCGCGTTGCGCAGCCGCGTTCGCCACCCATGAGGATCGATATTGCACTTCAGGTCCGCCATTCCGACTCGTCTCCTGATATCCGTGCTCGTCCTGACCGGACTGTCTGCCGCCATGATCTGGACGATGCCCGGCGACGCACTGGCCCGCCCCGTTTTCCAGTCGCCGCCACAGACGCCCACCACCACCCGCACCGCGACCAGCACCGACGCACGCGCCATCACGGGCACGCGTCCGCTGACGCCGTCGATCACATCCGCCCCGCCCCTGGCGGCAACTCGTTCCATGACGAGCCCCCCACCTGTAAACAGGCCGGCCGAACCACCGGCCACACGCGCTGCGCCCGCGGCCCCAGCCGCTGCACCGGCGCCGCCAGGCTTCCTGCCGCCCCCGACCCTAAGCGCACCGGCGGGCAAGGCTCAGCCCTTGCTGCCGGGTCCCGGTCAGCCGCTGGTTGCGCCACCCGCTCCGACCCTTGCACCGCGCACGACCCCGGCGGCCGCCCCTGAAACCGCGTCGCTGGCCCAACTCATCGACGAGGCGATCGTGGCGCTGAGCTACCTCTGGCTCTGCTGCGGCATCTTGGTGCTTGTGGTCGCAGCCCTCGTCATCGTCTGGTTGGCGCGCCGCAGCACGCGGGCCTGACGCCTGCCGCCGCCATGGATGCACCCGCGCGCAGTTCCATCTGGCTGCCACTGGCGCTGACCTGGACCGCTTTCGTGCTGCGCGTCGGGGGTCTCACGGCGCAAAGTCTGTGGCGCGACGAAGTCGACAGCTTCCGATTCGCCACCCAGGCGTTGTCCGGCCTGATGGAGATGTTCGTCAAGCCGGGGGAGAACGGGCCGCTCTTCTTCCTGTCACTGCGTCCCTGGCTGCTGATCGCCGGCGCAAGCGAGTTTGCGCTGCGTTTCCCTGCTGCGCTGGCAGGCACGCTGGCGACGCCGTTGCTCTACGCCTTGATGCGCCGCCTGACCGGCGACCGTACAGCATCGGCCATCTCAGCGCTGCTGCTGGCGACTGCGCCGTACGCAGTCTGGTACGGCCAGGAAGCGAAGATGTATGCCGCGCTAACCGTGATGGCGCCGCTGTCGTTCTACCTGGCGCTGCGGGCAAGCCGGGAGGGACGCTTGTGGCGGTGGGTGCTGCTCTATGGGGTGACCAGCCTGAGCTTCTACACCCATCTGCTGGCAGCCCTGGTCATTCCCGTGCAGGCGATCTGGCTGCTGGTGCTGCCCTCGCTGGCGCACGAGCTCGCGCCCGCCGCCAGGAGACAGCGGCGCTGGGCGGCGCTGATCTACCTGGCGCTACTGATGTTGCCCTACCTGCCGCTGCTGCGCTGGCTGGCGCCTCCATGGCTTGCGGCTGTGCAGGAGACGGGCTATCCGTTTACACCGCTGCCGACCATCCTTCTGGTGCTGGTGGCAGCGTTCGGCCAGGGCATTCTGCCCATCACGCAGCCGCTCACCCTGCTGCCTGCCACACTGGCGCTGCTGGCAGGAATCAGTCTGTGGGCCAAGCCGACGCCGGGTCGACTGCGTTGGGCGACGGTCGCTCTCCTGCTTGTGTGGCTGCTGCTGCCCGCGCTCGGCATCTATGCGATCTCGCTGCGCCGGCCGCTTTTCGCCGACCGTTATCTGATCTGGACGCTGCCGGCCTTTCTTGGGCTGGCGGGTCTGGGCATCGCCGCGCTGGCGCGAGCATGGCGACCGCTTGGCGCAGGACTCTTCGCCGCACTCCTGGCGCTCAACCTGGTGGCAGTTTGGGAGCAGGCAGCGGCGCCGATCAAGTCGGATTTTCGGGCGGCCGCCCGGTATGTCGCTGCACAGCGGCAGCCGAGCGACCTGTTGATCTTCCAGATTCCGTACAACCGCTACACGTTCGATTACTATGCGGGGCTCACGACAAGCTGGCTCGATGGACCCTTCACCAACAACGGGATGAGCGAAGCGGAACTCGATGCCGTACTCGCGCAGGGCACGGCCGGGACGCGAGGCGTTTGGTTGATCGCTTCGGAGACCGCCATGTGGGATGAACGCAACCTGACCGAATCGTGGCTGAGCCGGCACGGTGCGATCACCGCCCAGGCCGAATTTGCGCGCGTGACCGTGACGCGCTATGCGCTCGATTAGTGTGGCACGGAACGCGATCGGACGTGCGGAGAGTGGGACATGGCCGAGACACGCGACCTGTTAGGCGAGCAGATCCACCTGCTCGGTGATCTGTTGGGCGAGACGATTCGGGAACAGGAAGGGCCGGCGACCTTCGACCTGGTCGAGACGATCCGGGGACTGGCGAAGGCCGGCCGCGCGGGTGATGCAGCCGCCAGCAGCCGCCTCTTGGATCTCTTCAATCATCTGCCGGTCGGCCAGGCGCGCGCGGTCGTCAAGTCGTTCGCCTCCTACTTCCAGTTGGTCAACCTGGCCGAGGAAGAAGAACGCGTGCGCGTGCTGCGCGCACGGGCCCGCCGCGCCCAGGAGCAGGGCGCATCGATGGACGAAACGATTGCCGCCGCCATCGGCCGGCTGCGCGAGGAAGGGCTGACAGCGGCAGAGGTGCAAGGGCTGCTCGATGACCTCGCCATCATGCCGGTGTTCACCGCCCATCCCACCGAGGCTAAACGGCGCACCGTGTTGACCAAGCTGCGCCGCATCCTCGACATCCTGCACGAATTCGACTTTCACACGCCGATTCCTTCCGAGGCAGAGGCGCTGCGCGATGCTCTGCGTGAGGAGATCGTCTCCCTGTGGCAGACCGATGAGACTCGCTGGCGGCAACCCAGCCCGCTCGATGAAGTACGCAACGGACTCTACTTCTTCGAGGACACCCTCTTCGATCTGACGCCGCAGATCTATCTCGACTTGAGGATCGCGCTGCGCCGTTACTATGCGGGCAGCGTCTTCCGCATTCCCGCTTTTCTTCGCTTCGGCAGTTGGATCGGCGGCGACCGGGACGGCAACCCGTTTGTCACGGTCGGTGTGACGGAAGAGACGCTGCGCGAACACAAAGCCATGGCGTTGCGCCTTTACCAGCGAGCCATCGACCGGATGCACGGGCATCTCAGCACTTCGGCGCGCTACGGCATTTCACCGGAGTTAGCTGCCAGCATCGAAGCGGATGCGCGTATGTTCCCGGAGGATGCGCAACGCCTGGGCATCCGTTATCCGATGCAGCCGTACCGGCACAAGCTGGACTACATCTATCGCAAACTAAGCGCCACCCTGGAAGCGAACCGGAGGCCCTGGCGCGCCGATCACCTGCCGCGGCCGAACACCTACGAACGCGTCGACGAGTTCATCGCGGACCTGAGGCTGGTGCAGGAGAGTCTGCGCAGCCATCGGGGCGGGCGCCTGGCCGACGGGCGTCTGGGCGCGCTGATGCGCCAGGCCGAGATCTTCGGCTTCCACCTGGCGACGCTCGACATCCGCCAGCACGCCGAACGCCACACGGCGGCGCTGGATGAGATCTTTGCCAAGTATGGCATGGCTCACGGCTACGCAATGTGGCCGGAGGGCCGCAAGACCGCGTTTCTGACCGCCGAGCTGCTCAATCCGCGACCGCTGACCCCGGCGCGACTCGATTTCAGCGATGCAACCAACGAACTGGTGGAGGTGTTTCGCCTGATCCGCAAGGCGCACGAGCGGATCGGTCCGCAGGCCATCGAGAACTACATCATCAGCATGACCACCGGGGCCAGCGACGTGCTGGCCGTGCTGCTGCTGGCGAAGGACGCCGGCATCGCCGATCACCTGGGCATCGCACCGCTGCTCGAAACCATCGCCGACCTGCACGCGGGACCGCAGATCATGGACACCCTCTTTGCGAACCCGGCCTACGCGGCGCACCTGGCCCGGCGAGACAACGCACAGCAGATCATGATCGGTTACAGCGACTCGAACAAAGACGGCGGCTATCTGACGGCGAACTGGGAGCTGCACCTGGCCCAGCGCGCCTTGCCGGTCGTATGCGAGAGACATGGTGTCAAACTGACGCTCTTCCACGGTCGCGGCGGCACCATCGGCCGCGGGGGCGGACCGACTAACCGCGCCATCCTGGCGCAGCCGCCCGAATCGGTGCGCGGCCGCATCAAGCTGACCGAGCAGGGTGAGAGCGTGACCAACCGCTACGCCGTGCCCGACATCGCCCACCGCCACCTGGAGCAGCTTGTCCACGCCGTGCTGCTCACCAGCGGCCGCCGGCCCGCGTACCCCGAGGCGCGCGGCGGCGCCTGGGAGACAGCGATGAATGCGCTCTCGGCGACCGCCGAGGAAACCTACCGGCGCTTCGTCCATGAGTCACCGGCATTGCTGCGCTACTTCCAAACCGCCACGCCTATCGGCGACATCGGCCGGCTGAACATCGGGAGCCGCCCGGCCCGCCGACGAGCCAGCGAAAGCATCAAAGATCTCCGCGCCATACCGTGGGTGTTCGCCTGGGCGCAGAGCCGCACCGAACTGCCCGGCTGGTATGCGCTGGGCACCGCGCTCATGGGCACCCTGCTGCTCACGGGCTACATGCTGGGACGC
>CAYRFV010000243.1:0-8652 GCA_964423545.1 uncultured Anaerolineales bacterium | reverse complement strand
GATAGTTGGGCGCTGCAACGGCTGTACACACGCAATACGCCCAAGCTGGTGCAGCGCGCGGAAGGCGCTCTGGCGGGCGATGTGGGTTCCCCACCCCTTTCCTGGTGGGAGCCGAACGACTGGCAGGGCCAGGTTTGGGAACCGGCGGGCGAGGTGCGTGGCGCAGTGCAGGTGCACATCGGTCGTGCCGGTCATTGGCTGCGCGTCTGGGGTGTCAGCGCCCTCTCGGCGCGCGAGACGCGCAATCTGGTCGAGCAGGGTTTGCGCATGATCGGCTTGATGCAGCACCGGAGCAGATCAGGATCACTGCCTGTGTATACCACCGTGCGCGACTATGAGTTCGGCCTCAGTGGCGCGCTGACCGGCCTGGGGTTCGCGCCGTATGCTGATCGAGCGCGCTTTGTTAAGCACACGCTTGCCGCAATTCGCGAGCCGCTGACCACCGCAGCGGTGCCAGCACTGGAGGCGGGCGCCAAAGTGGTGGCCCGATCTGTAGGAAAAGGCTAGACTAAGTCACAGATGCAACAGACAAAGATTACTGACGACCTGGACGCCCTGCTGCAGGTGCTCCCGCCTTCCGTCGAAAAGGCGCTCCGGGCGGCGAACCAGGGCGAAAACCTGCTTGAGATCATCCTGGATCTAGGTCGGGTGCCAGAAGCCCGTTTCGTAACGCACGAGGTCATTCTCAGCCAACAAGAAGTCACCGCCGAGGATCTGGAACTGGTGATCGGCCGCATCGGCGCGTTCACGGGAGACAACCGCGCGGGCATCGAACGGACGCTGCATCGCATCTCTTGTATCCGCAACCGTCAGGGCCGCATCATCGGCCTGACCTGCCGCGTCGGCCGCGCGGTCTACGGAGTGATCGACATCATCGAAGACATCGTCAAGTCGGGCCAGAGCATTCTACTGCTCGGCCGGCCTGGCGTCGGCAAGACCACGCTGCTGCGCGAAGCCGCGCGCATCCTGGGCGAGAAAAAGCGCGTGATTGTGGTCGACACCTCCAATGAGATCGGCGGCGACGGCGACATCCCGCACCCGGCGATCGGCCGCGCCCGGCGGATGCAGGTCGCAGCACCCGAGTTCCAGCATGAAGTGATGATCGAGGCGGTCGAGAACCATATGCCCGAGGTCATCGTCATCGACGAGATTGGCCGCGAGCAGGAGGCCGCCGCCGCGCGCACCATCGCAGAGCGCGGTGTGCAGCTCTTCGGCACCGCGCATGGCATCACGCTCGACAACCTGCTGATGAACCCGACGCTCTCCGATCTCGTGGGCGGGATCGAAAGCGTGACGTTGAGCGACGAGGAGGCAAGACGACGCGGCACCCAGAAAGCGGTGCTGGAGCGTCGCGCTCCTCCCACGTTCGACGTCCTGATTGAGCTTCAGGATCGCCAGCGCATGGCGGTGCATCACAATGTGGCGGCTGCGGTCGATGCTATGCTGCGCGGCCGGCCGTTGACGCCGGAGATTCGCTACCGCGATGAGGATGGCCAGGTGCGTATCCAGACCGCCCCCGTTCCGGTTGCCAACGAGCTGCGGGCGACTTTCTCGCCGGCTGGCCGGTTGCCGTTCGACAAGCAGGGCAACGGCCGCTATGCTGAGGCGCGCACTGACACCCGCGAGGAAGCGCCCGCCGCTCAGCCTGCCGCAACAGGACGGTCCACGCAGCCGCTCCGCGTCTATCCGTATGGCGTCGGGCGCGGTCGGCTGGCGCAGGCGGCGCAGAACCTCAGCGTTCCGGTGGTTGTGGTGGACTCCCTGGAGGGCGCCAATGCGGTGGTGACGCTCAAGAACTACTATCGCAAGCACCCACAGCCGATTGCCGAGGCCGAGCGCCAGCGCATTCCCGTGTATGTATTGCGTGCCAACACGGTCAACCAGTTGGAGGCCTGCCTGGGCGACATCTTCGGCATTGCGGTGGAGTTGGAGGACCCGGTCGAACGCGCCATCACCGAAACCCAGGAGGCGATCCGTCGCGTTCTGGCCGGTGCGGCATCCGAGGAGCTCCAGCCGGCTCCGGCCGAAGTGCGACGCCTGCAGCACGAGATGGCGCGGTCGGCCAATCTGGTTTCCCACAGCTACGGCAACGAACCGCGGCGTCGCGTGCGCATTTTCCCAAGCTAACCGTTGCCGGACCGGATGGCTTGCAGCCATCCGGAATCTGCCTGGAGGATGCTACGACCGGCTTTATCACCCTGGAAGGCCCCGAGGGCAGCGGCAAGACGACGCAAATGCGGCTCCTGGCAGCGTGGCTGCAGGCGGCAGGTGCGGATGTGTTGACCACGCGCGAGCCGGGCGGCACGCGCATCGGGGATAGTATTCGCGCGCTCCTGCTCGATCCACTCCACACGGAGATGCAGCCGGAGACGGAAATCCTGCTCTTCTCCGCAGCGCGTGCGCAGATCGTCGGCCAAGTCATCCGGCCCCACCTGGCCAGGGGTGGGATCGTGCTCTGTGACCGGTTCGCCGATTCGACGTTAGCCTATCAGGGCTATGGGCGCCGGCTGCCGTTGGACACGCTGCGTCAGATTACAGCGTTCGCGACCGGCAATCTGCTGCCCGATCTGACCATCTGTCTCGATCTGCCGGTCGAAGAGGGGCTGCGGCGCAAGCAAGGTGGCGATCAAACGGAATGGAATCGGATGGAACGCGAGCAGTTGACGTTCCATGAGCGCGTTCGACAGGGATTCCTGGCGCTGGCCCGAGCGGAGCCGGGACGGTGGCTGGTTGTGGACGCAACCCAGCCGGTGGATGCGGTGCAAGCGCAGATCCGTAACCGCATCTTGCACAGCCTGAAAGGAGTGTTGCCACATGAAGCTTATCATGGCCATCGTAAGCAGTGACGACTCCCGAGAAGTGCTCAACCGGATGACCAAGGCCGGTTTCCGCGCGACGGTGATCAGCACGACGGGCGGCTTCTTGCGCGAAGGGAATACCACGCTGTTCCTGGGCACCGAGGATCAGAAGGTCGCCCAGGCGCTCGATATCCTGCGCCAGGCGTGTCGCCGCCGCACGCAGTGGGTGTCGCCGCTGCCGACCCTCGAGGGACCTGGCCTGGAGATGTCCGAGCCGATCGAGGTCAGCGTGGGGGGGGCAACGGCGTTCGTGATGAATGTGGAGCAGTTCGTGCAGGTCTAGCCTAGAAACCGACGAGCGACGACGAACGCCGAAAGCCCTTCGGTCTTCGGTTCCCGTTCATTCATCGCGCCGTCACATGACGCCGAAATCTTCGCCGCCCGTGTCGCCGCCTGCGCCGCCCAGATCAGGCATGGATTCCTCGATGCTTTCGGGGTCTTCCCCTGCCTCCAGCCGGCCGACCACCTCCTCGAACTCGGGGCCGAGGTCTTCGCCGCCTTCGTCCGCCATCTTGCGCATGAAGCGCGCCAGCGATTTCGGGTCGTTCTCATCCAGCCCGTCCAGATCGCCTGGATCAGCCAGGTCATCCAGGCGGCTTTCCCCGGAACGGACGACCGCAACGCGTGAGATCAGGCGGGTCAACTGCTTGCTGCCACAGCGTGGGCAGACGGCCTCTCGGTTTTCGGCATCGGCAAAGCTGCGCCAGAGGAGACTGACCCGGCGCTTGCACCCGTGACAGGTGTACTCATAGATCGGCACCGCGCTCACCTCGCTACATTTGGGGTAAATTCAGCTTCGATTATAATGGAAAAGAGGCGCCAAACAAAGCACGTGACGAAGCGCTACACCGGTTGTGCCCGCACGTATGGCCCGGGGATGCCTCGTCCTTGCAGTACAGGTGCATCCACCTCATCACTGAGTTGCTTATGGATCAGGCGGACCTGCCCAGGCGTGTGACCCCAAACAGCACCTCGGACGCATGGTATGGCGCGCTGCACGCGCCGCGTCCGCTCGTGGTCGTCATCTCCGGCCCGTCGGGTGTGGGCAAAGATGTGACCATCCGGCTGATGAAGGAGCACGCGTTTCCCTTTCACTTCGTCGTGACGACTACGACCCGTCCTCAGCGCAGCAACGAGGTCGATGGTGTCGACTACCACTTCGTGTCAGAGGCGACGTTCCGCCGGATGATCGCGGATGACGAGTTGCTGGAACACGCGCTGGTCTACGGCCAATACAAGGGGATCCCCAAGGCAGGCGTCCGGGCGGCGCTGGCTAGCGGGCAGGATGTGATCATGCGAATCGACGTACAAGGCGCGGCGACCATCCGCAAGCTCGTGCCGGGCGCGGTCTCGATTTTCCTGACCGCTGAATCGGAGGCGGCATTGGTGGAGAGGCTGCGCCGGCGGCATACGGAAGATGAGGCGCAGCTACAGCGACGCATCGAAACTGCGCGCGCCGAGGTCCTGAGGGCGCACGAGTTCAGGTATCGAGTGGTGAACCGCGAATGCTCGTTGGATGCGACCGTGCAAACAGTGATCGCAATCATGCAAGCTGAAAAATGCCGCACCGATTGGCAGCCGGTGAGCCTATGACCGGGACCGAGGTGTTGCCGCCCGAACCGGCTCGCGAACCAGGTGCGCGCTTACCGCTGGCTAAGCCCATCGTGACCTATCTCCTTCTGGGCGCGATCACGGTGGTGTTTCTGATCGAGGTGGCTTTGGGCGGGCTTTCGAGCACCCGGATCCTGATCCCGCTCGGCGCACAGATCAATCTGCTTGTCTGGGAAGGCGAGCGTTGGCGCCTGCTCGCCGCGATGTTTTTGCATATTGGAGTCACCCACTACCTGTTCAACACCTGGGCGCTCTTCAGCTTGGGTCGCGACGTCGAGTCATTCTACGGCTCGCTGCGCTTCGCCGTGATTTACTTCGCTGCCGGATTGTTCGGCGGGCTGGCGTACTACCTGCTCGGCTCCGAGCGGACGGCGATTGTCATCTCGGCAGGCGCCTCCGGCGCGATCTTCGGCGTGATCGGTGCGGAGTTGGCGTTCTGGCTGCGCAACCGGATGCTCTTTGGCGATCTCGGCAAGCAGCGCCTGATGAATCTTGCCATCCTCGTGGGCATCAATGTCGTGTTTGGTTTCAGCACACCGGGCATCAACAATCTGGCGCATATGGGCGGACTGGCGACCGGCTTCCTGTTGGCGTTGGCATTGACGCCCCGGTATGAAGTGACCTGGGCTTGGGACGAATCTGGCCAGACGCCGCGGTTAGTCAATCGGAGCCCACTCTGGCTCCAGGCGGCTGCCGTCGGCCTCATCGTTGTCCTCTTCATCATTGGCCTCAACGCCGGCGACCAACGCTGGGCTGCGATCGAACCGTATCTGCAACGCTAGACCAGCCGCTGCCAGCATTCAGATCGCGGCATTGCGCAGGTTGCGGCATCGCTCAGTTCGCGCATCATCTTTCAATTCTGTGGAGTCAACCCATGTCTCCAGTACATGACTTGGCGATCCGGCCCTCGGCCATTGCGGGCACATGGTATCCGGGCAGCGCGTCGGCACTGCGTCGGGCCGTCGAGGGTTATCTGGAGGCCTGCGAGGTCGTCTCGTTGCCCGGCCCAATCCTCGCACTGGTCAGCCCACATGCTGGCTACGCGTTTTCCGGTGCGACGGCCGCCCACGCTTACGCTCAAGTGCGCGGCGCCGCATTCACGCGCGTGGTGCTAATGGGTCCGCTGCATCGCCCGATCTGGGGCAGTCGCCTGGGCCCGTTCATGACGCCAGCGGAGGGCGCGTATCGCACCCCGTTGGGCGATGTGCCGCTCGACCGGGAATTCATCGCCGAGCTAGACCAACGCATTGCACTCACGCCGGTGCACGACGACGCCGAGCATTCGCTGGAAATCGAGCTGCCGTTCCTCCAGGTTGTCCTGGGCTCTTTCAGCCTCGTGCCGATCATGTTCGGTGAGCACATCGGCGATCGTGGCGCTCGCGACCGGTTGGAAGCGTTGGCTGCGGCGCTGGCGGAACTCAGCGACGCGAGCACATTGCTCGTCGCCAGCACCGACTTGAGCCATTTGGACAACTATGCCGATGTGCTGGCTACCGACCGGCGGGTGCTGGAGTTGGTCGCTGCGTTCGATCTAGAGCGGCTTGCGAGGGCGCTGGCCAGCGGCGAGGCGCAGGCATGCGGCGGGAGCGGGTTGTTCGCCGCGCTCAGGGCCGCGCAACGCCGCGGTGCGTGCGGCGCGCAGGTGCTGGCCTATACCTCGTCCGGTGACGTAACTGGCAACAAGAAGCCAGGCATCTACACCGTCGGCTACCTGGCTGCCGCCGTCTACGCGTGAGGATCCATGCGTTTCGCCGATGTCTGCGTCAACACCCCGGTGGCCCGGCGTGTGGCGTCCGGGTCGGAAGATGACGGTGATTTCGATCCGCTTGGCCAGGCGTTCACCTATGCCGTGCCCGACCGCCTCGCGGACCGACTGCAGCCGGGCCATTTGGCGTGGGTGCCCTTTCGCGGTCGACGGCTGCAGGCCGTCGTGCTCAAGCTCAGCGACGTTCCCCCCGATTTCGACACGCACGAGATCATTGCATTGGTTTGGGCGCAGCCGCTGCTGTCCCCGGCCCAGATCAGCCTCGCCTATTGGATCAGCGATGCCTACCTCGCTCCATTGATCGAGGCGCTGCGGTTGATGTTGCCTGCGGGCCTCAGCCAACGCGGACGAACAGTCCTGGTTCGTACACATGAGCCGGCTCCGGCCGATCTGACTGCCACGCAGACTGCGCTGCTCGCTCGAATCGCGCGCGCCGAGGGGGAGTGGGCCGAGGTGAGCGAGGGGCTGCGCGGCGTCACCCAGAAGGCTGATCTCCAGCCGCTGATTGCGAAGGGACTGGTGACGCAGGAAGTGGCCTTCCCCAGGCCGCCACCGCGCCCCAAGACCGACCGCCAGGTCCGCCTGTTGGCGGACGCGGAGACGATTCGGCGCGTGCTGCCCACATTGGGCCGGTCATCAAAGCAGGCGGATGCGCTGGCCTGGCTGGTGAAGAGCGCCCCGCAAGTCGCAGACCTCCCGTCCGATGCGCCAGCCGGCCGGCAGGACGCTGTTGCGGCGCTCGGCGATGCGCTCTCGGCGCCTGACGACCGGCCCTGCCTGTTCACCGTGCCGCTCGACGCGCTCTGTGCGGCGGTGGGCTGCACCGTTGCGCCGGTGAAGGTGCTGGCTGAGCGCGGGTGGATCAGCATCACACCGGGCGGCGGTCGGAAGGGGCCCGCTCTGGTGCAACTGCTCCTTTCGCCCGATGCGGCGTTCAATGTCCTGGTGGAGCTGCGCGGTGCAGAGAAACACCGGGCTGTGTTGGATGCCCTTTGGCGACATAGTGGCCCGGCCTGGATCGGCTGGGTGTATGCCGAGACGGGCGCCAACCTGGGTACGCTGCGCGATCTGGAAATCGCCGGTCTGGTCACTGTCGCTGAGGAGATGGTCTGGCGCGACCCGCTGGCTGGCCGTGAATTCGTCTTGGATCGGGCTCCCGCGCTTACGGAGGACCAGGAGCAGGTCTGGGAGTCCGTCAGGCAGCGGATTGCCGCCGCGTCGATGCCGCACAGCGGAGGAGCGGCCGGCCGGCAAGAGGCGGATGCATGGCCTGACGGCATCGCAGGCCCGCCTCGCGCGCTCGATCATCTCTCACCGATTCCGCCTATTCTGCTCCATGGGGTGACCGGCTCGGGCAAGACCGAAATCTACCTGCGCGCATTGGATGAGACGCTGCGCTGCGGACGGCAGGCGGCAGTGCTGGTGCCGGAGATTGCCCTGACGCCGCAGACGATTCGCCGCTTTGCCGCGCGTTTTCCCGGCAAGGTGACGGTGTGGCACAGCGAGCTCGGCGAAGGCGAGCGCTTCGACGTCTGGCGCCGGGTGCGCACGAACCATCCTGCCGCGCAGGTGGTCATTGGCTCGCGCTCCGCGTTGTTCCTGCCCTTCCCCGACCTGGGGCTGATCGTGATGGATGAGGAGCACGAACCGTCATACAAACAGGAGCGCACGCCGCGTTACCATGCCCGCGCAGTGGCGCTGGCGCTGGGTCGGCTGTGCCGTGCGCCTGTGCTGTTGGGCAGTGCAACCCCGGCCCTCGAGACCTATTTTGCGGCCCGCCAGGGCGAGATCGAACTGCTGACCCTCTCGAAACGCGTCCTGGGCCATCGCAGCGGAGCCCGGCCGGTGAGAGACCGCGATGCCCACACCTCGCCGCCGGACACCAATCGTCCGATCGAGGAAACCATTGAGCTTCCGGAAGTGCGCGTCGTGGATATGCGCCAGGAGCTGCGCGCCGGGAATCGCAGCATCTTCAGCCGTCCACTGTCCAGCGGGCTGCGTCACATCCTGGCCGCAGGCCAACAGGCGATTCTCTATCTCAATCGTCGCGGCGCGGCGACCTTCGTCATGTGTCGTGACTGCGGTCATGTAGAGGCGTGTTCGCGCTGCGCCACCCCGCTGACCTACCACAGTGCGGGAGCGATGCTGCTGTGTCACCACTGCAATCGGCGCTCTCCGGCGCCGTCTGTGTGCCCCGACTGTCAGAGCAAGCGCATCCGTTTTTTCGGCGCCGGAACCGAGAATGTCGAGGAGGCGGTCCGGTTGGAGTTCCCGAATGCGCGCACGCTGCGGTGGGATCGCGATGTGACAGGCGCGAAGGGCAGCCACGACGCCATCCTTGCCAGGTTCGTGTCCCATGAGGCGGACGTGCTGATCGGCACGCAGATGGTGGCCAAAGGGCTGGACCTGCCCTGGGTG
>CAYRFV010000242.1:0-8670 GCA_964423545.1 uncultured Anaerolineales bacterium | reverse complement strand
CGACGAAGTAGAGCGCCAGGAACCCCAGGAAAACATCGAGAAGCAGATCCGCCGCTTCCAGCAGGATGAGCCAGCGCCACACCTCGCCTCGGCGTAGGGCGTGCAGCGCCTCTCTGAAGCCCTGCACCACGGCCCTCAGGCTGAGCGCATCTCGTCTTTCGTTCGACTGGGGCCGATCATCGAACGGCACGCCTCGCGCTGCGATCAGGATGACCCCCGCGAGCGCTGCAGAGGCGGCGAACATGCCGCGCCAGCCGCAGCCGAGAGAGACGGCCGCGCCCAGCGCCAGCGGCCCGACGACCACACCCACTGACCCGGCCAGCGTCCAGCGCGCCATGTTCTGCTCGCGGCGCAGCGGCTGGAGGTCCATCAGGGTGGCCTGAGACAGGCTGACGAACGCGCCTGACGCGGGGTAGAAGAGGACGAAAGAAGCCAGCAGGGTTGCCGCGTCCTGGCTGAGCGCCGTCAGGAGCAGCGCGCTGGCGAAGACAGCTCCGCCCCCGAGCACGAGCGCGCGGCGTCGCCAGATATCGCCCAAGATGGCGAGAAACGGCTCGATCAGGTTGCCGGCGACACTTGGAATGCCGAGCAGCAGCCCGACCTGCATGTAGGTGAGATCGAAGTCTTCCCGGATGAGCGGCCACGCAGCTTCGCGTGCGCCGTAGACGAACTCATCGAGAAACTCGATCAGCAGGAAGACGAACACGAGACGCGCAAGGCGTCGCGCGCTGCGTGAGGAGGTGCGCATGCAGGTGGGCGGCGACTAGGTTGGGCCGACGGAGCGAGCGGCTGCCGCATCCAGGACCTGGAGCATCGGAATGACATAAGCCAGTCGCTTGCGCGTCTCCCGGAGGCTCCCTTCTCGCTCTCGCTTGAGCTGGCGCGGGTCACTACCGGCTATGAAGGGATCTTCCCACGCCAGCCAGTCGACCTCCCTGGTTCGGATGGGGTGCAGACTCGCAGCCTGCACAATGATCTCGGCCATCATGCTCAGACCGGGTCGCTCGGTGCGCGGCGTGATCTCGGAGAGGGTGTCAGACCGAACTGCCAGGTGGCACCACGCGAAGTCGAGCGTCTTGCCGAGCAGCAGCTCTCCGGCCGTGGTGACCATCTGCTCGGTGGTGCGGTAGTTGGCAGGATAGGAAGCCCAGGCTGCCGCAGAGCGGTGAAAAAGCATCGGCAATTCTTCCTCCTGCACAGCTCGCATGTCTTCGATGAACGGCTCGCAGTGCTCGCTCTGAAAGATGAAGGCCAGTCGGTCGAGGAAGCACAGGTGCAGGGGCGTATGCGGTGCGCATGCAGAGGCGGCGCGGGCATACAGCTCACGGAACTGATCGCCGACGGCAAGACCTGCTCGATGAACGATGTACCGAAAGAACGACTGATCGCGCAGCCAGGCGATCCAATCCGGACGCGCCTCGGCCGTAAGGGCCGTGACGCCCAGAAACGCGCCCGCAAAGGCCTGTGCCATTCGCGGCGCTGTTCGCTGCAGGTGAGCGAGGAGCACACCTTCCGGATCGTGAACCGGCAGGACGGCGATCGCTGGCGCAGCGCCGTTGCGGCGCTGCGCGTTGCCAGGGTGTGCGGCATCGCAGGGGAGTGTCGGCGCCACCTGGTGCTCGGTCTAGCTGTCGCTCTGCCGGAACAGATCGCGCAGCTCGCGTTCCCACAGATCGTCCATTGGCAGAAAGGGGGTCTCGTGAAACTCCTCGGATATCTCCCGCAGGGTTTCGTGAACCTTGAGCTGCGGCGAGGCGCTGGCGAGCTCGTCGAGCTTGGTGCGAATCGATGCCGTCAACTCGTCGCTTTGATTGCGCAGATCGGAGAGGCCGAGGTTCAGGTTGAACATGTGGTTCAGGCGGCGCATGAGCTCCCACCAGGCGCGATGGTCGGTATCGATGCGGAGGCTCTGGCCTGCGGGCGAGTCCTCCGCGAAGGAGTACGCGGGCACAATGGCGTAGAAGACCACGACCTCTATCCCGCGGCTTTCGGCTCGATGGGCGAGATAGGTGCCGATCGTGACGCCCCCTTCGTAATCTGAGAAACGCGTCGCATATTTCTCAAGCTCCCCTTTCATGTGAGGCATGCTGTAGACGCACGAGACCTCGCGGTCCTTGTCGTAGGGCATGGCCCCGAATACTCCGCCCACGATCGCAACGCGCTGCACGCCGAACGCCTGCACCGCATCGAAGAAGGTATCTGCATACCGCTCCACAGCGATGTGTGGTTCCTCGCCCTTGAAGATGACGAGTCCTTTGCCTGCGGCCTCGGTGTAGTAGAACCGATTCTGCTTGATCTCCATCGCCTGCCGATAGCCGCCTTCGAGCTTCACGACGGGGCGCAGATAGTGGTGCGTCCCGGGCGCCTGAAAGATGTAGAAGCCCTCGGGGCGAATCTGCGCGATCTTCTTGGCGCCAGTCTTTTCCACCAAGTATGGCGGCAGCTCCGAGGAGATCGAACCGGCGTCCGCCCACTGATCCCACCCCGCGATCATGTAGACTTCCCTGGCCGCAGGCTTTTCCCAGATTTCGAGCGCGTCTTCCATACCAGTCCTCCCGGTGACATCGTCGGATGACCCTGCATGCGGGAGAGACCCATCCGATGGACGGATTGTACCACGGCTTACGACGGAAGCGCAACGGCGGCCGCTGACGTCTCGCACGCCGCGTCCATTTCGTGGACGCCAGGAGTTGCGCTACAATGGCGCGCCAGAAGCCCATCGCTCGAGGTGAAGAACGCAAATGAAGGCGATCCGACTGCTAGACCTTGGGGTTGTCTCTCCGGTGCGCTCACAGACCGTGTACCACGCAGTCGCACATGCCATGTCGGAGAGCGACGCCGACACCATCATCCTGGTCAGCCCAGAAGCGCCCTACGTCTGCATTGGGTATCACCAGGATCCAGAGAAGGAAATCGACCTCGCGTACTGCGCCGCACACAACCTGCCGGTCTATCGCCGCGAGGTGGGCGGCGGCGCGGTCTTCCTGGACGGAGGCCAGGTGTTTGTGCAGTGGATCTTCCACGGGGAGCACCTGCCTGCAGGCCTCGAAGAGCGCTTTGCATTCTACGTCCGGCCGCTTGTGGCGACTTATCAGGCGCTCGGCATCGCTGCCTATCATCGCCCAGTCAACGATGTGCATGTCGCCGGCAAGAAGATCGGGGGAACCGGCGCCGCCCAGATGGGTAGGGCCGAGGTGCTGGTCGGAAGCTTGATGTTCGCCTTTGACAAAGCCACGATGGCTCGGGTGCTCAAAGTGCCTTCGGAAAAGATGCGCGACAAGGTGTTCGAGAGCCTGGAGCAGTACATGACGACGATGAGCGAGCAGTTGGGCCGCGTGCCGGATCGGGACGCGACCCTCGCCTTGTACGTCCAGCAGTGCGCAGCCGCCCTCGACGCGGCGCTTGTGCCCGGTCATCTCACGCCGGCCGAAGAAGCGTTGGCGGCAGAGCTGGATGCGCACTTCGCGTCTGACGAATGGCTCTTCCTGGGCCGGCGAGCGCTGCGCACCGGCGTCAAGATTCATGCGGACGTATGGGTCGGCGAGGGCACGGTGAAGGCGCCCGGCGGCCTCATCCGCGCCACCGCACGCGTGCGCGACGGACGGATCGATGACCTGGCGCTCTCGGGGGACTTCAGCATGTTGCCTGCCTCCGGCCTGGCGGCCATCGAAGGCGCCCTGCGCGGGGTCGCTGTGGAGCGCTCAGCGCTCCTTGCTGCGGTCGACGAACGTTACCGCTCGCTTGCGCTCCAATCGCCCGGGGTGCTGCCGGAGCACTTTGTCGAAGTGGTGATGGCGGCCGCGGTAAGTTCGGCCAGTTGAACACCATTCGGGGGAGCGAGATGGCTGCAACACACCTGGCGCTGCCCGAAGTGGTTCTGCGCCTGCGCGGGGGCCTGGTAGTCTCCTGTCAGGCGCTGGCGCATGAGCCGCTGCATGGAGCGGAGATCATGGCGCGCATGGCGCGTGCAGCCTGGGAGGGGGGCGCTGTGGGCATTCGCGCCAACACGCCTGAGGATATTCGGGCCATCCGCGCGGCCGTGCCGCTGCCCGTCATCGGACTCTTCAAGGCGGGCGAGGCGGACGTCTACATCACGCCGACCCTGGAGCACGCACGGGCGGTGATGGCGGCCGGAGCCGATATCGTCGCCTTGGATGGCACCGCGCGGCCGCGGCCCGATGGCCGCCGCCTGGCCGACGTGATCGCGGCTTTGCACGACGAGTTCGGAGCGTCCGTCATGGCCGACATTTCGACCGCTGAGGAAGGGGTGGCGGCTGCCGCGTGGGGCGCCGACCTGGTATCGACCACGCTATCTGGCTATACCCCGTATAGTCCGCACAGCAGGGAGCCCGACCTGGCGCTTGTAGCCGAGCTGGCGAGCCGGATAGCGCTGCCGGTGGTCGCTGAGGGACGCATCGGTGCCCCTGCACAGGCGCGGGCCGCGCTGGCTGCCGGCGCCTGGTGCGTGGTGGTCGGCGCGGCGATCACCCGGCCGCAGTGGATCACGGCGCAGTTCGTCGCAGGCATGACCTGCGTCGCTGAAACGCCACCTGACGCTCGGTGACGCGAGGCGCCGCCGCACCGAGCGCGGCCGTCCGGTCGCCCAGCGCGTCGAAGATGCGGCCACCCCCATCTTGTCCGGCGAAGAACTTCATCCCGCGTCAGAGTCTATCAGTGTCATGTCGGCCACTGCGGCGGCGGACCGCTTGCGCCCTGCCGGACGGACACGCATGGGAATCGCCACGCTATTTGACCCCGCCGTTGCTGTAGAGCAACTGGCCGTTGACCCACTCTCCCTCTTTCGAGCACAGAAATCTGACCAGGTTGGCGCAGTCCTGCGGCAGGCCGACCCGGCCCAGGGGCGTGATGCGGCGCACCGCCGCCATCTGCTCTTCCGTCATCCAGCCGGTGTCGGTTGCGCCGGGATTGATGACGTTGGCGGTGACGCCGAGCGGCTTCAGCTCGTGAGCGGCCGCCAGCACGATGCGATCCATGGCGCCCTTGCTCGCACCGTAGGGCAGATTCTCGACGGTGTGGTCGCTGGTGATCGCAATGATCCGGCCCGCGCCGTGGACACCCCGGTAACGCAGGCCGAACTCGCGGATCAGCAGCCACGTCGCGCGCGCATTGACGGCGAAGTGCAAATCGAAGCTTTCGATCGTGGTGGTGTAGATGTTGCTGTCGACCGACTGGCAATGGGACAGCGCCAGCGCAGTCACCGGTCCCAACGCGGCTTCTACGGCGTCGAAGATGCGCCCGGGGGCCGACGTATCGGACAGATCGGCCTCGATCGCGACGGCGCGCGCGCCAAGGCCGCGCACGCGCTCTGCCACTTCGTCTGCCTCGGCGGATCGGCTGCCCCACGGCATGCCTGCGTCGTAGGGACGCCAAAACGTAGTCGCCACATCCCAGCCGGACTGGGCCAGCGCCAGCGCAATGGCCGCGCCGATGCCGATGGCCCGGCTCGCGCCGGTCACGAGCGCGACGGAGCGTGCAGGGGGCTGACTGGCCATGGCGCCTCCTCAACGACAGGCTCTTGCACCGGCGTTGACAGTCCGCGCAGGTACTCGCGCATCAGCGGCCAGAGCGGCCGGTAGCGCTCGAACCACGCCTCATACAACCGCTGCTGCCGCGCATCCGGCTCGAAGCGGCGCTCCAGCCGCACCATCGCCTCTGCACCGGCCTCGAATGACTGGAAGATGCCTGCGCCCACCCCCGCCATGATTGCCGCGCCGAGCGCGCCCGCTTCCGTCACGTGCGGCCGCGCAAACGGCTGGCCGAGGATGTCGGCGCAGAGCTGCACCCAGGCATCCGACTTGCTTCCGCCGCCGGTCGCGCGATACTCGTGAATGGCGATCCGAGCGGCAGGCAGCGTCTCCACGCACGCCTTGAGATAGAAAGTTGTCCCTTCGAGGATCCCCTTCAAGATCGCGCCGCGCGAGGTATCGACGCGCAGGCCCGCGATCACGCCGCAGGTGTCGGTGACGAACTCCGGCGTGCCGGTGGCTGTGAAGTGCGGCAGCACCATCAGTCCGCTCGGGCCGGAGGGCAGCTCCGCGAAGAGCTCCGGGTAGATGTCCCGGCCCACGGCGCGCGCCTGCCGGTGCTCGACAGCGGCGAAGGTGTCCCGGTGCCACTTGACCAGGATGCCGCCCTGGTTCCAGATGAAGCTCACGAAGCGCCCCGGCGCTGCGTGGTGTTCGGTGTTCAGCCCGGCCGGCGCCATCACCTCAGGCGGGCGGCGCTCCGTGAACACAGGCGTGATGCAAAGGAAGGTGCCCATGCCATAGACCGCCAGCCCCTCCCGAATCACCCCGCACCCGACCGCGTTGGCGCATTGGTCGTGGCTGCCCGCCACGATAGGGATGCCCGGCGGCAGGCCGAGCTCGGCCGCGATCGGACGCGCCACCTGCCCGATGACTGTGCCCGAGGGGACGGTGTCCGGCAGTTTGCTGCGCTCGATGCCGCCCCACCTCAGCAACTCCGGCGACCAATCGCCCGCAGCCAGATCGAACAGCAGCGTCCGGTTGGCCAGCGTGAAGTCTACGATCGGGTCCGCGCCGAGCATGAACCCGATGAAGCTGCTCCAGAGCAGGAACTTGTCCGTGGCGTCGTAGAGATCCGGCTGATGCTCCCGGATCCACATCAGCTTGGTGAGGCTGTAGTGGTTGCCCAGCGTGTTGCCGTTGATCGCATAGAGTCGCTCGTCGGGCAGCGCCTGGCGGAGGCGAGGCAGGTACGCGGCGCCGCGGCCGTCGGAGAGCAGGATCGAAGGCCCCAGGATCCGCCGGTCGCGGCTCACCGGCACGCACGCTTCGCCCATCGATGACACGGCGAGCGCGCGGATGGGGCCGGCCCCGACCGTTCGGGCCGCGGCCGCGGCGCGGCCGATCGTCTGCCGGATCTTGCGCCACACCGCCACCGCGTCCAACTCATCGCGACCGGACTGCGGATGGCTGATGTCGTACTCATCGTAGGCGATGGCGAGCTGCTGCCCCGATTCGGAAAAGACTGCTGCCTTGCAGCCGGTCGTGCCCGCGTCGATGCCGAGTAGGGTCATGGAGGTCCTCCGAGGCGATGGACGTCAGGCGGTGGACGCTGGCGACGGACGATGGTGGAGCGATGGCCAACGACACAGGACCGGGAAAGAGGGACTACCGTTGCCCGCCACCGCGCGCGTGGACCGCACGCCCTTCCCATCCCTGGCCTCCAGCCTCTATCTCTCGTCTCGATCCCCGTTCCCCGCCACCCGCTTCCGTATTCCCGCCCAGCCGAAAGTGTCCCGAATCAGGGTGCAGGTGCGGTCGTAGACGGCCTGTTGGGCCGCCGGGACGCTGCCTGATGCGCGCAGTGCGGCCTCGTAGGCCTGGCGGATCTCGGTGGCGACGTTGATCTTGGCGATGCCGCGCGCCACCGCGGCTGCCAGGTACTCCTGCTTGATGCCGGAGCCGCCGTGAAGCACCAAAGGGATCCCGGTCGCCTCGGCCAGCCGGGAGAGGTGGTCGAGGTCGAGCCGGGCCTCCACCTTCTTACGATCCCGCAATCCGGCGGAAATCGCGCCGTGGACGTTGCCGATGGCCACGGAGAGCCAATCGCACCCGGTCTCGGCTACGAACCGCTGCGCGTCGGCCACGTCGGTGAAGCCCTTGCCCGATGCAAACAGCTCCTCATAGGGCGGCAGGGGACCCGACTCGTGGCCCATGACCGCGCCGAGCTCCGCCTCGCAGGCGATGCCCGCGGCGTGCGCCAGCTCGACCGCCGCGCGCGTCGCTGCGATGTTGCCCGCCAGGTCGAGGCGCGAGCCGTCGATCATCACCGACTGATAGCCCAGGTCGATGGCCTCGCGCAGGATGGGCAGAGTGTCCACCGGCAGGTCGTCTTCATCGATCACCGGCACGTGGTCGAGGTGGATGCGCACGAAGTCGGGCCGGCCACAGCGGCGAAACTCGGCCATCACGGCCGCCGGGCTGCCCGACTCGAACTTGATCCACTCCAGGCGGGCCACGGTGACCAGCGCGAAGCTGTCCAGGTCCGCCACGGCCTGCACGACCGGCGCCATCATCGGCAGATGGGGGATGTTGAATGCCGGGATGGCCAGGCCGGCCCGGCGCGCAGACGAGATGATCTCGGCGGTAGTTTTCATATCGCCTATTGTACCAGATGATCAGGAAAGAGGCGGAACTATGTATGGATGGCTCTGGGGAAGGCCTCGGTGGCCCACGGGTTGACGCTCTTGCCGCGGACTTGGTCAGCCGGAGCAACAGTAGCATGACCGTTGGCGGCACACCGCAACATGGGCCTGCCTAAATGAGGCCCGGTCATAATTCATCATGGCGCCTTCAAGAACGCCTTGAGTCCAACCCGTAGGGGTTGACTATGTTGGAAGCGATACAAGAGCGCCAACTGATAGAGCAGGATAGCGCCCAGGGCAAAGCGTTGCGTGTTGATGAGGCCCTTTGTGCGCTGCGGTGTCAATCGATGTATGCGGTACGACGCCCTGGTCCCGGTCTTTCTTGTGCCATACCCCGCCGTTGGCCAAGAGGATCGTGCTGTCGATGGCGGCGGCCCGACCCTAAGCCGCCCACGGCTGGATCAGCGCCACCAGGTAGCGCCCTAAACAGCCGATCTGGGCCGGTAACGTGTCCGGCATAGTCTTCAAGCGCCGTTCCC
>CAYRFV010000241.1:0-8697 GCA_964423545.1 uncultured Anaerolineales bacterium | reverse complement strand
GCGTTCCATGCGCTTGGCGAGGGAGACTTCCTCCTCGGCGGTGAGCAGCGGCACGCGGCCGATCTCCTTCAGATAGAGGCTGATCGAGTCATCGATATCGATCAGGTCCAAGTCGATGTCGAGCTGTTCGGCCTCGGTGGTTTCTTCATCGATGGCCTCCTCGGCGTCTCCCGCCGCGCGGAAGGAGCCCACTTCAATGCCTTGCTCAAACAGGTTTGCAAAGATATCGTCGAGTTGTTCGATGTTGCTTTCGGCGTCCGGGAACGCGCTGAGGACGTCGTCATAGGTGACGAAGCCCTGATCGCGGCCCAGGTTGAGTAGCTGCTCGGCGGCCTCTGCCGAGCGCGCAGCCGCTTCCTCGATCGGTTCGAAGTCGCTGGAGTACTCGAAGTCTTCGGGCTGTGCGCTCACGGGATAACTCCTTGGAACCGGCCAGGCGCCTTCCGAGCCAATCACCGGTTCACCGTATGAAGAAGAAACAGGTGGCTATCTGTATCCCCCAGCGGATATTATAACGTCTTATGTCACGAGGAAACGTGGTCTGGGTTACTGACTCACACTCGTTTCGCCGGGCGCACCTGGAAGCGGCGCCTTGAAATCGTAGATGCCATCATCGATGCCCCAGCGCGCGCCACAGGACCGACAATCGAGGCCGTGCGAGCTATCGGATAGGTCGGTTGCGAGGCATTGCGGGCATCGGAACAGCGTGGTTGCCGCGCCGTCGCCTGCGTCCGCAATTCTCGCGCGCACGAAGACGCTGGGCGTCAATTTCCAGAGCGCCCCGATCCGCTGGATTGCGCCATCGGCAGCAGCGAGAGTCTGAGGCGGGATCACTCGCTTCAGCGCCGGATGGCGAAAGTGCGAGACAGCCAACTGTGCTTCGACCGTGAAGCCGGCGCGCTTCAGCTCGCGCGCCATCCATGTCGGATGAAAGTCGAAATTCAGCTTCACGAACTCGACCGGTTCGAGCGCAAAAGGCGACCAGGCCTGCTTGCGGCTCGCATAGCGCGCCAGCGCCTTCAGATTACGCTTGTTGGCGTACTCCAGCGCATAGACGCCTCCGCTGCGGAGCACAGCTGCGACCTCACGCAGCGCTGCGGGCACGTCTTCGAGATGGTGCAGGACGCGCACAGTGACGACACAATCGCAGCTGGCTGGGGCAAACGGCAAACGATATAGGTCAGCGGCAACATAGAGGAAACGACGGGATCGTCCGAGACGCTCCTGCGCCTCGCGCAGGCCGGACTTGGCATAATCCAAGAGAATCACCTGCTCGTAGCCCTCGTAGAGGTCGACCAGGCGACCGAACCCTGCACCCAGCTCGAGCAAGCGCGCTCCCGTCGGGGGCAGCAGTCGCTTCAGCGCGATACGTTCCGCGAGGTCTTCGTATTCCCGGCCCTGGTCGGCCCAGAAACGGGCGCGATAACTGGTGCCCTCATAATCACAGATGGCGTGATCGTGTTTGGAAACCTGCTCGGCCAACCAGGCCCCCGTGTTTCACGTGAAACGTAATGGACGGGCGTGTTTCACGTGAAACATTGAAATACGCGTAATGGGCGGTGGATACCCACCGCCCATTACGGCTTGCGCTTGTGCGTCCTTATTATAACACGCCTTGTCAATACTTGAGCGTGTTGTTATGTAGAAATGACCACAAAGAAGAGCTGCTCCGCCCGGATAACTGCGGGGCGCGTCGCAGTGGCTGTCAGCTCACCCTTCACGCGGCGAGGCGGTTCATGTGGGGCCGGTCGCGCTTCGATGGCGGTAGACAATCCGACCGCGCGTCAGATCATACGGTGACAACTCGACCCGCACACGATCACCGAGCAACACCCGGATGTAGTACTTGCGCATCTTGCCGGAAAGATAGGCTAACACCTCGTAGCCATTCTCCAACTCGACGCGAAAGGTCGTGTTGGGCAGCGCCTCGACGATCTTCCCTTCGAGAGTCAGCTTTTCCTCTTGCTTCGACATGACATTCCCCTTCCAGACCCGGGGGTGATCACACAACGGCACACGGACGGCGTCGTGAATCAGCGGATGCTCTCCCGACTCTCCCGCCGGCGCTGCGCCTGGCGTGCCTTCCGGATGGCCTTCTGTTTCTTGAGCCGGCGCAACTCACTCGGTGGTGTGAACCAGCGCTTCTTGCGCACGGTAGGCAGAATCCGCTCCTTCATCACCTCCTTGCGGAAGCGCTTGAGCAGCGACTCCTGGGACTCCCCGGCTCGCAATGTCACGGTAGCCATGCTGTGGTCACCTCCTTCCCCGCCAACACTTAGCCCGCGTACGTCCCCACTTAACAACACGAAGCCTCACCGTTGGGTGAGGCCCCTATCGCACTCCTGTAATCTGCTCCGCCGGCAACCGTCTTGCCTGTGTCTCAGAGAGCGGGGTTCCGCATCTCGATGATCAGGCGCTCAAGAAGTGCCAACTCCTTCGCTCAGACCACGCGTGCTCCTGCCGTGGATACGTGCACGGATCTAGGGCCAGCAAAAGTATAGCCTAAGCGGGTTGACTTGTCAAAAACAACCCGGCGCCTGCCGCTGAACGCAGGCCGCACGGCGCGCCGCAAGCCGAGGGACTGAAGGCGTCGCCCGCGAGCCGGTTCACTCTTTCTGCAAGTCCTTGCCGGGCGGCGCCGGAGGCACGGTCGCAGACGCTGACTCGGCCGTCACTGGCCGGTACTGCCCGCCGGGCGGCGCGCGGCGCAGAGAACGCATCAGCCGGCGCCAGGTCGCCTGCACTCCCTGTGCGGCAGATGGCGAAATGGGCTGGCGATCGTAACGCGCCGACAAGAAGGCCTCAGTCAGCGCCTCGACATCCGCCTCAGCGTCGGGCCATCGGGTTTCGAGCTGGTGAGCAAACTCCGACGGGGTCTCGCCCGGTCGCCTGGACAAGCCCCGCTCGGCGGCCTGCCCCAACATGCGCAGGTAGAAATAGCGTATCCGGTCGCGCGGGGTGAGGGCGCTGACACGGATGGCGGGCGGCGCAGACGAACCCAGGCTCTGCCGGCGAGCCCACCGCACGCGCTTTCCCAGCGCGCCAGCTGCAGCCTGGATAGCGGCTGAAGCCCCAGCCCAGCGTGCTCGCCACCAGTAACGCAGCCGCATCAGCCACGCCACGGGCCGCCCCTTCAGCACCCCATGTGCGCCCAGGTAGCTCAACCCGAAATAGGCAATCACCAGCGCAACGACCAGCCAAAATACTGCGCCGCCCAGCCAGTCGGGCAGCCGGCTGACGGTCTCCGCCTGGGTGGGGATACTCAGTGGCTGCATCGGCTCGATGGGCGATTCCGCCGGGGATCGGAAGAGCAAACGCAGCGGCCACAACAACAACGACAGGAGCGCAAGCAACAGGAAGAAGAGCAGGTACAGCAGCCGCATGAGCAGGGCCATCAGCGCCCCGATCGCCTGTGAGAGCCAACTGGTCGTACCCATCGGCAGCAGCGCCGCGATGAGTCCCACCAACAGGACGGCCAACAGGCTGTTGATCTGCCAGCGCTTCAGCACAACCGGCTGTACATCGACGTCCTGGTTGATCCAGTGCCCGCGCAGGACCGCCAACCGTCCCTGGCTGATCAGCAGCAGTCCCGCCAGGAAATAGCAGAGCAGGGCGATCAGCAGATCGCTCGAAAGACCGAGGCCGCTCAACCCGAATTGGACAACCCCGCGATCGCCGAAGCTCACATCGACCTGCGACAGCGATGCAAAGAGGACCAGCGCACCACCGCCGACCATCCAGCGCACAGAGAAACGCTTCAAGATCTCGGTGCGCGTGGTGGCGCGACCGGCGCGCACCTGGCTGCGGTTCTCGCCCCAGACATGGCTGTCGCGCGCGGCGATCTCATCGGGCTGAAGCGCCAGATCGAGGAAATCACCCGTGATGGCGACTGCCAGCGACCAGGGGAGAACTATCCAGACGCCGAAAAAGAGGAACTGGCTGTCCAAAACGGCGCTCGGTTGGCGCAGCCAGAGCTTGAGATCGTCCAGGCCTGGCCAGCCAACCGAGAAGGCCCACACGGCAATGCGGAAGAGCGCCAACAGCAGGATGATCTCCCCCAGTCGAAACGCCACCCCGCGCCGGTTGCGCCAGTTTGGCCGACCGAGGCGAAGCGTGCTGTAGACCCCTTCCAATGCAGCAAGCAATGCACAGGGAAGCACATAGTTAAGGCGCCAGGTTATCCCGCCGGCACGCATGAGCGCGACAGGGCCTGCAACAAGGCAAGCAGCAACCAGCGCGATGAGAAGCGGGCGAAACAAGCCGTCCACCCACGGCGCATCGAAAAAGTCCTGGTAGTTGCTCGATCGACGCCTTGGGTCAGGGGTGAGACTCATGGCAGTGCTCGCTCAGGCGGCCGCCCGCCGGCCGGGTGCTGCCGCCGGCCGGCGGGCGGCTCCCCAACGGCGCAGATCGCGTTCATCGGCGACCAGATGCGCCGGAAACCCCAGGCGCCAGGCGCGTTCACGAATGATGCTGAACTGGCCGTGTGGCTCGACTACCACCAACACGGGGTTGAGGCCGGCGCGCAGCAGACGGTGCAACGCCCGGCAGGTGTCCTCATCGCCCGTCGGGCTGACCGCGATGACCGTGGTGCCCCAGCTCAGGTCGAGTGCGGCTGTCGGCAGCCAATCGGCCAGCGAAGTCGCGTCCGCGACCTGGACGCGGGCCAGCCACTCCAACAGCTTCATCAGGTGGATGCGGCCCAGCCGCGGCGGGATCGTCCAGTGCGTCATGCGGGACAGGGGATCCAATCCGTTGCAGCCCAACCCGACCGCCTGGCGCTGGTCCGTCAGGTAGTTCGCCAGCGATGCGGCAACGGTGACCGCCCACTCGCTGGCATTGTACCGCAATTGCGGCGTGTAGGCGTTGGCGTTGAGATCGAGGAAGATCAGACTGGTCAACGAGACGGCAGGCTCGAACTTCTTTACCTGCAGGACGTCGGCATGTGCGCTGCTCTTCCAATCGATGGTGCGCAGAGGATCGCCGCGCTGATAGGGACGCTTGCCCATGACGCGAGCCGGGTCGGCGAAGATCGGTTGTTGGCTCTTGATGACGCCATAGGGCGAACGTGACACCAGATCGACGTGGGTGAGGGATATCACACGCGGGTACACCGTCAGGTGATCCAGCGCCTCCACCTGGCCGCGCTCCTCGCTGAACCCGAACAGGTCGCCGGTGGTGAGCAGCGCCGGCCCGATCTCGTAATAGCCGCGCTGCCGGCCGAACAGATCGTAATGTAGTTCCGTGCGCTCCCTCGGGCGCAGCGCAATCACCTGCTGGACCGCGGCGCCGGTGGTCAGGGTCAGCGGCGGCGTTTCCTGGATGCGCAGCCAGGGCACCGGCCACCAGCTCGTGTTGCGCACCTCGATGCACACCTCGGCGGTCTCACCCAGGAAGATGTGGTCGGTGAACCTGCGACTGACTTGCAGCCTGCCGAGGTTGCGACCCGTCCACCAGCGCGCCAGCATATAGGAGCCTGCCAGCACATAGATGATGTAGAAGACAAAGTCCACCTGCAGAAAGACCGCGACGGCGAGCAGGAACAGCAGCAGGAACAGGATATCTGTCATGGTGACGGGCGAATGGCGGTCGCTGGCAGGCGCATACTCCATGCCTGCAAACTGAGTGCTCAACCTTCAGCCGGTTCTTTGGAAGTGCCCCGACCGGCGATCACGACAACGTACTCCCCCCTGGGGGGCTGCTGCCGGACAGCCGCCAGCAGCTCCGACAACTTGCCACGCAGCATCGACTCGTGAAGCTTGGTCAACTCGTGAGCCAACGCGGCATCCCGGTCCCCGAAGACCAAAAGCGCATCGGAGAGCAGCTGCTCCAGCCGATACGGGCTTTCGTAGAAGACCAGGGTGTGTGGCGATTCGCGATCGACTTCCAGGAAGCGGCGGCGCGGGCCGGACTTGTGGGGCGGAAAGCCCCGGTAGGTGAAGCTGTGCACCGGCAGTCCGGACAAGACGACAGCCATCACCAGCGCTGCTGGGCCAGGGATCATCGTCACTTCGATCCCAGCCGCGACGGCCCGGCGCACGATCGAGAAGCCGGGATCGGAAATGCCCGGTGTGCCGGCCTCGGTGACGACGGCCACCGATTTGCCCTCGGCCAGCAGCGCCATGATGCGTTCGCCCGCGCGCGCCTCGTTGTGCTCATGAAAGGAAATCTGCGGCTTGTGGATATCGAAATGCTTCAGCAGGATGCCGGTCTTGCGCGTGTCTTCGCTGGCGATCACATCGACGCGGCGCAGCACCTCGAGCGCTCGCAGGGTGATATCCCCCAGGTTCCCGATCGGCGTCGCGACAAGGTGCAACATCGGCTCATCCCACTTTGCCCAGATCCAGCGGCACCTGGTTCAGCAGTTCACCGATGATCCTGGCGGCCGTGCGCCCGCGCAGCGCGCTTTCGGGATGGGTGAGGCAGCGATGCGCCAGGGTCAGGGGCGCCAGCCGCTTGACGTCGTCCGGGAGCACATAATCACGGCCGTGTAGGATCGCCCACGCCTGACTCGTTCTGTAAAGCGCCAGGCTGCCGCGCGGACTGGCGCCCAACAGCAGATCGGGATGCGAGCGCGTCGCATCCACCAGGCGTACGATGTAATCGCGCACGGTGTCGTCGACATGCACATCCCAGAGCTGTTGGGCAAAATCGGGCACGCTCGCGCCGTCCACCGCCGCCGCCAGCGTTTCGATCGGATGTTGCTGGCGCAAGTTCACCAGCATCCGGTTTTCGGTCGCAATGTCGAGATAGCCGAGCTTCAACTTGAGGAGGAAGCGGTCAAGCTGCGCTTCGGGCAGCGGGAAGGTGCCCTCATACTCGACCGGGTTCTGCGTCGCCAACACCATGAAGGGCCGGTTGAGCGGCCGGGTCACACCGTCTACAGTGATCTGCCGCTCACCCATGCACTCCAGCAGGGCTGCCTGCGTGCGCGGCGTTGCGCGGTTGATCTCATCAGCCAGCAGGACGTTAGCAAAGGCCGGGCCAGGGATGAACTCGAAGCGGCCGGCCTGCTGATTGTAAACCGATACACCCGTGACGTCGTTCGGCAGCAGATCGGGGGTGCACTGCAGGCGCTTGAACGTCACGCCGAGCGAGATCGCCAGTGCGCGAGCCAGCATCGTCTTGCCCGTGCCTGGAACATCCTCGATCAGCACATGACCTTCGCACAGCAAGCCGGTCAGCAGCAACTCGATGGCATCCCGCTGGCCTACTATCACCTTCTCGACGTTCGCGATGACTTTCGCAGCAAAAGACTCGAGTGTGTTCAACGAGCTGCTCCTTCTCGGCAACACGGATGCCAACGGATTGTATCACACCAGACGGCAAAGCCGATACTGGACCCAGGGAGCTGTCGCTCCTCGCTTCCCCACACCGGGGAAGGGCCGGCTCCGTAGGGTTGGAGCAAGTGAGGGGATGCGGTATACTCACACCGCATCCGGAAGCCAGCTTCCGGCATCCAGTTGCCATCGTCGAGGGGGGGCATGGCTCGCATCGTCTACTCCACCGACCCTGCGCCGGTCAAGATGTGTCCCCGCTGCGGCCGCGACCCATGCGTCTGCCACAAGATCGATCTGCCTGCGCGCCAGCAGGTTGCTTATGTCAAGCGCGACCGTAAGGGACGCGGCGGCAAGACAGTCACCGTGGTGTATGGCCTGCAGCACACCCCGGCGAAGTTCAAGGAGCTGCTGACCCTTCTCAAGGAGTCGTGCGGCGCGGGCGGCACACTGAAGGAGGGCGAACTCGAGATCCAGGGAGATCAACGTGAGAAGGTCGCAGCAAAGCTGACGGAACTGGGCTACAAAGTGAAACTGGCGGGGGGGTAGAGATGGAGAGTGGAGGCGAGCGGTTCCGCCATCTCTGTCGGCTCGCTGCCCTCTTACTCGCCCGCCCATCGCTCCATCAGCGTCAGGATCAGCCAGACCAAGCCGAAAATGCCTGACCCGGCAAGCAGGCAGGTGAGACCCAGGATCAGGGCGCTGCCGCCGTAGATCAACGCGATCAGCGCGCCGCCGACTCCGACCAGAAAGATCACAACGGCCAGGGCCAGGTTGCGATCGTTCTTGCGCCGGAAAGCTCGCGTGTCGGTGGGGGGTCGAGGCTTCCTCTCGCTCATGCCCCGATTATAGCGCACCGGGTGGGGTTTCCCCCAAGGCGCCGGCAGCGGAGTGCGCCGCCAGATTGCCGCTCCTGCTTTGCGGCTTCGAGCTTCCAGTTCCCCGCCGATCGTGCTACAATCGCGTCATGAGCAAGCCCGACAACCTCTTCGATGCGCGCCGCGCCGAGCTGACCGAAAAGGAGGCGCCTCTGGCGGCGCGCATGCGCCCGCGCACTCTCGATGAGTTCATCGGCCAGGAGCATATTGTCGGCCCCGGCCGGCTGCTGCGCCGCGCGATCCAGGCCGATCAACTCAGCTCCGTCATCTTCTACGGACCGCCCGGCACCGGCAAGACCACGCTGGCGCGTATCATCGCCAACACCACGCGGGCGCACTTCATCGCCATCAATGCTGTGCTGGCCGGCGTCGCAGATATCCGAACCGCCATCGCCACCGCACAGGAGCGCCGCGGCCAGTTCGGCCAGCGCACGATCCTTTTCGTGGATGAGGTCCATCGCTTCAACAAGGCACAGCAGGATGCGCTGCTGCCGTGGGTTGAAAACGGCACCGTGATTCTGATCGGCGCAACGACCGAGAAT
>CAYRFV010000240.1:0-8738 GCA_964423545.1 uncultured Anaerolineales bacterium | reverse complement strand
CGTAGATGCGCTGCCAGTAGTCGTAGTCGGTGCGCAGCATGACAACGACGGCCGACTTGCCGGCCGGCGCCAGGGTGGGATCGAAGCAGTAGTGCTTGACGCCGATCGCGCGCTGCTCATCCCCGGCGATCACCACCGGTTCTTCGAGCAGGTAGGTGGCCCAGTGCGGCTCGGCGGACAGGTCCCGGTTGACGCCAAGGGAGACCTGGAACTGCGTGTAGATCGGCAGATGGCCGTCGTAGCGGCTCCTGATCGACCGGTTGGCAAACTTGCCATCCAGCAGGTCGAAAACCGTCCCGCGGCCATCGGCTGCTGAGATGACGTAGTCGGCGCGGTGGATGTCGTTGCTATAGAGCCGCACCCCACTGGCGCGGGCCTTTCCGGCTGATCGCTCGACCAGGATGCGCTCGACCTGCGACTTGTAGTGGATTTCGCCGCCCAACGCCAGGTAACGCCGTTCGAGCGCCCGCGCAAACTCCAGCGACGCCCCAGCCGGGAATGCCGCGTTGCCTGCAACCATGGCCCCCAGGATGGAGATGGCGGCCATCATCGGGATCTCGGGCCAGCCGAAGACCAGCGGGAAGGCCCGTTGCAGGAAGGGATCGTGGAAGCGGGCGGCAAAGTCGCCTGCCGAGATCATCGCCCACTTCGCCAGCGGACCGAGGAACGGCAGCATCTTCAGCCCGAATGCAGCCCAATCGCTCGCTCCCATCAGGCTGCGCGGCTTGATCTGCGTCGCCGACAGGTCGAAGTGCGCAAACTGCCGGATCGCTGCGCAGAAGCTCTCGATCAGCCGAGCGTCGGCCAGCGACAGCATCTTCATATGCCGCTCCAGCTCATCCGGATCGGCGTAAGCAATGAAGGTCCTGCCATCTGGACCGATGACGCGCATCAACTCGTCGTGCTGGATCATGCGCCGGTCCTGGAGCGCACCCAACTCCTCCCACATGCGATGATAGGGTTGGCCAGGTCCGGAGCCGAGCAAGTAGTGGATGCAGCCGTCGAAGACATAGCCGCGGCGTTCCCAAGCCGTGCAGAGGCCGCCGGGCAGATCGTGCATTTCGAAGATGCGCGACCGGTAGCCGTTCATCTGGGCATAGCAGCCCGCCGCCAGCCCGGCAATGCCGGCGCCGATGATGATGACCGATTTGGGCATCTCACGACGCCAGGGGGGCGACCCGTCCACTGCCGGAGATGCGCTGCGAGACGACCGGCTGGCCGCGGTAGCCGACCTCGCCGCTGCCGGAGATGTGCACGTTGAGCGTCTTCTCGGCATGCAGCTTCAGGTTGCCTGACCCGCTGACGCGCACGTCCGCCTCGTCGCTGATCATTCCCTCGGCGCGCAGGTTGCCCGATCCGCTGATCGTGATCTCCTGCCTGCCCACTTCGCCGGCCTCGATCTCCAGCTTGCCGGAGCCCGAGACCCGGACTTCCAACGTCTTGGCCGTCAGACGTTCGATTGCAGCCCGGCCCGAGCCGCTCATCTCCAGGCGGAGATCATCGGTGCGGATGCCGGCGCTTGTCACTGTACCGGAGCCGGAGATATTCACCCCGCGCACCGTCTTCATGGTCACGGTGTACCGCAACGGTCCACCCCAGGGCGGCATGAGCCAGTCCCACCAGTTGCGGTAGCTCAACACCAGACGCCGTCCGCGCACCTCGGTCTTGAGCTTCGCCAGCAAATCTTCGTCCGCCTCGATCTCGAGCGCCTCAGCATCGCCCTGCACGATGATCAGGTCGCCGTATCCTTCCATCGCGACTTCTTCGAAGTCCTGAACCTCGCGGGATTCCTTTACGATCGCCATGGGGGTCATCTCCCGATGCAAGATGCGCGCGGCCGCTGGTCGGGCCGCGCGCTGCACACTACTACGTGATTTGCGCTGCGCGGTTGCGCCGCCCGAATCGATCTCCGGACGGAGGGGAGATGAGATGGACAGCGAACGCGGAGAGGCGCCGGCTCACGCAGATCGGCGCGATTCACCGCCTCCACCCCGGGCGCGAGCCTGTGGCGCCGCAGACTCAGCGCGGCGCCGGTGCGCGCAGCGTGGCAGCGCAGGATGCACGCTGCTGTCGCGACGGTTGTGTGTGCGTGCGCCTCACCGGGCAAAGGCGCGGAACGGGTTGTCGCGGGTGAGCCGGTGGATTGTCGCGTCGTCGACGCCGGCCGAGGCAAGCTTCGGCAGAAAGGTCTCGCCCAGATAGGTGAAGGGTCGCGGCTTGCCGCCGCCCGGCTGGGCCGGATCGTACCAGCCCCGGTCCATGCTGAGCATCACCTGGTCGCCGTGACCGGCATCGAGCATGCGTTGGACGCGGTCGAGATAGAATCCGTCGCTCTTCCCTCCGCCGATGCCGTCGTATTCGATCCACGCGCCCCGGCGAGCGGCCTCCAGGTTGATGCCGAAGTCGTCTTCATTCTGGGCATGAATCCAGATGAAGCGCTGGGGTGACAGCCCGGCCCGCTCGATCGTGTCGAGTTGATCGCGCACGACGCGGCCGCGGATCGTGTGGCTGCCGATCACTGCACCTGTCGCCAGCGACGCTCTCGCGGCCGCGCGCAGGATCTTGGCCTCGCAGGGCGTGATCCCATCGTCGCCTGCGCTGAGCTTGATCCAGCCTGCCTGTACGCCGGTGCGCTCGATCTCACCCGATAGCTCGCGCTCCATCCAGAGCGCCAGCACATCCTCGCTGGCCACGTGCGCCCAGGCCGGCACCCACGGCTCGCGATAGATGCCGGTGGGGACGACGATCGGGAAGCCGGTCGCCTCGGAGACGGCCTTGAGAATGTCGGCTCGGCGGCCCACGCCGAGCGCGCTGCACTCGACCAGACCCGTGACGCCCAGCGCTTTGGCCTTCTCGATCTCGGGCCCCATCAATGCGATGACCTCCGCCGCCTTTGCCTGGGCGTATCCGGGCTTGTCCGGCGTGCGCAGGTCCACGAAGACATGCTCGTGTGGCAGGAGCATCCCCAACTCTCGGGCGGATCTAGGTCCCAATGTCGTGATCAAGTGCGGCATCTGGTCCTCCCATGTCAGGCAAGATCAATCAGGAATCTACGGCCCTCTGGATCATTTGCGAGCCAGTTCAGCGCAGCTTCGTAGACAATGTCGTGTCCGCCGTCGAAAAGGGTGATGCGAACACTGCCGCTCTGGCGGCGGAAGAGGACCCGCTTCTCGCCGTAGAGCGGGTCGTTGAAGTCGCCGCGCAAACTCGGCGGCACGGCAGCATGCTCGACAAAATAGGCGGTATCTGCTTCGCTGATCCGATCGGCCGGCGCGGCGAGCGCATTGTAAGCGTGCAGCGCGTGACTCACCGGCACACTCCCCGTGTGGCCGTCGAGGATGCCTGCGTTGATATCGATCGGCGTGCGGATGCCCCGATGGAGATGCGTGAGGGGGGAACGCGCGCGGTATTGTGCATCGACCGCCGGGCTGTCACCCGGCGCGCCCCCGCATGAACGTTCGAGGTCGCGGGCATAGGGGCGACCTGCCGCGCGACATTCCGCATGCCAGGCCGCCAGGTCGGCGATCGGCGCCCAGGCCGAAACCGCGGTCCAGCGCTCGGGCGCGCGGCCCGCCATCAAGAGCGCCATATGCCCGCCGCCCGACACGCCGACCAGATAAAGGCGCGTCGCATCGACGGGTGCGCGCGCTTCGGCAGCCGTGACAGCGTCCAGCACATCCTGAACCGCCAGTTCAGAACCTGTCGCCTCCGGCCCGTGGTTCGGCCCGCGGAAGCTCGGCGCCACCAGAATCCAGTCGTGGGCCTTGCACCACGCGGCGTAGGGGATGCTCATCTCCTGATCGAAGTCGTACGACCAGGTGTGCAGCGCAACCAGCAGCGGCTTTGCGCCAGCCGTGCCCGAATGATAGAACGCGGCCGGCTGGCTGCTCCCATCCGCGCGGCTGAGACAGGTGATCGTCTCAACCCCTGTGGGCCAACCCGTGATCATCCGCTCTCCGCCCTCCGTCTTCTGCCGTGGATCGCCGATCATCCGCCGTCGTTCCATGCATTTTGCCGCGCGCCAGCGATGCGAAGATGCCGCCGAAACAGGCGGCCGTGAAGATGGTGAACGCCAGTCTGACACTGGTGAGGAAAGCCTCGTAGTATTCCGGCGTGATCTGGACGCGGCCGATCACGATCGCGAAGATCAGGGTGGCGATGCCGAGGCTGAGCATCATGCCGATGGTGCGCATCGTGCCCACCGTCGCCGACGCCACACCCAGCAGCTTCCGCTCCACCGCGCCCATGACCGCGTTCGTGTTCGGCGATGAGAAGAGGGCGAAGCCGAACCCCAACAAGATCAGGCTCAGCAGGATGTACCAGAACGGCGTGGTTGCGGTCAGGAAGATCAGCAGCGCCAGGCCGACCGTCGTCAGCCCCATGCCGGCTGACGAGACGACGCGCGACTCCAGCCGGTCGGAGAGGCGGCCGGCCAGCGGCGAGAACGCGGCCTGCACGACCGGCTGGGCGATCAGCACCAGCCCGGCCTGCTGCGGGCTGAGCGCCTTGATGTATTGCAAATAGAGGCTGAGCAGGAAGCCGACGGCGGCCGTGGCGCTGTAGTTGATCAGCGCGGCCAGGTTGGACATGGCGAACACCCGATTGTGGCGGAAAAGGTCCATGTTGAGCAGCGGCTCGTGGGTGCTGCTCTCCCAACGCACGAAGCCGGCGCCCATTGCGAGGCCAAACGCAATCAACGCTGCGCCCTCGAGCTTGGGCAGCAGCGACAGGCCGTAGATGAACGAGACGATGGCAATCCCGTAGATGATCGCGCCGCGCGTATCGAAGTGCTCGCCGCGCGCGTCTGCCCATTCAACCTTCACGCGCAACATCACAAGTCCCACGACAACCAGACCGAGGAGGGCTCCGACCAGGAAGATGCTGCGCCAGCCGAGCGCCTGGGTCATCAGGCCGCCGACAAATGGCCCAACCGACAGGCCGGTGTAGACGGCGGCCGTGTTGATGCCTAACACCCGGCCGCGCTCCCCCGGCGGATAGGCCGAGGTGAGCATGGCCGCGCTCGTGCCGAACATCATGGCTGCGCACGCGCCCTGGAAAAAGCGCGTGACGACCAGCATGGCGCCAGAAAGCGAGAATCCCACCAGCAGCGATGTGATGACGTATCCGCCCACGCCGAAGGTGAAGATCCGCTTGCGTCCGAGGATATCACCGAGCCGACCGGAGGGGAGAAGGAACATGGCCGCTGCCAGCGTGTAGGCCATGGCCACCCAGCTCAGCAGGACGGCATCCATCGCGAACTCCCGACCGATGGTCGGCAGCGCAATATTCGTCGCGGAGCCCATGAAGGCGGTCATGAAGGCTGCCACGGTGGAAAGGATGAGGATCGCTCGTCGATCGATGTTGCTCATATTCAGTATCCCAGGGTCTTGTCCACCACGTTGCGCAGCGGCTCGCCGGCCCTGTAGCGGCGCAGGTTGTCCAGGAAGATCACAAGCGCCCGTTCTTCGTAGTGCGGCGTTGCGCCCGCATAGTGCGCGGTGATGAGCACGTTTTCCATGCCCCACAGCGGTGAATCGGGGGGCAGCGGCTCCTTTTCGAAGACATCCAAGCCCGCCCCAGCGATCCACCCGTCGCGCAGCGCACGGATCAGCGCCGCTTCATCGATTGTGCCGCCGCGGCCGATATTGACGATATGGGCCGTTCGCTTCATGAGCCGAAGCTCTCGCTCGCCGATCATGTGGCGCGTCTCCCGCGTGAGCGGGACGGTCAGCACGACGAAATCGGCGTCGGGCAGCACGTCGGCCAGACGATCGGGGCCGATCATCCGCTCGACGCCCGGCGCCGTATCGGCCGCGTCACGCCTCACACCGATCACGCGCACATCCAGTGCGGCAGCCAGCGCAGCCGTCCGCCTCCCGATTGCGCCCACGCCGACCAGAACCATCGTCTTGCCGGCCAACTCGAAGATCTCTTGCCGCTCGTGCCGCTCCCATTCGCCGCGCAGTTGGGCGCGCATCGCCTGCGGGAGCCGTCGGGCAAAGGCGAGCAGCAGCGCCAGGATGTGTTCACTGATCTGAATGGCGTGGACGCCGGACGCATTGGTAATCATGAAGTCGCGCTCAGCGATATCGGGATGGCGCATCAGCCAGTCGGCGCCCGCGCCCCACTGCTGATACCAGCGCAGGTTCGGCATGCGGGCGAGCAGAGCGGGTGGAATGTGCCCGGCAGCGATCTCGACCTCAGGCAGCACGGCTTCGATCTGCCCTGCGTCGTCGGTCACGACGAGCTGCATGTCGGGTGCGAGCGCAACGATGGTCGCCCTGGCGCTCGGGGCGAGGGTGTCTGGTTTCACTCTCAGGAGCAAAGTCGTCATCGGGTCGCTGCGATCTGCTGTCTTCGGCGTCCCACCATGAAGTAGCTGATCGGGCCGATCCAGTTGATGAAGACCACGAACATCCAGATGCGTTTGTCGCCACGGATCTGCTCGGCCGGTCGTCGGCGCAGATCGACTAACGCGGCGATCAGCAGGCTGAACTGGATCAACCCGATGAGCACGCCCGCAGCGCGCTGCGCGGGCGGTAGTTCCCCCCAGCGCACCCGCTGCGCAGGCCGAAACATTCGCGAGGGTTTCCCGAACTTGCGGTTCATAGCAGCCTCCTTCCGATCGCATCGAACGCCTCGATGGGAACGCTCGCAGCGCTGCTGCCTGCGTAGTCATCCGCCAGCAGCGTCCATACCATCGTATCGCGCACCTTGCCCGCGACGCGGCGCCGGCGCAGCGTGGCCTCGTGAGTGTAGCCTAGTTTGCGCGGCACCGCCGCGCTGCGCACATTGTCCGCATCGCAATGGATTTCCACGCGGTCAAGACGGTCGATCTCGAACGCCACCCGCGTGAGCGCGCCGGCGGTCTCCGTGGCAATACCCCGGTTGATCCGGTCGGCGCGCACCCAATAGCCGATCTCGCGTGCGTCGGCGCCGAGCCGTGTGTGGAGGCCTGTCCCGCCGAGTACTTGTGTCTCCTCGCGATCGAAGATGCCGTAGACGAAGTCCTGACCGAGGTCAAACTGGCCCCGGAAGCGGCGGATCAGGGCGATCTTCGTCTCGATGTCGGTCGGCTCATTGGCAGCCCAGGGCATCCACGGCAGCAAGTGTTCGATGCTGGCGTCGATGGCCGCCTTGAGCAGCGACGCATCGGCCGGCTGCCAACAGCGGATCACCAGGCGCGCCGTGACGATGCGGTAGGCAGGGCCGGGAATCGATGTCATGACATCACGGCTTCAGCCGCATTGCCGAGTCGGCATCCAGCAGCAGGTGGGCGTGGCTGACCTGCCGCAGGATCGACGCGGGACACGCCTCGGTGATCGGGCCGAGCAGCGACCGTTCCACCGCCTCGGCCTTGCGCGCCTCCGGCACGATGCACAGGATGCGCTTTGCCGAAAGCAACGCCGGGATGGTAAGTGTGATGGCATGTGTAGGCACTTCGGCGAGTGTCTTGAAATGGCCCTCGCCCACCTGCTGCCGCCGCGACCGCTCATCCAGCGCCACGATCTTGACCCAGACCGGATCATCGAAATCCGCGAAGGGCGGATCATTGAACGCGATGTGGCCGTTTTCGCCGATGCCCATCGCGCACAGATCGGCCGGATGTGCGCGCAGCAGCGCCTCGTAGTCACGGCAGGCCGTCTCGACTTCAGCTGCCTGGCCAGGCACCGGGTGGAACGCGCCGGGCTTGACTGCTTCCAGAATGTGCTGGCGCAGAAAGAGCGGGAAGCTGGCCGGGTGCTGCGGGTCGATGCCCACATACTCGTCCATGTGGAAGACCTTCACCGCTTTCCAGTCGATTCCGGGAAGCCCGCGGAGGGCGTGGAGGAAGGTGAGCTGGGAGTTGCCGGTTGCCAGGATGATGTTGGCGCGCCCCTTTGCGTTGATTGCCGAGGCGATGATGTTGCGCGCCTCATCGGCGGCCGCCTCGCCCATGGCGGCATTCGTGGCATAGATGCTGGTGCGCAGGGCGCCGTACTGCGCGGTCCGAATTGGCATGATCATAGATAACGCCTCCAGTAGATGAGCGATGATAGGCGTGGGATGGCTGCCGCCATCTTCGTCTACCGTCTGTCGTCAGCTGTCCACCGCCCTCCGATCATCACCCGCCACGCGCTGAAGTCATCGTCGAAAACCGCCAGATCGGCGCGTTTGCCTGGTGCGATGCTGCCGGCGATGGCGTCCACACCGACGGCGTGGGCGGGAGTCAACGTGGCCATGCGCACCGCCTCAACAAGCGGCACACCCACCACATCGCGCAAGATCGGGATCATCTGGTTGAGCAGCGTGGTGCTGCCTGCAAAGGCCGTGTTGTCGAGCATCATGCCCACGCCGTCGCCGACCACGTACTCCATGCTGCCCATGCGGTAGCGGACCCCCTGCGGCAGGCCGGCGCCGTTCGTTGCATCCGACACGATGCACAGGTGGTCCGGATCGATGCACTTGGTGGCCAGCTTCATCAGGGTGAATGGGAGATGCCGATTGTCCGCGATCATCTCGACGTTCAGGCCGTCGAAGACTAACGCCGCCTCCAGCACCCCAGGCTTGCGCCACGGCCCCTTGCGCACGGTGCTCGACATGGCGCTCCAGAGATGCGTCACGTGGCGCAGGCCGGCGCGCATGGCAGCTTCCACCTGTTCGTCTGTTGCCGAGCTGTGACCGACAGCCGGCACGATGCCGAGCGCGGAGAGTCGGGAGATCAGATCCAGCGCGCCGGGCAGTTCGGGAGCCAGGAC
>CAYRFV010000239.1:0-8848 GCA_964423545.1 uncultured Anaerolineales bacterium | reverse complement strand
GCGCGTCCGACTCGGTCAGCATCGTGGGCTATCCGAGCAACCAGGTGATCGGCGCTGAACCGACCGGAGACGATCCGTTTGCGGTGGCAGTCGATGTCGTCGGCCGTCGCGTGATCGTTGGCAATCGCGGTGGCAACTCCCTGACCGTCTTCGCCGACCCCTATCTGCCCGCCGCATACTCGATCAACGGCGTGGCGGTCAACACACTGGACGGCAAGGTCTACGTCACCAGCCGCGACAACAACCTGCTGCTGCGGCTGAAGGGCAACGGCTCGGTCGAATTGGAGAGCTTCACGATCGTGGGCCGCCGGCCTTGGGGGATCGCGGTCAATCCGACCACCGATCGGGTCTATGTGGCGAACTTCGACGACGGTGCAGTGCAGATGCTGCAGGGGTCGAACCTGGCGAACCTTGGATCCGCTGCGGTGGGCGGCGAGCCGACCTTTGTCGAGGTCGATTCGGGGGCCAACCGCGTGTTCACGGTCAGCCACGCCGAAAACAGGCTGGTGGTGCTCAGCGGCGCCACCCTTGCCGTGGAGTCGTCCCAGCCGACCGGAGGCGACGGCGCGTTCGGGCTGGCCGTGAACACGAAGCTGAATCGCGCTTATGTGAGCCATCGCCGCAGCGGCGACCTGGTCACGATGGACGGCGCGAGCGGCTGGCAGCCGCTCGCGAGCCAGCGCGTCAGCGCCTGCGGGCCCGGTCGGTCGCCGTACGCCCTGGCGTTCAACCCGACCAACGATCGGCTTTACGTGGCGTGCGCCACCAACGACAACGTCGACACGGCGGTGGTCTATCGCGCCGCTGCATCCGGGCTGACGCAATTGGCGGTCCTGCCACTGCAGGAGGGCGGCTCCGACGGCGGCGGCGGCATCGCCGCCAACCCGTTCACGGGCAACGTCTACTTCACCAACAGCGAAGCCGGCACGGTGAGCCAGATCAACAGCAGCGACCAGATTGCCGGCCCGCCGGCATCGGCCGGTCTCGATCCGTTCGGCATCGCCGCCGACCCGATGCGCGGCTACATCTATGTCGGGCTGCGCCTCGGCAACAACGTCGTCGTGCTCACCGACGCGCCGCCGCCCCCCGGCGCAGGGCCCAAGATCACCCTTTCCCGCCAGGATGGCTGCCAGGGTGTGCCGTTGACCGTCTACGGCAGCGGCTTCACACCCAACGTCTCCGGCCGCGTCGAGGTGCGGGTCGACGGCGCGCTTGCCGTTACGGCCACACTCGATGCGGTGGGCAGCTTCACGACCAGCTTCGTGCTGCCGGGCCCGCGCGATCCCGGCGGCGAACGCACCCTCACCGCCTACGATCCGGCGCAGCCCGCGCTGCGCGCCAGTGCGATCCTGCGCACCCCGCGCACCGATCTGCCCGTCATCTTCATGGGGGGCATCGCCGGCAGCCAGATCGTCGCAGCCAACGAGTTCAAGTACGAGATCCCGCTCTACAATATTTTCGGCTACGGCGAAGTGCGCACCTATCCGAAGTACGAAGACATCTGGCTGGGGTCCCGCAGCATCAACGAAGCACTCTTCTTCAACGACTTCCATTTCTATCCCCTGCGCCTGGAGCCAGACGGACTCACGCCGACCCCCGACAAGCGGGGCAGGGTGGCGGATCTCGCACCGGGCCAGCCGATCTGGCAGCTCTATCCGCCCTTCAGCGATCCGGTCGACGTCTACCTGGGGTTGTACGCCCGCATGTTCTACGAGCTGGGCGCCCGCGGCCGCCGCGTCTACGAGTTCGGCTACGACTGGCGCAAGAACCTCGATGAGACCGATCCGCTGCTGGAACAGAAGATCAACCAGGTGCTGGCAGAGACGGGCAAGGACAAGGTCATCCTCGTCGGTCACAGCATGGGCGGCATGTTGTCGCGCAACTACGTCATCAAGCACGGGGCCGGCAAGGTTGACCAGATCATCACGTTCGGCACGCCCTACCTGGGCTCGGTGCACCCCGCCAAGTACCTGGAGATGGGCGACACGATGGGCATGGAGGCCGGGCCGCTCTCCCTGTCGACGGGAGTCGTCAAAGAGATGGCGCGCAATTTCGGCGGCCTGTATCAGATGCTGCCGGCGCGGCTGTGGTTCGAGCGCAGCCCATTCGACGGCGCCTCCTACGATCCGCGCTATCTGGGCCTCGCGGGCTGGATGCTGCAAGAGGGGCTGCTCGGTGACATCTGGACGGCCAAGGATGTCATCCTGCAGAGCTATGACGAGACCAAGAGCTACCTGGCGCGCAACTACAACGCCGGCCTGGTGAGCCAGGGGGACGCCTTCACGGCGCGGGGGATCGGCGACCTCACCCTGATGACCGACCAGTACATCAACCAGCGCATCATCGGCATCGGCACCCCCACCTGGGGCCATCTGTGGGCCTGCCAGCGGCCGTGCACGGTGTGCACCAAGAACTGGTGGGACGATGGCTACACCTGCAACGGCAAGGATGATGTGCCCGCCATACCGATCCTGGATGCGCTGGGGGACGACACCGTGCCCTTGCGCAGCGGTGCAGCGTACGAGCCGCTTGCGAAGATGCGCGCCGATGGCCATTACTACACGGTGGGCGATGCGCATCACATGACCTTGGGCGCGGATGTCCGTGTCCAGAACCTGGTGCTGGGGCTGCTGCACGGGGACTTCTGCACGAACCAGCAGCTCGCCGCGACGGGCAACGCCGACGCCGCGGCGCTGGCGCCGGACGCCTCTGCGGCGAGCTATGCGGCGCTCGGCACGACCACCGGGGTGCAGCTCACGCTGCTCGGCGATGCCCAGATGACGATCAGCGATGCCCAGGGCCGCCAGTTGAGCGCCGGCAGTGGGCTCATGTCCGGCTATGCCAACACGATCCCGGGCGCCAACCTGGTCGCGGTCACGGGCGCGCAGGTCGCCGCGCTCACCCGGCCGGGACCGTACACCGTTCAGATTCGGGCTGCCGGCGACTTGGAGGCCGCCGGCGCCGCCAGGCTGACCCTCGCTGAGCTGCAAGACGGCGCGATCGTGCGGAGCATGAACTTCCCTGGCATTCCGATCACGACCAGTACGGTCGCGACCGCGACGCTGGCAGGACCGGCGACTTCGCCCGACCTGACGTTGACCTACCGCTACACGTCCGCCTCTCCCGAGCAGCAGCTGCCCGGAACGCTGCTCGACGGCTCGCACGCGGGCGATGTGGCGCCTCCGGCCGTGCACATGGCCGCCGATGCCGCCAGCGGCCTCGTCAGGATCACCGCCGAGGATGGCGCCGGCGGTTCCGGCGTTGTGCAGATACTCTACGGGGCCGGCGGATCTCCTCAGAACTTCGTGCCGTACAGCCAGCCGTTCGCCTGGCCGGCGGGCGCCCGCTGCGTCACCGGCCTGGCGCTCGACCGCGCCGAGAATGTCGGGACCGCACAGCTCTGCCGGACCTGGCTGCCGATGCTCGTGCGGTGACGGGGCGCGCAGCGCACGCGGGGCTTCTTGCGGGGCGTGCGGATCCATCGGCGGAGGAGCGGTGGGTCCGCACGCCATCGGGCGCGAAGGCTACTTGATCGGCCAGTAGATCGACAGCGTCATCTCCCTCGGATCGCCCGGCCCGGGCTTCTCCTCGTACAACTCGAAGTCGGGCGCGGGTGCATGTTCGTGCCCGGTCTGCGGCTGCCACTCCTCAGTGATGCGCCGGTAGGTGGCGCCGATCGTCCCCAACGTGCACGGGAAGACGTGCGTACTTCTGCGCCGGCACCGTCATGTGCATCATGCCGGCAGGCGTTTCCTCGACACGCGACACCATCTTTCCGATCTCGTTGTTCTGGTTGCCACCTCCACATCGGCTCCGCGCTCCCGATACTCGGCGTCATAGTAGACCGCCAGACATCGGGAGAGTCAAGACCCAATAATGACGGATCGTGGGAGTCCGGTCAGGCGGTTACGGTGAACCCGTGCAGCGCGGCGGCGGCCTCCGGCTTGAGGTCGGCGCCATGACCGGGCGCATCCGGCAGGATCACCTGCCCGCGCACATACGTGATGCCGCCCTCGATGGGGTCTTCGGCGTGCATCAGGGGAGAATCGAGGTCTGCGAAGATGATGTTGGTGCGAGCCGACACGAGGTGCGCCGCCGCGCTCATGGCCAGGCGCGTCTCCACCATGCTGCCCACCATGCAGGGGATGCCTGCGCCTTCGGCAATCGCGTTGATCTTCAGCGCCGTGTGGAGACCGCCGGACTTCGACAGCTTGATATTGAAGTAATCGCACGCCGCCATGCTGGCCAGGCGCACGGCATCGTGGTGGTCGAACAGCGCCTCGTCCGCCATGATCGGGATGGGGCTGGCGGTCCGCAGATGCCGCAGCGCCTCCAGGTTCCAGCGCGCGACCGGCTGCTCGCAGTATTGGATGTCGAAGACCGCCAGGTCGTTGAGGGTCAGAGCCGCTGTGGCCGGATCCCAGCCCTGGTTCGCGTCGATGCGCAGCGCCACGTCGGGCCCCACGGCCGCGCGGATGGCGCGGATGCGCGCCACGTCATCGGCGCGTCTTGATCCCAGCTTGGCCTTGATCGCATCGAATCCCATGCGGCGAATCTCCTGCGCATGCGCCGCCATCACCTCGGGCGCATCGATGCTGACGGTGAGGTCGGTGGCGAATGCCCGTTTGTCGCCGCCGAGGAGCGCGTAGAGCGGCAGACCGGCGTACTTGCCCAACAGATCGTAGAGCGCCATGTCGAAGGCGCTCTTGATGGTGGTGTTGTGCGCCAGAAATGCATCGAGCTCGGCCAGCCGCGCCTCGATCGCCAGCGGGTTCTTGCCGATCAGCAGTTGCGCCAGCGGCCGCGCCGCCTCCAGATCGGTCCCCTGGGTGTCACCGGTGATGAACCAGAACGGGGACGCCTCGCCCAGACCGTAGAGCCCGTCGCCGGCCCAGATCCGGATCAGCACGTTCGTGGCCTCCGAGACGACGCCGAGCGCGATCTTGAATGGCTCGACCAGGCGGACATTCAGCGGGCAGATATCGATGCGGGTGATGGTGGGCGTCTTCATGGGCTGTCTTTCCCGACAAGGGGCTGCGGTGAGTGAACACACACGACGGGCCGGGCAGCACTGGCGCTGCCCGGCCCGCGCGATCCGGATAGCTGGGACAGAGCCTACTTCTTGGTCGCCTTCCAGGCGTCGATCTGCTTCTGGGCCTCGGCGACGATCTTGTCCATACCGGCGTCCTTCAGCTTCTTCTGGAACTCCGGCAGCGTCTTCTCAGGATCGGCCATGCCGTTGATCAGTGGATAGCCGAGCTCTTTCACCACATTGGTGACGTTCGCCATCTCGGTCTTCACCGGGGTGGGATCGAACGCGAAACCGAGCGCCGCCGACGGGGCGGAGCTGGCGTTCAGCTTCTTGGTCTCGCCGATCATGTCACCCGAAGCCTGGCCGGCATCGACATAGTAGGCGTTGAAGATGCTGCCTACCATCCAATCGCGGCCGGGCTTGTAGTTGGCGGCGTCCGGGCCAGGACCGATCACCTTCTTGTCCTTGTCCACCCAGACCCAGTGTTTGCCCTCGATGCCCTTGGCCAGCAGATTGTACAGCTCAGCATCGGTGTTGAACAGATTGAGGAGCTGCATGGCCGCATCGGGGTTCTTCGAGGTCTTGCAGATAGCGGTGCTGGTGGCGCTGGCCGCTGCCGTGGTCATGAAGGGCACGGTCACCGACTTCTGCACCACGGGCACGGTCAAGCCATAGTTCTTCTGGAGCTCGAGATCGCCGCCGGGCTTCACGACACCGCCGATGCCGCCCGCGAACTTGCCGGCCTTGATCTGCGCGGGCACTTCCGCGCTTGCCACCAGATCCTTATTGAAATAGCCGGCCTGGTACCACTTGCGCGCCAGCTCGACGGCAGACTTGAACTCGGGGCTCTCGAAGGCGTTGAACACCTTGAGGTCCTTGTCGTTGTAACGCACGACCGCCTGCACATCCTGGGTGACGATGGGATCGAAGTTGAAGGTTTCGCCCATGTAGATGCTCGCCGGGGTGCCATCGCGCAGGATGATCGGCAGCATGTTCGGCTCACCCTTCTTGACCGCGGCCAGGAACGGTTCGAGGTCTTCGTACTTGCTGATCTTGGCCAGGTCGAGGCCGTACTTGTCGGCGATATCCTTGCGGAACCAGAATCCGAACGGCTTGACCCAAATCTGCTGGTTCGGCACCGCGTAGATCTTGCCGCTGATCTTGGTGACATCCCAGGCGGCAGGGGGCATGTCCTTGACCAGCGCGGCCGCGTTCTTCGGGAGCAAGTCATCCAATGGCAGCAGGCTGCCATTGATGACCAGTTGACTGAAGGTGGGGCTGATCCAGGGCGCTACCCAGACGATGTCGCAGACCTCGCCCGCAGCCATCATCAGGTTCATCTTTTCGGTGAACGAAGCGCGTTCGAGCGAGTTGAGCCGCACGACGATGTTGACGCCCTTCTTTGCCAGGGCGGCATTGATGGCATCCTCGACCAGCTTGATGTCCTTCTGCACCTCGAACATCATCGTGTACTTCACCTCGACCGGCTTGCCGGCCTCGGCCTTCGCCACCGCCGTCGGCGCCGCCGCCGTCGGCGGAGCCGTGGTCGGTTTGGGGGCTTCCGCCGCCTTCGGCGCCTCGGTCGCCTTCGGCGCGGCTGGAGCCGGCGTTGCGGCCGGTGCGCAGGCCGTGAGCACCATGCTCAGCAGCAGGATCACGCTGATCCGCGTCAACAGGGAATGCCGGTTCATGGAATTCCTCCTTGAGAGTAGTGAGGGATGGCTAGGTGGACCGATCGATCACACGGGACGGTTATGGCGGTCACTCTCCTTTCAGGCTGCCTACCAGCATGCCACGAACGAAGTAGCGCTGCAGCGCCAGGAAGGCGATCGCAATCGGCCCCATGGCCACAACGGCCATCGCCATGCGCATGCTCTGCACAGGCAGCTCGACGGTCTGCAGCAGTGCGCTGGCTTCGCCGGTGGTCAGGAACTCGGCGCTCTTCTGGATAGAGTAGAGCAGGTATTGCAGCGGGAATTTGTCCGGGCTGTCGATGTAGAGGAGCGGCAGCCACCAGTCATTCCAGTACATCAGAATACAGAACAGCCCCACCGTGGCGAGGGCGGGAGTTGAGAGCGGGATCACGATCTGGAAGAAGACGCGCCACTCGCTGGCGCCGTCGATCTTGGCCGATTCGATCAGCTCCTTGGGCAGCGTGATGAAGTAGGTGCGCAGCAGAAAGACGTACCACGGGATGACGAGATACGGCAGAATCAGCGCCAGCAGCGAGTCCTTCAGATGCAGCGTCTGGGTGACCAGGATGTAGGTGGGGATTAGGCCGCCGTGGAAAAGCATCGTGAAGATCACAAAGAAGGAGAGCGGCTTGCGCCAGGCGAAGTCCTGCCGCGAGAGCGCATATGCCAGCATTGCCATAATCAAAAGCCCGAAGACGGTTCCGAGGGTGGTGGTGGTGATCGTCACCGAGTAGGCGCGCAAGATGCGCCCCGGATCCATCCGGATGAAATTGTAGGCGTCGAAGCTGATCTTCTCCGGGATCAATGCGAAGCCGGTGCGCGCCAGAGTGACTTCGTCTGTCAACGACGACGAGATGACCAGCAGCAGTGGAAGCAGGAACACGAGACTCACCAGCACCAGGATGAGATTGATGCCGGTCTGGGCGATGGCGCCTCGGCGGCGGTAGTTGGTGGAACGCGTGGTTTGGGAGACTTCCATGTGACCTTGCCGCAACTCAGAAGATGCTCTTCTCAGGATCGATGCGTTTGACCACCCAATTCGCGACGAAAATCAGCACAAACCCCACTACGGACTGGTAGAGACCGGCCGCTGCAGCCATCCCGAAGTCACCCATCGAGCGCAGCCCACGAAAGACGAAGGTGTCGATCACATCGGTCGTCTTGTACAGCAGGCTGCTGTCGCGCGTGACGTAGTAGAACAGGCCAAAGTCGGCGTAGAAGATGCGACCGATCGAGAGCAGGACGTTGATCAGGATGATCGGCATGAGCAGCGGCAGCGTGATGCCCGTGATCTGCTGCCAGCGGCTGGCGCCGTCGATCTGCGCCGCTTCGTAGTATTCGGTGTTGATTCCCATCATGCCGGCCAGGTAGATGATGCTCCAGTAGCCGGCGCTCTTCCAGATATGGGCGGCGGTGAGAATAGTCGGCCAGTACTGCGGCGAGCTGTACCAGCTCACAGTCGCCAGCCCCACCTTCTCCATCCATTTGTTCAGCAGGCCACTGTCGCCGTTCAAGAAGGCGAACCCGAAGTAGCCCACGATGACCCACGACACGAAATAAGGGAAAAAGACGCTCGATTGGTACGCGCGCGCCAGGTGACGCGAGCGCACCTCATTCAGCAGCAACGCGATGGTGAGGGATGCCAGCAGCCCGGTCACGATGAACACGGTGTTGAGGAAGATCGTATTGGTGGTGATGCGCACCGCGGCGTCGGTGGCGAAGAGATACTCGAAGTTCTTCAGCCCGATCCAGTCGCTGCCGAAGATCCCCTGGCTGGTGCGGTAGTTCTTGAACGCAATGATGATGCCGGGCAGCGGCATATACTGGAATATGAACAGCAGCGCCAGTCCTGGCAGCGCCATCAGGAACAGGGTCCCGTTCTTGCGGATGCTGCGGATTGTTCGCGCGAAGATCGACGGCTGGCGCACGGCTTGCACGGATGAGCCGGCTGGGGCGTGCTCGGCCCCGGCAAGGTTCGCAGTCTCCAATTGATCGGTGAGTTGGACCACCGTCCTGCTCCTTTGACAGTCAGGCTGACCGGAGACAACCGTTTCTATTATAGCACATCGGTAGTGTATCCCGATCGGTTGAGATTTGCCTGGGGGTGGAAACCTGCTAAGGT
>CAYRFV010000238.1:0-8906 GCA_964423545.1 uncultured Anaerolineales bacterium | reverse complement strand
GCACAGCGACGAGCAACACAACGCCCAGCGAGGCCAGCACACCCACGAAGGCGCGACGTTTCATCGAGGTCATGGGCGTAATACTACCATGAGCATACCTGCCGCGCAACGCGCACGAACGGGGCCAATTGCCCGATTCGCACTCCGAGTGTATACTGCGCGTTGCCTGCGCCATCTGGAGCGCCGCACTAGCAGATGACAGCGCGACGTGCATCAGCCCGGAGTGAACCGATGAATGCTCGCGAACGCGTCCGCCTTGCACTGACCTGCCAGCGCCCCGACCGGATTCCTGTTTCGCTGGCTTTCTGGGAGGAGTCGTTCCCGGCCATCGCACCCCAAACGCCGGGAGACTACTTCGGCCTGGACGTCCGTTTTGTCCAGTTCAGACCGCCAGCCGAGCAGAACGATTTCCTGGGCTACCTGCGCGGCCTGCCGCCGGATGTTCACGTAGGCGACCTGGCGCAGTTGGCGACCTACCACGAGTGGAACTACCACCCGGAACGCGGGCCTGACGGGCCGTTGAGTGACGCAAACACGGCGGATGCCCTTGCCCGGTACGTATTCCCGGACCTGACACATCCCGACCGCTATGGCGATCTCTCGAAGCAGACGGCAGAATATCACGGGCGCGGACTGGCGGCAGCCGGTTCGCCGCCACACCTCGGTGGTGAGCTGTATGAGTCGGCGTATCGTCTGCGCGGCTTCCAGAACTTCATGGCCGATCTGGTGCTGCACAAATCGCTCGCACGCTATCTGCTCGATCAGCTCACCACGTTGTTGATTCACAATGCGCTGATCCTGGCGCGGGCCGGGGTGGACATCCTGCTGCTTGACGACGACGTGGCGATGCCTACCGGGCTCACCATCGGTCTGCATACCTGGCGCGAGTTCTTCAAGCCACGCCTCGCCGATGTGATCACTTTGGCCCGGCAGGTGAACCCGGATCTGCTCGTCTTCTACCACAGCGACGGCGATTTCTCAGGCATTGTGTCCGAGCTGGTCGAGGTAGGCGTCAACGTGATCAACCCGCTCCAGCCCGATTGCATGGACGCGACCGCCATCAAGCAGCGGTTCGGGGATCGGCTCGCCCTGTGGGGAACGGTCGGCAGTGCGGGCTTGTGGGATCGTGGCCGGCCAGCCGACATCCAAGCCGAGGTGAAGCTGAGGATCGAGACACTGGGACCGGAGGGGCTGTTGCTCTGCCCGGCCTATGACCTCGACTTCGCGCCGTTCGAGAACGTGGTGGCCTTTGTCGCGGCCGCACGTGAATTCGGCGCGTGCTGAGCTTGCTGACGCGCGTCATACCGGATGCGACAGGAATGGCATACACTCAACTGGCTTTGAACTCATGGCACTGGAGGAATCCCCCCGATGAACGCATTGTCCAAACCAACCCTCGGCATTCTGGTCGGCGGCGGTCCAGCCCCCGGCATCAACGGCGTGATCCATTCGGCGACCATCGAAGCGATCAACAATGGCATGCAGGTGTTGGGCATCTATGACGGTTTCAAGAGCCTGATTGCGGGAAAGATCACCGCCACGCCTCTGGAGATCAACGACGTCAGCCGCATCCACACCCAAGGCGGATCGATCCTGCGCACCGCGCGCGCCAACCCCACCAAGTCGGAAGAAGACCTGCGCATGTGCGTGAATGTGTTGCTCGATGCAGGCATCACGGCCCTCGTCGGCATCGGCGGCGATGACACGGCCTACTCGGTGCGTCGCGTCACGGAACAGGCGCACGAGATGGGTCTCGAACTCCGATCCGTTCACGTGCCGAAGACCATCGACAACGATCTGCCACTGCCGGAAGGCATCCCGACCTTCGGCTATGAGACGGCGCGCCAGCTCGGTGCGAGCCTCGTGCTGAACCTGATGGAAGATGCGCTGACGAATCCCGGCTGGTTCCTCGTGGTGATGATGGGCCGCCAGGCGGGCCATCTGGCGCTAGGCGTCGGGAAGGGTGCGGGCGCCACCCTGACGGTCGTGGCTGAAGAATGGCGCGGCAAACGGATCCGCCTGCAGCATGTGGTGGATATCCTCGCCACGTCGATCATCCGCAGATTGGCGGAAGGGAAAGGCTACGGCGTGGCGCTGATCGCGGAGGGGATCATCGAGCGGCTCGATGACGAGGATCTTCAGAACGTGCAGGGCGCAGAACTGGACGAACACGGGCACATCCGCCTGGCCGAGATCAACTTCTCAGATATCCTGAAGAAGCGGTTGGCGGTGACCCTCAAAGAGGTCGGGGTGAAGATGCGCCTGGTGGACAAGGAAATCGGTTATGAACTGCGCTGCGCGCCGCCGCTTGCCTACGACATCGATTACACGATCAGCCTGGGCCAGGGCGCGGTGGACTTCCTACTGCAGGGCGGCAGCAATGCGACGATCACGATCCAAAACAACGAGGTCGTGCCGGTGCCTTACGACGAGTACGTTGACCCCAAGACCGGCCGCACCCGGCAGCGTATGGTGAATGTCGACTCCGTCACCTATCAGTCGGCGTACAAATTCATGATTCGGCTCAAGCCTGAGCACGCACGCGATCGCGCCTTCCTCACGCGTATGGCGGCGCAAACCAACCTCAACACCGACGGCTTTATCCAGCGCTTCGGGTACCTGATTGGGATCGGCAACCCTCCCTATTGACGGTCGCCCGCTCGAAGGCTGCACTTCAAGGAACCGGGCATGGCTGGCGCAACCCGGTTCCTCTCATGCTCACAAGCCTGATTCCTCGAACACCGGCGCCAGCAGGTTGTCCACCGGGGCATAGTCATCAGTGATGATCACGGAGCGCCCACCCGCCACGAATTCGCTCAGCTTCTCACCATCCCAGAGATGGTCGGCGATGTCCGAGCGCGGCGTCACGGTTGCCGCCGCCAGGTATCTCTCTCGGTCGATCGGTTTGTTGGCGCCGACCACGACCCAGGTGTTGCGGACGATGTCGCGGTAGTTCTCGATGACCGGAATGGCTGCGACGTATGGGAAAGTCTCGCGCAACGTGCGCACCGTGCTGCGCACGAACTCGCCCGACCGGCCGTCGATAATGTTGAGCATATAGATGCCATCGGGCGTCATCAGCGACCGGAGCTTGTCATTGAATTCCTTGGTGGTCAGGTGATATGGCACCGAAAAGCCGTGGAAGGCGTCCCCAAGGATCAGGTCGTACGCCTGACCGGCAGGCATCTCCTCGATCGCCTGGCGTGCATCGGTGTTGATGCTGCGGATCGCACCGGTCGGGTTGAGGCCCAGGTGCTCGGCAGCGACCCTTGTGACTTCGGGATCGATCTCGATCACGTCAATGACGCTGCCGGGATAGCGCGCTTCGACGTAGCGGGGAAAGGTGTAGCCGCCGCCGCCAATGAACAGAGTTCGCGGCGGTTGCGCCGGCTGTGAACGAGCCAGGTATTCCGTCAGCGCCGCATAGATGTACTCATAGCCGTACACGAGCCGCTGCGGGTCGCTCAGGGAATTATAGCTGTGCACCAGGTGGTCGAGCACCAGCACCTTGACCGGCGCGCCGCCTTGCTCCTCATCGTTGACCTTGATGCAGTAGTAGTTCGTTTCCTTCAGGCAGTCTGTCGTCAACTTGCCCTGGTTGATCAAGATGCCGACCGCCACCAGGATGAGGACGATCAGCGCGGCCGGAACAGCCCAACGATTCGAGCGCCCACGGAGGCGCCAGTCACCGAAGAGAAAGGCCAGCAGCAAGAGCAGCAGGCTGACACCCAGGATAATCGCGCGCGTCCCGAACATCGACACCAACCAAAAGCCGGTGACGAACGTCCCTACAATGCTGCCGGCGGTCGAAACCGCGTAGATCTTGCCGACGATGTCGCCAGAGCGGGAGAGATCGCGGAGCGTCAGCTTGACCAGCATGGGCGATACGGTCCCCAGCACCATGCTGGGCAGGAAGAAGATCGCAGCGGTGAACAGCACGATGCGCGCCATCAACGGGAACGTCGACGGCCCCTTCCACGTCGCAAAGAGACTAGCGGTAAGCAGGATGCTCAGGGATGTCAGCCCACTGACCAGGAACTGGATGCCCAACATGCGGCGCGATGCATAGCGGTCGGCCAACTTCCCGCCCAGGAAGTTGCCCAGGCTGATCCCCGCGAGGACGACACCGATGATGCTCGTCCACGTGTACAGGGAAACGCCAATCAGCGGGGCCATGATGCGCCCCGCCACCAGCTCAATGATCAGGGTGCATGCGCTGGCTGTGAAGGCAAGCAGATAGGTTTCCCAGGCCGGCAGCGGTCGATCTTCACCGGCCGGCACGCCGGGAAACGGCGCTAACGACACCGATTCGGACATGCGTGATGCCTCCTCCAAAGGATGGCTGATTATAGCACATGAATGATTCAGACCCCGATTTAAGGCCACGAGCCGTGCTATGGGATCTCGACGGCACGCTGGCGGACACCATGGTCTGTCACTTCCGAGCCTGGTGCGAGGTGTTGGCCATCGAAGGACACGTTGTGAGCTGGGAAGTGTTTGCCCGCTCATTCGGCCAGCGCAATGACAGCGCACTGGGCAGCATGCTGGGCTGCGATCTGACCGTTGAGGAGGCTGAGCGGATCAGCGCCCAAAAGGAGGAGCGCTTCCGCGCCATGGTGCGAGCAGAGGGGCTGCGATTGCTGCCCGGCGTCGCCTCGCGCCTGGATGCCAGCCGCGCTGCCGGTTGGCGGCAGGGTCTGGTCACCTCGGCGCCGCGCGCGAACGTCGATACGATGCTTGCGGCGTTGGGAATCAGCGCGTACTTCGACGTCGTCATCACAGGAGATGACGTGGCGTGCGGCAAGCCGGATCCGGAGCCTTTCCTGTTGGCGGCCGAGCGGCTGCAGGCGCCGCCATCCCGCTGCGTGGTGGTGGAGGACTCTTCGTCCGGCATCGAAGCGGCGCGGCGCGCCGGGATGCCCTCCGTCGCAGTCGGACCGGCGCACACAGCGTTGCCGGCCACACTGAAGGCCGCCACCCTTGCCGAGCTTGCGCCCGATGCGTTCGCCACACTCCTCACAGACGAGGGCGTCGACAACGACTGATCGGCAGTTGCCATCGAGGTTGCGCGATGCTATAATGTGGATGCAGTAACTCAAGCGCAATAGCTCGCACTGACTCAGACGCATCGAGAAGCTTGTGACCGATAGTGACATCAGCACGCCGGCGCCCGTTCAGGCGACCGACGAGACAATACCCGTGACACCGCCGGAGGCTGAACGGGCGCCGGCGCCAACCTCCGCCGGAGGCTCCGCGCTGGCCGCAATCTGGGAGTTTGCCCAGACGATCCTGCTGGCGTTGGCGCTCTTCTTCTTGATCCGCAACGTGATTCAGAATTTCCGCATCGACGGGATCAGCATGGAGCCCAACTTCCATAATGGGCAGTTCCTGATCGTCAATCGCTACGCCTACTGCCCCGGACTGCATTTTGAACTCCCATTCCTGGGCGTGAAACTGAACAAGACATGGTGCATCCATGAGCCGAAACGCGGCGACGTGGTGGTCTTCGAGTATCCTCTCGACACCAGCCGCGACTTCATCAAACGCGTCATCGCTCTGCCCGGCGAGACGGTTGAGGTCAAGAGCGGTCAGGTTTATGTCAATGGCAAGCTGTTGCCTGAGCCGTTCGGACCGAATCCGAGCGGCCGCAGCTTCGGACCGCTCACCGTGCCTCCGGGTACGGTGTTCGTCATGGGCGACAACCGAAACAACTCCAGCGATTCTCGCGTCTGGGGACCACTCCCCCAGAAAGACATCATCGGCAAGGCGATCTTGTCATACTGGCCGCCGCAGCAATGGGCCATCGTGCCCCAGTACGACCTGAATAACCTGAGCGCTGCCAACTGATCTGCACAGGAAGACGCCGTGAAGCACGACAACGCCTCCCTTACCGATCTGATCCGCCAGGCGACTGTAGCAGCGCTTGCCGAGTCGGAGGCACGGCCAGCCGGCGCCTCGACGTTCGCGCAGTCGGTGGCCGACCCGGCGCGCTTGATCGACCATACACTGCTCAAGCCGACAGCCACCGCCGATCAGATTCGCCAGCTCTGCGCGGAAGCACGCGAGCATCGGTTCGCGGCTGTGTGCGTCAATCCGGTATGGACGCCGTTGTGCGCCGAGCTCCTCACAAGCAGCGGCATTGAGGTCTGCACGGTCGTCGGCTTCCCTCTCGGCGCTGACTTGTCCGAGGCAAAGGCGTTCGAAGCCGAACGCTGTATCGCGCTGGGGGCAAGCGAGATCGACATGGTGCTTCAGATCGGCTTGCTTAAGGCGCAGGACTACACCGCCGTTCGCGATGACATCGCCCAGGTGGTAGGCCGGTCGCATGCGGTCAACGCCATCGTCAAGGTGATCATCGAGGCCGCGCACCTGACCGATGAAGAGAAGGTTGCGGCCTGCGTCCTCGCCAAGCAGGCCGGCGCTGACTTCGTCAAGACCTCGACCGGCTTCGGCCCCGGGGGGGCAACCGCTGCCGATGTCGCCCTGATGCGCCGCGTGGTCGGGTCCGAGATGGGGGTGAAGGCAGCCGGCGGCATCCGGAGCGCTGAGGATTTCTGGAGCATGGTCGCGGCGGGCGCGAACCGGATCGGAGCCAGCGCAAGCGTCAAGATCATGGCAGAGTTGGCGGAGCGGGTCTGATGTCTCAGCGAGAGCTGCTCTTTGTGCTGGCCCACGCGCAGCTCTGCAGCTCGTGTCGAGAACGGCTGCTTATGTCACCCCAGGAGACCCTTGCCGGCCGTTGGTTGAGCGCTCAGGAGAAGGAAGTGGTCGTGCGGCTACAGCATGCCGATTTCTTCACGCCGGAACGGTTGGCCGAGGCGGCAGGGGTCAACATCGCTCAGCTCAACGACAGCAGCAACCACCCGGTGGTGCGCCTGCGACACCTGTAACCGCAAGCTGGCAGCCGGATACGTTGGAAGGCCGGTTGTTTCCGGCATCCAACCGCCCTTCTCCAGCCTCAAGGAGCACGATGGCTGTTGACCTACGTTCGTATGTCTTCCTTGATAGTTTGCAGCCCCAACATGCCGCGTTCCTCGGCACGGTCGCCAGGGGCTTTCTCCCTTTGCCCGGCGATGCGTCGCTGTGGGTGGAGATCTCGCCCGGGATCGAGATCAACCGCATCACCGATGTCGCATTGAAGGCGACGCGGGTCCGACCGGGCATGCAGATTGTTGAGCGACTCTACGGCCTGCTTGAAGTGCACTCGGAGAGCCAGGCAGAGACGCGCGCGGCTGGTGCAGCGATCCTGGCCGCGCTGGGCGTACGTGAGGAGGAACGCCGCAAGCCACGCATTGTCTCGAGCCAGATCATCCGCAATGTAGACGCACACCAGGTGCAGTTGATCAACCGCATGCGGCATGGCCACATGCTGCTCGCCGGGCAGACCCTCTATGTGCTGGAGGTTGAGCCGGCGGGCTATGCCGCGCTGGCAGCCAACGAAGCCGAGAAAGCGGCCGAAATCAATATCCTCGAGGTCATCGCATTCGGGTCCTTCGGTCGCGTCTACTTGGGCGGCGAGGAGCGCGACATCATGGCGGGGTACGGTGCTGCCGTTGCAGCGATCGAGGGGGTCAGCGGACGGATAGAAGATCAGGGGAAGAAGGAATGAAAGCGGAGGGGTGAGCGGGCGCGCATCACGTCATCATGCTTCAAGTGCTAAGTCCGGCGCCTCGCGCGCTGGGGCGAATACCGTTTGCAAGGAGAGGATATATGGCCGAAGCTCTCGGCATGCTTGAAACGAAAGGGTTCGCGGCGATGGTCGAAGCGGCCGATGCGATGGTCAAGGCCGCCAAGGTCGAATTGGTCGGTTACGAGAAGATCGGCGGCGGTTACGTCACCGCGATCGTGCGAGGCGATGTGGCGGCGGTCAAGGCTGCGTTAGAGGCCGGCGCCCGCGGGGCCGAGAAGGTTGGAGAGGTCGTCTCGGTGCACGTCATTCCCAGGCCGCACGAGAACGTGGATCGGGCCCTTCCGCTGGGCCGGCAGCCCAAGGACGCAGAACCGGCGGGTAAGCTGGAGTTGGGCTCCGGCGATTGAGCCGGCGATAGACATGGAGGGCCGGACCCATGCCAATGCAAAATGTCTGGCGCGAACTGCGTCCAGGCCCGAAGATCCCGGACATCGTCTACGCAATCGTGGAGATCCCTAAGGGATCGCGCAATAAGTACGAATACAATAAGGAAAACGGCATCATTGTGCTCGATCGTGTGCTGTTCTCCTCATTGCACTATCCCGGTGATTACGGCCTGATTCCCCGGACATTCTACGACGACGGCGACCCGCTGGACATTTTGCTGATGACCAACGAGCCAACCTTTCCAGGGTGCATTATCCAGGCCCGAGTGATCGGCATTTTCAGGATGCTTGATCGGGGGGTCCACGATGACAAGATCCTGGCCGTGCCGGCGACCGATCCGCTCTTCACGGAGTACCATGATCTGAAAGATGTGCCACCGCATTTCCTCAATGAGGTGGCGCACTTCTTCGAGGTCTACAAAGACCTCGAAGGGATGCGCACCAAACCGATCGGATGGGAGAACGCTGAGGCTGCCAAAGAGGAGATCGTGCGGTCGATCAAGCTATTCGATGATCGGTTCGGGTTGCCTGGACTGTGAGCGCGATGGCGCCGCGTATTAGCAGCGAGGTCCTTCCTGGCCTGCATCGACTGACAGCCGTGCGAGGCGTCAACGCATATGTGTGGCATCCGCTGCCCAACGAGCGCGCTGAAGGCGAACCCATCCTCTTCGACTGCGGCTGGCCCTGGTCCGGTGCTGCAGTGGTTGGCAGTCTGGCAGCGCTGTCATGCCGGCCGGCCGACATCCGGACAATCGCCATCACCCACGCGGACCTGGATCACGCCGGCCGGCTGGCGTCGCTCCAGGCTGTCAGCGGCGCGCACGTGTTCG
>CAYRFV010000237.1:0-9124 GCA_964423545.1 uncultured Anaerolineales bacterium | reverse complement strand
GCCGGACGCGCGCATCGCAGTCGATCTGGTGGATGCCGCCGGGCGCCGGCTGGCAAGCTCCGAAATGGCGCTGATGGATGCTCGCCAACAGAACGCCACCGCCAGGCCCACCGGCGCCCGGCTCGACACCTATCACCTGATCGATACACCGGCGACGCAGCCGCCAGGACCGGTGGGCCTGGCGGTCAGAGTCTACGACGCGCGCACGCTGGAGCCTCTGCTCGCTGGCGAGAACGACAAGACACTGGGAGTCGCTCTGGGTGAAGCTACAGTGACGCCACCGCTTGCCCCTGTCGACCCTGCCGCGCTAGCCATTGCGCGGCCGCTATCTCATGTGTTCGCGTCCGGGATCCAACTGATTGGGGCGGACACCTGGCCCATGCTAGTGAACGCCGGTCAGATTCTGCCCATCAAGCTCTACTGGCAGGCGCCGGGCCTGACAACGATACCAGGCTCCTTCACCCTTGGCCTCCGCTCCGCAGGGGGCGGTGTCGGCGTCCGTACAGAGATCGTCGCACCGGCTACAACCCCCCGGCAGATCGTCCACACCCACGCTGACCTGCGCCTGCCTGCCGATCTGCCTGCCGGGGACTACGAGCTCTATCTGGCATCACCGGGCGACTCGACACCCGTGCCTGTCGGCCAGGTGGCGGTCGCGAACCGGCCGCGGCAGTTTGCGGCGCCATCGACCGTGGTTTCCCAGGACGGCGCTTTCGGAAATGTCATCCAACTGATCGGGCTGGACGCGCCCTCCGCAGGGCTTCCTGTGACTGCCGGACAGACGGTCACGGTGACACTCGTGTGGCGTGTGCTGAACACCCCCTCTCGCGAGCTGGTGCGTTTTCTCCACATGCTGGGGCCGGACGGTCGCCCTGTGGCTCAAGAGGATCGGCCGCCGTGCGATGGCGCTTGTGCCGCGCCTTCGTGGTTGCCCGGCGAAATAGTGGCCGATCAGGCTCGCCTCGCCATTCCGAGCGGCCTCCCGCCGGGCGACTATCCGCTGGCGGTCGGTTGGTATGACCCGGCGACCTTCCGGCGGCTGCCGGCTGAGGGCAGCGGCGCTGCAGGGCCGGCAACGGCCGCCGATGCGCTCCCGCTGGTGATCAGCGTCGTCGTAACGCACTGAGGCGGCGAGCGATTTGGCCATCGGCTTTCTGTAATGCTATGCTTTCTCGATGATGATCTTCCCGACAGCCGCAGACGACTCATGCGCCAGGATGAGCGACTGCCGCACCTCAACCATTGGAGATCGCCGGTTTGCTGATCGTGGGCGGCGCGATGTCAGGTCACCGGCAGGAAGAGCCTACGGCAACGCGGGTCTGCTTAGTGCGCTGCGCCGCAATGTCCGGGGGCCAGGGTGAATCAGAACCCCATCACTTCGAATGGGAGCCGCAGACATGAGCTGATCCTGTCTCTTGGGCTCTTCAGCTTCCTCTTTGGCGTGTACCTGCTGAGCTTTTCGGGCGTGTTTCACTCCGGCGATGACGCCATCTACATTGACAGCGCCGCCGAACTGCTCCGGGGCGGAGCGGGGTGGCCCAGTCACGGGGGGCTGTTCCCGGTGGCGCTTGCCGGCGTGTTGGCCGTAACGCGCGGCGTCAATGGGATCGGCACGGTCCAGGCGATGCTCCTCGTCAACATCGCCGCAACAGCCGCCTCCGCTGTGCTGCTGTTTCACCTCGGCAGAGAGCTGCACTATGAGGTGAGAGCTGCACTCCTGGTCGCCCTGATCTGCGGTCTGGCCACTCCCCTATGGTTCTACAGCAAGGTTCTGTTCCGGGAAGGGTTCATGGCGATGTGGCTCGCCGCAGCGGCTTTCTTCAGCGTGCGCTTCGGACGGCGCTTCACGATGCTTGCCCTGGGCCTGGCGCTTTTTTGCTGGTTCGCCGCCGTCGTGACGCGAGTCTACTCTGCGGTCGCGTTTGTGTTCGGACTGGCCTACCTCTGCCTCCATGTATGGGAGCGGCGCAAAACGCAGCTCGACGGCGCTCGGGCCCATTGGACCGCTTTGCTCGTGTTGTTGCCCGTCCTCGCCCTGATCGCCATCGGCGTGGCATCGTGGCACTACCGGCCATTGCTTGGCGAGTTGATCTCCGCCAACAGGGTGTGGGAGCCCCTTGCTGGCCTGCTGTTTTCTCCGGCCAGGGGTCTGTTGCTCTACGCGCCGGTTGTGCTGGTATCGGCTGCGAGCTTGCTTCCGTTTTCCCGCCGCCATCCGTATGAGGCGTTCCTATTGTACGGGTCCTTTCTGGCCTACCTGCTCCTCATCGCCCGCCATCCGTCGTGGAGCGGCGGCTGGAGTTGGGGGCCGAGGCTGCTGATTTCGTACTTGCCCTTCGTGGTCTTCCCAATCATCGCCCTGCTGCAACCGGTCCTCAGCGGGCAGCGCCGGACGTGGCCCGCGGTGCTGATTGCGGTGGTCTGCCTCCTCAGCGTCGTCGTTCAAGGAATCGCCGTCACCTTTGGCGCCAACATGATCGCCTTCATGGCGGAGCCGGGCGCGAGCTGGGTGTGGGACCCGAAGTATGCGCCCGTGGTCTGGCCGTTGTCGGAGTTCAAGCGAGTTGCGATCGACCTGGCGTGGGCGCACCTGGAAGGCGCACCCTCAGACACGATTGCAGCGGTCGCGCCGGTTGCACTCCTCACGCTGCAGGGCGCCGCGATTCTGGCTCGATACCATCGTTTCCCGCCTGCGTCGGTGGTTCGGCTGGGCCTCATTTCAGCTGGAGTCATCGCGGTCAGCCTGGGCGCGGCTGGTTGGACCCTCCACAGGTACTACCTGCTGGATGCGAGATACGATCCGGATTCCGGTCTGCGAAGCGCCATGGCACAGGTGCGCCGCGACGCTCTGCCCGGTGACGTACTCGTGCTCGACCATCGTCTGCTTGATGATCAGCACATTGCCCGGAGTCGCGTCTACAACGATTGCAGGGGCCAATGTCCACCGCTCACTTACTTCGCCCGCGAGCCGTGGCAGCAGAAGGCGGAGGAGCCAAACGCACAAGAGATCGAGCGAGTGGCCTCAGCGTATGAGCGGATCTGGCTGGTTCCCTACCGGTACGCCACTGGCGACCCGAACAGCGTGGTCGAACATGCGCTGAGCTATCGGACCTACAAGGAGAAATGCGATTGGCTTGGCCCGGCCGTGCGATTATGCTTGTTCCGCAATCCCCCGGAAGACGGGTTATCCCGCCGCGGCCAACGAGTGGAGAGCATATTCGGCGACAAGATATCGTTGCGCGAGTCTTCGATCAGTTGGCGTGCATCGGGGGAGGCGGAACCGCAGAAGATCACTCCCTGGCCAGGCGAGACCCTGTATGTGGATCTGGTCTGGGCGGCGCTGACCCCCCTTGATAGAAACTACAAGGTGTCCATGCAACTTCTGGACGCAGATGGGCATCTTGTCCACCAGCAAGACCGGGAGCCTGTCGATGGCTTCCGCAGGACAACGTCCTGGATGCCAGGTGAAAACATCCCGGACAAGTATGCGTTTGTGCTCCCCACCACGCTGCCCGCCGGGAGATATCGGCTGTTGCTGGCCCTCTATGAGCCGGAAACCCAGAAGCGCCTTCCGACCGTCTCAAGCGATTCGCTCAAGCTGGCGGACGTCGAGGTGTCTCCCGGGATGGCGCTACAGACGCGATGATGGCTTCGGCAACGCTTGCTCCTTCTCGTGGGTTGCGTCAGGATGCGCCGCATGACGACGCTCGTTGAGCCCTTGCCGCGCTCCGCACGCGCATCATGGCTCAGGCGCATCGGCCGTGTACGCCTGGACCTGCTTGCCACTGGCGTGCTCTGCCTCGCTGCATTTCTTGCAATCAGGGGTTTCTGGCAGCCCGGCGTCACCAGCGAAGCCGACATGTTGATCGGCGTCTATCGCCTCTTCGAGTTGGATCAGTCTTGGGCCACGCATGTCTTCTTTCCTCGCGTCGCCATGGGGCTCAATTTCGGATACAGTGGCCCCTTGTTCCAGTTCTACCCACCGCTGGCGAGCTACACTGCGCTGGCGTTTCACTGGCTCGGCCTGGGTTGGATCAACGCCGCCAAAGCCGGCTTCACCCTGGCCCTCCTGCTGGCGGGCGCCGGCATGTACGTATATGCCCGTTGGCTCTTCGCAGACCGTCGCGCGGCCCTCGTTGCAGGCTTCGCATACCTCTTCGCCCCGTATCTGCTGCTCAACATCTACGAGCGAGGAGCCAACGCGGAGCTGCTTGCGTTAGGGTTGCTGCCCTGGGTGTTTTGGACGACGCATCACCTCATCTCTTCGGATGACCGTGTCTGGTTTTGGGTCTCCGCCGGTCTCGTCGCTCTGCTGATGCTGGCTCACAACATCACTGCGCTCTTCGTTCTACCCTTGTTGAGTCTCTATCTGACCCTGCTCGCGTGGCGCGCGGGAACCTGGCGACGGCTCCCCATGCTGTTCCTGGCAATAGGGCTCGGACTGGGTCTCAGCGCCTTCTACTGGCTGCCTGCGGTCGCAGAACGCAGCTTCACGTGGCTGGAACGGAATATGCTGGGGCCCGAGAACCTGCCCTACAACAGTCTGCGCGACCTCGGCGACCTGTTCCAGAGATCCCTGACATTCGATTTCTGGGGTGGGCGGCGCTTCCACCCCGCCCTGTGGCAGGCGGTCGCCCTGGGAGCGGGAATTCTCGCGATCGTGCTCCAACCACGCGGAAAGCGCTCAAGGATGGTCGTGATTGCCTCGCTGGTGATCATGCTCTACTTCCTGCAGCTGAGCCTGGCGCGTGGCCTGTGGGAAGCCGCACCGCTCACTCACTTCATCCAGTTTCCGTGGCGGCTCCTGGGGCCGGCGTCTTTCCTCACCGCGCTCTTGTTGGGATCCGTGTTCACCTGGAGGCGATTGGCTGGGCCATTCGGCTGGATCCTGGCGATCCTTCTGGCGGTAGGCGTCAGCTATGCCAGCCTGCACAACCTGGATCCCAAGCACTCGTCTATCTGGCTTCCGATCACCGACGCGCAGATCGGCAGGCACGATCTCTATGCGCGCGGCGCCAAAGGCTACCCCCTCTACGGAGACTACACCCCTGCGGCGATGCGGGATGCCCCATGGGAGCTCGTCCGGCCTCGCGCGGCGGACGCGGCGGTGACGCCGCCGCTGGCTGCCGAGCCACTGATTCAGGTGATATCCGAGGATGGGCGGTGCCTGGCGCTTCGAGTCGAGACCGCCACACCGGTCAGCCTGCGTCTGCCGCGCATCTACTTCCCCGGCTGGCGAGCTTCGGTGGGGGGCCAGGCCGCATCCATCACTGCGAGCGATCCGTTGGGACTGATCACCGTCGATATCCCCGCCGGCAACCACCCGGTGCAGGTTTGCCTGGGTGATACACTGCTGCGCAAGCTCGCATCCATCGTCTCGTTGTTCGCCCTGCTCGTCCTGGTCATCGGCGGTGCGCGTACAAAGCCGTTCAATCGCATCGTGCTGGCAGGCGCCGTGTCGCTGCTGGTGATGGCGGTCCTTGCTATTGCCCATCAGGGTCTCGTTTCCGCGCGACGCGAGCCCGTGTCCCTCCGGGCACAGCTCGAAGACCAGATCACTCTGCTTGGCTATCACATCGAGGAGAACGTGTTGCAGCCTGGCGATCGCCTCGATCTCCGCCTTTACTGGCTCACCCAGCGCACCCCAGATGCGGACTACAAGGTTTTCGTTCATCTCAGCAAAGTCGATGACTCCGGGACAGTCGCGCAGGTCGACGAGCCTCCGGTGTTAGGACAGGGCTTCACCACCCGATGGGACCCAGGGGAAATCGTCGTCGACGAGCATCAGATTCTCATTGATGACGCCATCCAGCCGGGAACCTACCAGGTGTTGGTTGGCATGTACCGACCGGATATTGTGCGCAACCTGCGCGTCACCGGTGCAACGGACGTGTGGCCCGGCGATCGCGTGGCGCTGTCCCAGGTCACGATCCGAGGAAAGTGATATGCGCCGCCAGACCTGGATCGACTTGCTCATCGTACTGGCGCTGACCTCCCTGGCCTTCGCGGTGCGGCTGTATCGGCTGCATGCGATCCCGCCCGGATTGTACGTCGATGAAGCAGCCAACGGCCTCGACGTTCTGGAAATCCTGAATGGACGCTTTCCGATCTTCTTCGAGCGCAACAGCGGCCGCGAGCCGCTCTTCATCTATCTGCAAGCAGTGAGCGCTGCGCTCCTCGGCGCCACCCCCTTTGCGCTGCGCCTGACCTCGTCAGTACTCGGCGCTCTGACCGTACCGGCAATCTACTGGATGGTGCGGGAAGCCTTCCCCGCGCCGGGCGCCGCCTCACGTTGGCTCGGCTTCTGGACGGCTTCCTTCGCGGCGCTTTCCTACTGGCACATCACCTTCAGTCGGCTTGGCTTTCGGGCCATCATGCTGCCCCTGGTCTCAGCGATTGCGTTCGCGTTCTTCTGGCGCGCCTGGCATCGGCTGCTCCGGGGCGCCCTCTTCCCCTGGGTCACAGTCGTAATGTGCGGTGTCTTCGTCGGTCTCAGCCTCTACACCTATCTCTCGGCGCGAGTCCTGCCATTCCTGGTGTTCGGCGTCGGCGCAGCAGGGATCGCGCTGTGTGGCTGCGCGAAGGCGACGCGTCAGCGTCTGACTCGTGCGCTGTTCGTCATTGCGATCACCGCATTGATCGTCTCGGCGCCGTTGGGCCTGTACTTCATTCGAGAGCCGCAACGCTTCATGGGCCATGCCTCTTCAGTCTCAGTGCTGAACCCCAGCTACCACCAGGGCAGCGTGGCGCGAGCACTCACAGAGAGCGTGGCGAAGACGATCGGATTGTTTGCCGTCAGCGGCGATCCCAATCCCAGACACAACCCGGCTCAGCGGCCACTGCTGGATCCGTTCCTGGCTGCCTGGCTGCTGTTCGGCCTCATTCTGAGCCTGATTCAGTGGCGATCGCTGCCCCGACTATGGGCGACCGCCTGGCTTGGTCTGTTTGCCTTGCCGGTCGTTCTCGGCGTGCAGGGCATGCCGCACTCCTTGCGTGGCCTGGGCATGCTGCCGGCCGTGTGCCTGCTGCCGGTCCTTGCGATGGACGATGCACGATCCTGGCTCGCCTCACGTCTCCACGGAAGGCTGCGCTTCGCTGATTTCGGGCTGGCGCTGCTGCCGCTGCCGTTTCTGCTGCTCGGCGCCTACACCGGCCTCCGCGATTACTTCTCGGTCTGGGAGCGCGATCGGGGCCTCGAAGTTGCGTTTGAGGTCGAAAGCATCCACATTGCGGACCTGCTGTCCCAACAGGGGAGCGCCGACCGGGTCTGGATCTTGCCGCTCTCGCCCCTCTACGACGGAACCACGTTCAACTATACGCTCGATTTTGCTTACCGGGGAGAACCCGGACTCGGTTTCGTGCGTGCAAGCCCGGAACTCGCACCCGACCAACTCAACAGGCTGGCATCGGGCCATAACTTCGGACAGGTTGTCCATTGGCTTCGCGCATCTCCGCCGATGACGTCCGGCTGGCTCACTTATGCCGATCCCAAGCACCTCATTGACTTCCTCATGGCTAAGCACGGCCGCCTGATCGAATCTCGCGACGACCTTGAGCTGCCTTACTCGGTCTACGAGCTGCCTGCCGAGCCGGACTATCGCGTGGCATCGTCATATGAGCCGATTGGCGCCACGTTCGGCGGCAGGGTGATTCTCACGGAGGCTGCATTCGGCCGCACGGCATCGGATCGCTACGAATCGGCTGCGGCCCTCGATCAGCACAATCTGCCGGCGGGTCGCTCGGCGTGGATCGCCCTGCGCTGGCAGGCGCAACAGCCGGTTGATCATGATCTCAAGGCCAGCCTGCGATTGCTCGATCCCGATGGCCATCTCGCCGGGCAAGTGGACGATCTGCTCGTAGGTGACAGCTACCCGTTCACGCGCACCTGGTCAGCCGGTGAGAACGCGAGCACCTACCACATCCTACCCACGCTGCCGGCAGTCGCCCCTGGCCCGTATCAGCTTCACGTGGTGGTGTATGATCCGCGGACGGGAGTGACCTATCCCGCGACGGTCGGCGGCAGCTCCGAGCCTGGGCCAGGTTTTCCGATCGGTGCTCTGAAGATCACCAGGCCGCTCAGTCCGCCGGAGGTGGCGCCTGAGCATGCTCCACCCACCGGCGCCTGCCCGTGGGCAGACCTGTGCCTTTTGGGATACGATCTGCCTGCCGGCCAGATCAATCCTGGAGATACGTTGCCCCTCACCCTCTATTGGCGCGCCATGCGCAAGCCGGCCGCCGACTATCAGATCGAGGTCCGGCTGCGAGAAGCTACGGGCAGGGAGATGGTGTCCCAAAGGTCGGGCCCCAACAACGATCGCTATCCGGCAACCCGTTGGGAGACGGGCGAAGTGGTGCGCGACTGGCACGACCTGCCGGTGTCTCCGACCAGTCCCGGCGGCGCCTACACCTTAACCCTGAACCTGCATTCGGGCGGGCAGGATCTGGGCGAAATCGCATTGGGATCGGTGGAGGTGAGTGGGAGGCCGCGCAGCTATCGTGCGCCGGAGGTGCAGCACCCGATGGCCGCGACCTTTGGCGAGGCGGTCGCCCTCATCGGCCACGATTCGGGCGGCAGTTCGTGGAAAGCAGGAGAAACTTTTAGCCTGGTCTTGCACTGGCAGGCGCTGAGGCGGATTCGTCACTCCTACACGGTGTTTGTCCACATCCTCGATGCCAATGGGCAGATCGTGGCGCAGCAGGACAGCCTGCCGGGTCAGGGTTCACTGCCGACCTCCAGCTGGACCGCAGGCGAGTATATCACGGACCCCTACTCGATCCCCCTGCCGAAGGGTTTGGCGCCCGGAGACTACCGGGTCCGAATCGGGTTCTACGACGCGGCCACCGGCGCACGCCTCAGCGTCAGCGATGCCGGCGGACGCGCTGCCGGCGACTCCGTCGTGCTTGCCCAACCGCTCACGATCGCTGCGCCGTAGATCCGGTTACGGTGACGGCGCCACCTTCAGACGGCTGAAACCCAATGACAGCCGGCGTGGATCTTCCCCCGTTGGAGGCGATTCAGCCCAGGCGGCACTCACAGTCAGGTCATTGAGGCCGACCCGAACCAGCGCTGCAGGAATGTCCACAGTGGCGTTCCATGGCTCGCAATCGCGCCACTCGTAATCAG
>CAYRFV010000236.1:0-9143 GCA_964423545.1 uncultured Anaerolineales bacterium | reverse complement strand
GTGACCAGGGGCTAACCCCAGCCCTCGCCGCAGGTGCGTCGTCCCTATCGGCATGGCTCGGACAATCGGGTCCGAGCGCCCAAACCAATCTGCTCTAGCCCTATGGAAGAGGATATCCCGATGAAAGCAAGCATTCTGTTCGTTATCGTGATGGTGCTGGCGCTGGCGCTGCCGGCCCTCGCTGTATCTGCCGCCCCAGCCGTCCCGACCTGGACACCGGGCCAAGATACGACGCAAAACATCAAGGCGGTGCTAAAGTACCGGCATCTCTTCAACCCCGGAAAGTCCGGGTTCGATGGCGCGCTTGGTCCATGCTATCGGGGCGAGGATGGCTGTCCCAACGACGCGGGCGTAACATTCGACCAGAACCCCGCCCAGTACAGGCAGACAAACCATCTGGAGCTCGTCTACGACGGGGTGCAGACTTTCACGGCTACCCTCGACCCGCAACCCGTCAACCCAGGCGATCCCGATCCGGCTCCGATCGTGATGACGTACGTTGCGGTGACCCCGCCTGGCACGCTCAACTATCTGGAATTGGGGCTGCGGAGCCAGACCGCGACCAGCGGACCGGAAATCGTGAGCTTCAACAACGGCATCCTGAACGGGAATTCCTTGGGGAATGCAGCTGGGACCGTGAACCCTGATTGGGCGTACTTCAGCGTGAGCGGATACGATCTTTCCGCTGGATTCACGCTGGTGGGCGACATGGTGTTGACCTGGCCTCAATCCCTTTCTGGATGCGACGAGTGTAACAAGCTCCAGTTTGAGGTAGGTGGTCCAGCGGTGGTCGAGCCGACCTCTGACAATGACCTCTTCTGCGTCGGTGAGACCAAGGATGTCAATATCCAGCTCAACAACGTCGCCAACCTCTACGGCTATCAGCTCAAGGTGAACTACAACAGCACCCTGGTGAGCGCGTCGGGTGCGTTTGTCAACAGCTTCTTCGATGTGGACAACGATGGTAGCGTTGTTCCAGGCTGGAACGGCACCTGCGCTGGCGGCGTGTGTCCGTTCGCCAAGACCGAGCTCGAACCGGACAAGGCAGTCACCGGTTCTGGCACGGTGGCCAAGGTCACGCTCCTCGGCCTCCAGGCCGGTGAGTTCGACGTGACTATCACCGAAGACATCCTGTCTGATAGAAACGGCATGCCCATCGGCCACACCGTCGGCTCGCTGCACCTGAAGGTCTGTGGCTTCGCCTCGGCCAGCGGCACGGTGTCGCTGCAGGGCCGCGCCACCCCTGGCGGCGTTGCGCCCGCCGATCCGCCCGGGTCGGTCACGCTGACTACGCTGACTTCCGGCTTCGGGCCGTACTCGAGCCCTATCGATTCTGTCACCGGCGCGTGGAGCATCAGCAACATCAAGGTGATGCCGGCCGGCACGCTTTACACCGTCGATGCCGCGCACGTCCTGTACCTGGGCAACCGGACGACGCACACGTTCATGCCAGTTGAGGCTTGGGCGGCGCCTGCGACGAGGCTCAAGGGCGGCGACGGCGACAATCTTGGCCAGGTCGGGATAGCCGACCTGACGTGCATCGGCGGCGCGTTCGGGGGTCCCGCGGCTCCTTGTAACGGTCCTGCTCCGAACAGCACCGACATCAACTGGGATGGCTCGACGAACATCCTCGACCTCACCATCACCGGCGGCAACTTCGGCAAGGCCACGCCGCAGGGGTGGTAACCGTAGCTGACTGACTCCGGCAAATGGAGGGGTGGCGCGGCGATGCGTTGCGCCACCCCTCGATATGGCCGAGATGCTTGGAAGGCGGCAGCAAGCAGGAAGTCAGAGCGACTCGGAGGAGAACACCCATGACTCGATATGAAGAGAGCGATGCAGGTCACAGAGCGCGATTGGCGGCGCTCCCGCGCCTGCTCCTGGCGGTCGCTGTGGTGCTGTCTGCTGCGCTTGTGCTATGGACCACCCTGGAGGCAGCGGGGGCGGGGGTCGTGGGTTCGCCGGTCTCCGCTCCGGGTCAGGGGACCATCGTTCGCTGCGAGCCGGCCTGGATCACGGTCGCCGTCGGCTTGGCCGTCAACGTGGATCTCTACGTGCAGGATGTCGGTGACCTGTATGGCGCAGATTTGCGGTTGAGCTTCGACCCGGCAGCGGTGCAGGTAGTCGATGCGGATCAGAACGCGGCGGGCGTCCAGATACAGTTGTTGTCCGGTTTCCTCAAGCCTGATTTCGTCGTGCGCAAGGTGGCTGACAACATCAGCGGCACCATCTGGTACGCGGCGACGCAGGTCAATCCAACGCTGCCGGTGACAGGGTCGGGTTCGCTGGCGCGGGTCACATTGCTGCCGCAGGCGACCGGCACTTATAGCATGCCGTTCACCTATCAAGAACTGGTGCGGCGCACTGGCGCGCAGATCCCGGCGACGCCCCAAGAGTGCTGGATGACCTTCACGGAGGACCCCGTCAAGCGCGTGTACCTGCCGCTCATCCTGCGAAACTGAGCCCGGCGTCTGACCGGAGCCGGGTCCTTCACTGAGGCGCGGCCCGGTGCATCGCTGCGGGGCATTCCTATGGCGACCGCACCGCGTGAAGCGCGTTCGGTTGGCTCCATTGCGGAGTTCCTGATGGGATGCAGGTTCTGGTGGATTGTGCTGTGGTTCGCCCTGGCTGCCGTGCCGGTGCAGGCGGCTGGGCCGACGGTTTCCGTGGGCGCTGGCGCTCTGTCCCTCGCTCCGGGCCAGACGCTGCCGGCGACGATCACGATCGCAGAGGTGGAGAACCTCTACGGGTTCGAGCTGGAGCTGAAGTTCGATCCGGCGGTGGTGCAGGTGGTCGACGCGGATCCGAGCGCACCGGGCGTGCAGCTTCTTGCCGGCGATTTTCTTGCCCCGGACCTGGTGGTCCGCAACGCGGCCGATAATGCCGCAGGCGTCATCCAGTACGCGGTCACGCAGCTCAATCCCAGCGAACCGAGAAGCGGATCGGGCGCGCTGTTCATTGTGACGCTGAAGGGGACGACGGCCGGCAGGTCGGGCCGAATCGAGGTCGCCAGCGCGCTGTTCGCCAATCGGGACGGCGAGCCGATTCCGGTGGCGGTGCGGCCCGCTGAGGTGGCCGTGGGCGCGACCGCCACCGCTCAAGCGAGCCGAGAGCCGACAGCCACCTCTGCGCCGACTTCGACTCCGTCGCCCGAGCCACAGGCGCCCTCGGTGACCCCATCGCCACCACCGGCACTGTCTGCTACTCCGTCGCCGCGGCCGAGCTCCACGCCCCGGCCTTCAGCAACTGCCCGACTCGCCGGCCCACCGGCGCAAGAGGCTCCTGCCACGGCGACACGATCGGCCGCCGCGCCCACCCTGACGCCGACCCCTGCGCCTCTGCCCGTGGCTGCTGCCCCTGGGGCCACCTCTGCGGTGGCCGAGGCGTCGCTGCCGGCCCCAACGTCCACTCAGACCGGCCCGACTGCGCCCGCTCCAGCACGGGCAGTCGGCACAGCGCCAGCGGCGGCATCCCTCCCGCTCGCGCAAGCCCCGTCGCCCACCGTCCGCGTCGCGTCGACCTCCGGCGCATCCGCGCCGGCGCGCGCTGCCGCCCAGCCGACAGCCACTGCGACCCGCGGCGCGTTGGCGCGCGTGGCGCGGGACGAGCCGGGGAAGCCCATTCTGCCCGGCAATCCGGCCCCCAATGCTGGACCGGGAACCGCGCGCCCGCCGTCCGCGGACGCGTCGATCGGCGTGCTTGCGGCCGCGGCCGCCGCCCTGGCCATCGCATTGGTCTGCCTGGCAGCGGCGGGCGTGGTCGTGCTGCGGCGGCGGCGCAGCTGAGATGCTTGCCGCAGGCTGCCTGTGCGGCCTGGCCGGCTCCCGGGTGCATCGGCGCGGCTGCGCTCTGTCCTCACAGGCCTTCCGACCAGGCTGACAAGCTCCCCGTGAGTGGCGTCTGCCTGCCACCGCGCCCGGCGATTCTGCGCGGCCGAACCGATCCACCAACCGCTCACCGTTGGGGTCTGCGTGTTTGAGCGTGACGCGAGTTGGTGTAGAATGCCGCGCCATGATCTCGCACGGCAGGAGCCCCACCCTTTCCCAGGCTGAGCAGTTCCTCTTGGAGGCGCAGGCGCGCAACCCGGGCCCGTGGGTGGCGCACTCGCGCCACGTGGCCGCCGCCGCGCGTCTCATCGCCGAGCGCCATCCGCTGCTCGATCCCGGCCGGGCCGAGGTGTTGGGCCTGCTTCACGACATCGGCCGCCGCGCGGGGGTGACCGGCATGCGGCATGTGTTGGACGGCTACAACTTCCTGGCCGCCCAAGGCTTCGACGATGCCGCTCGCATCTGCCTGACCCATTCGTTTGCGGTCAGGCGGCTCGAGGCGATCTTCGGCGATTGGGACTGCACGGTCGAGGAGCTGCGATTCGTCGAAGCCTTCCTGGCGCAGGTCGACTTCGACGATTACGACCGGCTCATCCTGTTGTGCGATTCGCTGGCGATGGCCGATGGCTACGTCCTGATGGAGAAACGCATGATCGACGTGGCGCTCCGCTACGGACGCGTCAACGAGCATATCCTCGCCAAGTGGCGCGAGACGTTCCGCATCAAGGCCAGCTTCGAGGCCGCAATCGGCTGCCCGGTGTATGCGCTGCTTCCGGGTGTCGTGGCCCATACGTTCGGGATGCCGGACGTCGCGGCGCAGGGCGTTGCGGCGGCGCAGGCGCAGCCAGCTGAGCGGCCGCGCCGGGGCGCCCAGGAGTAAGCAGATGCGCGTTTTCATCGGTGGGGTGATGCAGGCATCGATCCGCGGCAAGGGGATCGTCGATCAGGGGTACCGGCAGCAGATCTCCCAGGCGTTCCGAGCGCGCTGGCCCGAGGTCGAGGTCGTCGATCCGTTCAGCCTGCACCCGAACAGCGTCGATTACGATGACGCATCGGCCAGGGCGACCCTGTTCGCGATGGTCGATCTGGCCGCGTCCAGCGACTTGCTCGTGGCCTACGTGCCCGCGGCGAGCATGGGCACGGCGCTGGAGATGTACGCTGCCTACCAGCGCGGCGTGCCGGTCGTGACCGTCTCGCCGCTCGCCACCAATTGGGTGGTGATCGCGCTGTCCGCGCGCGTCTACTCCGATCTGGCAGGTTTCCTCGCCGCCATCGCCGCCGCGGAGTCGCCGCAGGCATTGGTTTGACAAGGCGCAATGGCTGGACTAGAATGGCTGCAGTCCAGCAACCTTCACCCCGACGCCCCTGTAGCTCAGCGGCAGAGCGAGTGCCTTCTAAGCACAAGGCCGCAGGTTCGAATCCTGCCAGGGGTACTGCGCGCGCGGGGGTGCTGCGCGCGTCAGAAGAGCCGAAGCAGCTGCTCGGGCTGGAACTGCCACAGACGGACCAGCGGCTGCATCCAGGGCTGGGCCAGGATCAGGCTGCCGTACGATGAGTGCGCCACGGTGTTGGCCGTCGTGGTCGCCCACGGGCCGACCACACGCACCGTCAGCGCAAAGGCGGCGGCGATCTCCACGGGCTTATGGAAGGGCGCCTGCGCGGCCACGAATGAGCCGCTCTGGCGCGCGCGCAGCAGCGGCCGCAGCGCCAGGAGCAGCGCGCTGATCGCCAACAGCCCCAACACCCAGAACGGCACCAACTGCACGATAAAGATCGAGATGAGCGCCGCGAACAGGCCGGCGGAGAAACAGGCCAGCGCCAGGCGCCGCGCCGCGCCCGCCCCCAGCACGCTCGCCGTGTGCGTCACCCCGGCGCGCAGGTCGCCCTCGAGATCGCGCAGCTCGTTGAACAGCTCGCCGTAGACGCTGACCGCGAGCGCCATCAGGAAGGGCCAGAAGAAGCGCGGCCCCAGGGTGCTGCTGAAGGTGAAGTAGGCGGCCGCGAATTGCAGACCGGCAAGCATCAAGCAGTGCGAGACCAGATCGACGAACGGGATCGACTTGAGGCGCACCGGACGCCAGGAATAGAGGAAGGCGATCACCAGGCACACTGCGCCGATGAAGAAAGGCCAGGGGCCCAACAAGGCATACAGGGCGGCCGATAATCCCGCCACGATGAATGACGCAGCATACGCGGTGCGGTGCGATAGGACTCCCGCTGAAACTGGATTGCGCTTTGCCTTGGCTGGATCGAGCGCGTCATCGGCCGCATCTTCGACGTCGTTGATCATGAACGCGAAGGCCACCGCCAGCTCGTTTGCCAGCAGCACGACCAGGAGCTGCCAGCCGAGCTGGCCGTAGGCGGCAATCGCCCCCAGCGCGGTGCTGACGACAACAAACCACACGTATTCCCGCCAGCGCGCCAGTCGCAGCAGGCCAGAGATGGATGCTTTCAAGTTGAGCCTCCTTCGGTCCGTGGTGGTCAGGTTGACTGCGCGGTGCTGCTCACGCGAACCGGTGAGCCGAAGCCATGATACATTATAGCATATTCCTGGAGCAGCGTGCCGCGCGATTCCTATGCTGAAAGGATGCGTTTGTGCGATGAAGCGCCGAAAGTCACCTGTGCGCAGAGGGTGGACCGTACAATGTTTCCAGTCCGCGCCAGACATCGTTGCGCCAGGCCGGGTAGTTGTGGCCGCCGCTGTACTCGCGATAGGTCGCCTCGTAGCCGCGCTCGCACAGCAGATCGTACATCCGCCGGTTGACTTCAGCCAGCCGCTCGTAGCAGCCGCAGTCCATCCATACCCTCACCGGCTGCGGCGGACAGCAGCGGATCAGCCGGAAAAGCACCGATTCGTGACTGCCGTTGTGGAAGGCGCCCGACTGGCTGAGCGCCTGGCCGAACAGGTCGGGACGGCTGAGCGCGGTGAAGAGCGCCATGCTTCCGCCGGCGGACGCGCCCAACACGCCGAACGCGCCCGGTGCGCGAGCCGGATCGATCAGGCTCATCTCGGCCTGGGCCAGCGGCAGCACCAGGTCGGTCACCAGGCGCACCGTCGCCTCGCTGCATCCATACTCGATCCCGCGCGCCGCGCCGCCGTGGTCGACCAACGCCAGCGCAACCGGCCTGATGCGATCCTGGACGATCAAGTTGTCCACGATGCCGGGCAGGCGGGCCCGTTCGAGATAGTCGCCCCCGTCGAAGACCACCACGAGCGGCGCCGGCCCCGCGACCGGCGGCCGGTAGAGCCAGACCGAGCGGCGCCCGTTCGCGAGCAGCCAGCTCGATTGCAGCTCGTGATGCATCAGCGTGCCTTCCAATGCGGCGGGCTTGGCCGGCGTCACGGGCGCCAGTCGGCTGTTCGGCATATGGAAGAAGTCGTTGGCCGAGTGCCGCCCGTCCGCCGGACCGCGCGGGTTGAGCGGGTCGGGCAGCCGCGTGCCGCTCTCCATGTCCGCGAAGAAGGCATATTCGATATAGGCGTCCGAGGGGAACTCCAGGTCGCATGCCCACAGCTCTGGTGCGAGCTGCTGCCACGCCGGCGCCCGGCGCGCATCCCAACGGTTGAAATCGCCCGCCAACACCGGCGGCCAGGCGCCCTGCCAGAGGAAGATCGCATGCGTGCCCTCGATGATCGGCGCGCCGCTCGACCAGGCACGCGACAGGAGGGGATGAGTCATCAGGTCTCCGGATAATGGATCTGCCCTGCCTCAGGCGGCAGTATACCTGGGGTCCGCGGTACGCGCAAACCGAGTGCTTTGACAAGCGCGCGATGCCCGGCTACAATGCCCTCATTGTACGGGCAAAACTCTCTGCGAAGGAGCGATTACGCACATGGCGCACGCTGCTGACATTATCAGCTCCCCTCGTCTGCTGCTGGGGCCCGGCCCCAGCATGGTTCATCCGCGCGTGCTGCGGGCGATGGCGACGCCTCCGGTCGGCCACATGGACCCCCAGTTTTTCGCCATCATGGACGAGACGCAGAGTCTTCTGCGACGTCTTTTCCAGACGGAGAATCGGCTGACCTTCACGCTGCCCGGCACCGGCAGCGCGGGCATGGAGGCTGCCCTGCTCAATTGCCTCGAAGCAGGCGATGCGGCGCTGATCTGCGTCGCGGGCTATTTCGCCGAGCGCATGGTGGAGATCGCAAGCCGCGCCACCAGCGACGTGCGCCGCGTCGATGCGCCCTGGGGGCAAGCCATTCGGCCCGAACAGGTGGAGGACGCGCTGCGCACGCGGCCCGCCAAGGTGGTTGCCATCGTCCACGGCGAGACCTCGACCGGGGTGCGCCAGCCACTGGATGACATTGCTGAAGTCGCCCACCGCTACGGCGCGCTGCTGCTGGTCGACACGGTGGCTTCGCTGGGAGGCGTCGATCTGCCGTTCGACCGGACCGGCATCGACATCGGCTATACCGGTTCCCAGAAGTGCCTGAGCGTGCCCCCGGGCCTTGCGCCGATCACGATCGGCCCGCGCGCCGAACAGGCGCTGCTGGCGCGCAGATCCAAGGTGCAGACCTGGTACCTCGATCTCACGTTGATCCAGAAGTATTGGGCCACCGATCGAGTCTACCATCACACCGGGCCGACCAACATGCAGTATGCCATGTTGGAGGCGCTGCGCATGGTCGCCGAGGAGGGGTTGTCTGCCCGCTTCGAGCGCCACGCCGCCGCGGCCAGGTTGTTGTGGGACGGGCTGGAGGCGCTCGGCCTGAAGCTGTTCGTGCCTGCCGGTGATCGACTGGCCACGCTCACCACGGTCCATGTGCCGGAGGGGGTCGATGATGTCGCAGTCCGCAGGCAGCTGCTGGTCGACTACAACATCGAGATCGCCGGCGGCCTCGGCGCTTACCGGGGGAAGCTCTGGCGGATCGGCCTGATGGGATACGCCGCGCGGCCTGAGAACGTCGTCGCGCTGCTCGGCGCGCTGGCGCGCTTGCTGCCAAAGCCGTAAACTCCTCGCCATTTGGCCGCACTGTGCAGGACGCGTTATAATAGGCACGAAGCTCGGAAACCCGTTTTCGTCGCGGAAACGGGTTTCCCATTTCGGAGGCGCACGGTTGAACTTGCTCCGAATGGTGGACGGCCTCATGGCCCTCATGCTTGCAGTATACGGTCTGCAGGCATTCATTCTGACTCTCCTCTACTTCCGTCATCGCGCGGAAAGGCCAGCGCCGGCGGATATGTCCCGAAGGGTCTGGCCCAAAGTGGCGGTGCAGCTGCCTGTCTTCAACGAGCGCCACGTGTTCGAGCTATTGATCGTTGCGGCCGCGGGCCTCGACTACCCGGCCGGCCGGCTGGTCGTCCAGGTCCTGGA
>CAYRFV010000235.1:0-9215 GCA_964423545.1 uncultured Anaerolineales bacterium | reverse complement strand
GCGCTCCGAATACGTGATGCGCTACCCCCATGCGTTCAGCGGCGGGCAACGGCAGCGCATCGGCATCGCTCGCGCCCTGGCCGTGAATCCGCGCTTCATCGTTGCGGATGAGCCGGTCTCAGCGCTCGATGTCTCCGTCCAGGCACAAGTGCTCAACCTGCTGCGCTCGCTGCAGCGGCAGTTCGATCTCACCTACCTCTTCATCTCGCACGATCTGAGCGTTGTCAAGCACGTCAGCGATCGCATCGCAGTGATGTACGTCGGCAATCTGGTCGAGACGGCGGCCACCTCGGAGCTCTTCACTCGGCCGCTGCACCCATACAGCGAGGCGTTGCTCTCCTCCGTGCCGAAACCGGACCCCCGTGCGCTGCGCAGTCGCAAGATCCCCGAAGGTGAAGTGGCTGACCCGGCTCATCCGCCTCCCGGCTGTCGCTTTCACCCGCGCTGCCCGTACGTGCAGTCGCGTTGCTCCCAGGAAGAGCCGGTGCTGCGCGAGTTTCCCGGTGGCCGGACGGTGGCGTGTCACTTCGCCGAGCGATTGACGCTGACCGGCGCACTGCTGGCAGCCTGAGGAGCACCTCATGAATCCACGCGAACGCGTCCTGACCGCCCTGTCGCGACGCATTCCTGATCGCGTCCCTAAGACCATGCACCTCTGTCCCAGCCAGTTGGCCCGATTCCGCCAGGAAACCGGCTGCGATGACCCGCAGCGCTACTTCGAGCTGGAGGTGCGGTCGGTTGACCCGCTGCCCGCGCGCAATGGCGCTGACTTCGGCCGTTACCTGGGTAATGCGCCGCCCGACGCGCGCGTGGATGAGTGGGGCATCGCCTGGGTGCGCGGGGAGTTCCACTTCGAACGGATGATCCATCCGCTCCGCGACTTCGCCACCGTCCAGGAGGCGTTGGCTTACCCCTATCCGAATCTGGCGGCCGAGGAGCGTTTCGCCGGCTATGCGGACCGCATCGCGGCGGTTCACCGGCAGGGTTACGCTGTGATTGCCAACTGCATGGCCGTCGGCGGCACTGTTTTCTGGCCCGCCTACAAACTGCGCGGCATGGAAGCGATCCTGGTGGATCTGGTCACCAACCCGGACTTCGCATCCGTCCTGCTGGACATCGTGACCGACATGATGGCCGGGTTGGCGCGCAACCTGGCAGGTTACGACATCGACATTCTCTGGATGGCCGACGACTTCGGCACGCAGCGCAGCTTGATGATGCGACCCACGGTGTGGCGTCGCTGGTTCAAGGGGCGACTGCGCACCGTCATCGCTGCGGCAAAGCGGATCCGGCCCGACCTCCTGGTTGCGTTTCACTCCGATGGCAAGATCGACGAAATCATCCCCGACCTGATCGAGATCGGCGTCGATGTGCTCAACCCGCTTCAGCCGGAGGTGATGGATCCGGCCGCGGTTAAGCGGGAGTTCGGCAAGGATCTCGCTTTCTGGGGCGGTCTCGGCACCCAGACCACCCTACCGTTCGGCGCCCCGGACGAGGTGCGCCGGACTGTCGGTGAGCTCATCGCCACCGTCGGTGCGGGCGGAGGCTTCCTCATCGCGCCCACCCATGTCGTTGAGCCCGAAGTGCCGTGGGAGAACATCGTTGCGTTCATCGAAGCGGCGGAGCAGTTCGGGCGATACGACGTGTGACCATCGGCGGCGGATGGCGGAAACCGATCGCATTTCGGCCGCCCATCGGCTCGCCATCTGCCACGGGCACCTAACCAACTCACGGAGGTTCGTTCGATGCGCGGTCCCAAAGTCACTGTCATCGGCGCCGGCAGCTATTTCTTCGGCAAGCCGGTGATCCACAAAATGGCAACCAGCCCTGTCATGGCGGGCGGCACGCTGGCACTGGTCGACACCCAGCCCAAGGTCGTCCAGACCATGGCCGAGCTGGCGCGGCGCGCCTTCGCGCACACCGGCTGCGACGTGAAAGTGATCGGCTCCACCGAGCGTCGCGATGTGCTGGGCGACTCCGACTTCGTGGTGCTCACCTTTGCGGAGCGCAACGCGCACTTCCGCGGCGTGGACACACAGATCGCGGCCAGGCACGGCATCCGCATGTGCAGCTCAGACACGATCGGCCCCGGCGGGATCTTCCGGGCGCTGCGGGAGACCCCCCACGCGTTGGCGATGGCGAAGGATACGCACGAGCTGGCGCCGAACGCCTGGCTGATCAATTTCGTCAATCCTGCCACCGTGCTCGGCATGGCGCTGATGCGCTACGCGCCGGAGGTCAAGAGCTTTGCGCTGTGCGACGGCCAACACGAGCCGTACTGCACCCTCAACTGGTGCAAGACGGTGGGTATCCTGTCGCCCGAAGCCAGGGCGATCCCGCCGGACGTGCAGTCTCGGCTCGACCTCGCTATCGGCGGGGTCAATCACTGCACTTTCATCCTGCGCTTCCGCTATGACGGCCAGGACATGATGCCGGTGTTGCGCGAGACGGTCGCACGCCGCGCTGATATGGAACGGCAGGATCCACAGGCGCACTCCAAGTCCCGCTTCAACGCCAACTACTCGCTCCAACTGTTCGACTTGTATGGCATCTACCCGACGGCTGTGGCGCACACCAAGGAGTACGTGCCGTTCTACCAGGGCTACGGCGTCGCACCGAACGACCCGGAGCCGCTGCGTCTGTTCGATGGCGAGGGCCGCGCGAGGGAGATGGCTGCGGCCTGGGAGATCACCGAGCAATACGCCGACGGTCGCATCCCGATGGAGGAGTTCTTCCAAAAGGTGCACGACGACCATGCCACCGACATCATCGAATCGATGTGGGGCGGGCTGGGCAAGGCGTTTTTCATCAACACGGCCAATCGCGGCGCCATCCCGAACCTGCCGGACGACGCCCTGCTAGAGCTCCGATGTCACGTGGACATGAACGGCCCGCAGCCCCTGCCGGTGGGCCCTTTCCCCCGCGGTGCACTGGCGCTGCAATTCCAGGTGCTCGACACCCATGAGCTGACCGCCGAAGCCGCGCTGACCGGCAACCGGTCGATTCTTCGACGCGCAATGCTCACCGACCCGATCTGCAACAACATCGTGGATGCGGACAACTGCATTGCGGATCTGCTGGAAGCGGAGCGTGACGTCCTTCCGGCGTATTGGTATCGTTAGCTGATGAGTGAAACGTGGTGCGTGAGCCGTCGAGAGCGTCCTCACCGATGCATGTTTCACGTCTCGAGCCCGCTTACAGGAGACCGTTGATGCTTCCCATCTTCGCCCGCCAGGTTCACCTGGATTTCCATACCTCCGAGCTCATCCCGGATGTCGGAGCCCGCTTCGACAAGAGCCAGTGGCAGGACGCGCTCCGGCTCGGTCGCGTCAACTGGATCAACATCTTCGCGAAGTGCCATCACGGCTGGAGCTACTATCCGACCCAGGTGGGTGCACCCCATCCAACGCTGAAACTGGACCTGCTGGGCAGCCAGATCGAGGCCTGTCACGAGATCGGGGTGCGCGCGCCGATCTACTACACGGTCGGCTGGTCGGTGCACGATGCAGTCGCCCACCCCGAATGGTGCGTGCGTCGCGAAGACGGTGGCATTGCGGCGACGAATTGGGACGACAACGCCAAAGCGGAGGATCGAAAGCCGAATTTCGCCTGGCAATTCATGTGTCCCAGCGGCGGTTACCTCGACCTGATGTTGCGCCAGACGGAGGAGATCTGCCAGCGCTACCCCACCGACGGCCTATGGTACGACATCACCGGCGGGCCGCCGTGCTACTGCGCGAACTGCCGCCGCGAGATGGCTGTCGGCGGCTATGATGTGGCCGATCCGGAGGCGGTCTTTCAGTATGGGGCGGCCAAATGGCGCCGCTTCATGGCCGAGTGCAAAAAGATCCTCTATCGTTATCATCCTGAAGCGACCGTCTACTTCAACGGCACGACGATCCTCCATCCCGACACGCGCGGCCGCAACGTCAAGGCGCGGCTGTTCGACGACAACTCGCAGCAGGAGCTGGAGGATCTGCCCACCACCTGGGGCGGCTACGACAAACTGCCGCTGCGCGCCAAGTTCTTCCACAACACGGGCAAGCCGCTGATTGCGATGAGCGGCAAGTTCCACACCAGTTGGGGTGAGTTCGGCGGCTTCAAGCACCCGGATGCGCTCCGCTTCGAGGCCGGCTCGATGCTTGCTTTCGGCGCGGCATGCAATTTTGGCGACCAGCTCCATCCGTCCGGGGAGATGGACATGGCGACCTACGCGAATATCGGCCGGGCGTTCGAGTACATCGAACAGATCGAAGCATATGGGCTGGACGCCATCCCGGCCGCGAATCTGGGCCTTTGGTTCTCCAACTCGAAGCCGGACGACGAAGGTGCGGCGGTCATGCTGTTGGAGACCCAGACCGATTTCCTTGTGGTGGATCCTGCTCGAGACCTTAAGGCGTTCGCAGCGATCGTCTTGCCAGGGGCGGCCTGTCTGAGCGCCGAAGAGGCGGCGAAGCTGAATGCATACGTCGCGGACGGCGGCAGCCTGCTGGTGTTGGGCGAGAGTGCTCTGGATGAGCTGAAGCAGCGCTTTCTGATCGACGTCGGGGCGGACTATGTGGGGCCGGCCCTCTATGATGACGATTTTACGGTCGTGGGCGAGCTGCTGCGGCACAACCTGCCCGCCAGCCCATTCCTCAACTATGACGCCGCACTGCGCATGACCCCGCGTTCAGGCGTCGAGGTGCTCGCCGCCATCCAGGAGCCGTACTTCACCCGCACCTACGGCCACTTCTGCTCGCACCAGAACACGCCCTACCGGCTGGAGAAGGCCGCCCATCCCGCCGCTCTGCGCAACGGTCGCATCGTCTTCCTGCCGCATCGTCTGGGCAAGCTGTACCACGAGCACGGCGCCCGCGTGCACCGCGATCTCTTCGCCAACGCGCTGGCCTTGGTCTACGGCCGGCCGATGGTTCAAACGTCTCTTCCCAGCGCCGGTCGCGTGAGTCTGATGCACCAGCCGCAGCATCACCGTTATATCGCCCACCTGCTGTATGGAGCGCCGCTGCAGCGCGGCCGCTGCCTGGTCATCGAGGATCTGCCGACGCTCTATGACGTGCCGCTGACCGTGCGCGTGCCGCAGACGGTCAGGGTGGCCTACCTGGTCCCCGGACACACTCCCCTCGCCATGACGGCCGCAGATGGGGCGGTGAGCGTGTCGACGCCGAGGATACAGGGGCACCAGGCGGTGGTGTTCGAGTATGCGCGCGAAACCGGGTGACCACATGGACTATCGCTTTCCCTATGAGTTCGCCGGCGCCGTCACCCTTCCCGACCGTAACCTGATGGGCGTCTTCCAGGCGCACCCCCACTGCGACCGACCGGAAGATGCAATCATCGCCGACGCTCTTCGCAGCCCGATCGGCGCGCCGCGGCTGCGTGAAATGATCAAGCCAGGGGAGCACATTCTTTTGCTGGCCGACGATGTAACGCGCGCCACGCCCGCTCATCGCATCTTGCCCTACATTCTCGAAGAGCTGCGTGCGGCCGGGGCGCCCGATGACGATATCCGCGTGCTCATCAGCCTGGGCACGCACCGCCGTATGACCGAGGCGGAGCTCACCGCCAAGGTGGGCGCACAAGTGATGCGGCGTTTCTCAGTGACCAATCATCACTGGGAAGCGCTGGAGGACATGTTCCTGGTAGGCGAATCCACGAGCGGCGTGCCGATCTACGCCAACAAGGCCGCGCAATGGGCCGATCATATCATCGGCATCGGCGCGATCTTCCCGCATGCCGTCGCCGGCTTCTCCGGCGGCGGCAAGATCGTCATCCCCGGCATCACCACCGAGGCGACCTGCGGAGATATGCATTGGGCGATGTACGGCATTCCGCCGCGCGCGCTCTACGGCCATGCCGAGAACCCGGTGCGGGCGATCATCGATGAGATGGCGCTCAAGACCGGCCTGGACTACATCGTGGATGCCGTGCTCGACGAGGCTGGCAGGGTGGTCGACCTGGTCGCCGGTCATCCGGTGCGGGCGCATCGCGCCGGATGCCGGATGGCGGCGAGCCATTACGGCGTACGCGTGCCGGGTCCGGCCGACATCGTCCTCTTCGACTCCTTCGGCGCCGATATCGAGTACTGGCAGGCCATCAAGGCGATCACACCGGCAGGCATCGTCATGAAGGACGGTGGGATCGTGATCCAGGTCGCTTCCTGCCCGGAGGGGGTCTCGGTCAGCCATCCCGAGGTGTTGGAATACGGCTACCGGCCGCTGGCGGTGGTGGAAGCGATGATGCAGCAGGGGCTGATCAACAAGAGCGTCGCCGCGCACATGATCCAGGCAAGCGAGGTCATCGTAGATCGCGGCCGCGGCTTTCTGATTTCGTCAGGGGTCTCGCCGCAGGACGCCGTGCGACTCGGCTTCCTGAGCGCCGGCAGCGCCCAGGAAGCGCTCGATCGAGCCCTGGAGGCGAAGGGGCCTAACGCGTCGATCATCGTGCTGCGCCACGCAGGCGATCTGCTGCCGGTGTTCTGATACCTGCACCGGCAAGGCCGCAGCGGCCCCGTCACATCGGGCCGCTGCAGCCTTGCCGATGTCGGGGGCGCACGTCTATCCCCAAAGATGCGCCGGGTATTTGCCCTGGGCGACTAACTCGCGCACAGCTGCTTGTACGCGCGGGCGGTCGGCCTGGTAGGTGACGCCGAACCAGCGCTCCGGGGTGGGAAGCACCTTGACCTGCGTCCGGCCCTCCTGCACCAGCTCTCCCACGATATCAGGCAACAGGAACTCGGCCTTCAGAGGGTTGGCGGCACTCTGCGCCAGAAAGCGCGGGAAGCGCATGGCCAGCTCATCGAAGAAGCTCGGCGTGAAGCCCCACATGTTCATTGAGACAACAGTCTCTCCCGACACCGGGGTCCAGCTCCCGTCGTCCTCGCGAAACTTGATCCCATCACTGAACGGTTCGATGTGCAGGCGCTCTTTGATCGCCTGGAGATGGCCGTCGGGACGGACCTGGCAAACGCCCCGCGCCACGTGCCCGTGCTCCGAGAGCGTGTTACGGAGGATGTAGCCCACCATGCTGTAGTGATGAACAGCCGGAGCATCCTGGACCGACTTCAGGTGATCGGCCAGCACGCGGTACGATTCAGCGCCGTAGAAATCGTCGGCATTGATGGCCGCGAAGTTGGTGGTCACGACCTCGCGGCAGCAGAGCACGGCATGCCCTGTACCCCACGGTTTGACGCGTCCTTCGGGTGCGCTGAATCCAGGCGGCAGGTTGTCGAGTTCCTGGAACGCATAGGTCACATCGACCCGGCGCTCTACATCGCGGCCGATGCGCTCGCGAAAGGTCTCCTCGATATCGCGCCGGATCAGAAAGACGATCCGGCCGAAGCCGGCGCGCAGTGCATCGTAAACGGAGTAGTGGATGATCAGCTCGCCGTTCGGGCCCACCGGATCGGCCTGCTTCAGGCCGCCGTAGCGACTGCCGATGCCGGCAGCGAGAACGAGAAGGGTCGGATCGGACATCGATAACTCACTCCCTCAGGTAAGACGTTTGACCCCCACATTATCAATGAAAGCGCGGCATTCCGCAATTAAGTGGTGCATGCAGTTTAGGCAAAGCCCGCGCTTCGTGGTATCATCCTGCGGCGCCGGCCCGCACCGGCCTGATGCGCAGTCGACAACTCAACCACCCTTGGGATCGAAGGAGCACCATGGACCCCTCGCGACTCTCCGCCTGCAGCATCGCCTTGCACAAACGCCCATTGGAGGAAGCGCTCGCCATCATCGCCGCGGCAGGATTTCACAAGGTGGATCTCCTGGCGCGCATGCCGCACTTCTCGCTAGATCCCGCCGAGTGCAACCCCGTGAGGCTGCAAGCGCTGGCGCACGCGCACGGTGTTCAGATTGCCAACCTGGGCACCTATGTGGGCGCCGGATTCGCCAGCGATGAACCGGGTGTGCAGCGACAGGAATGGGACAACATGCTGCGGGCGATCGAGCTGGCGGCTTTCTTCGGCGCGCGGTCGATCCGGGTGCGACCCGGCGACGACTCCCCTGCCTGCATCGACCGGATCGTGCCCTGGTTCCAGCGCAGCATCGAGCACGCGGCAGCCTACGGCGTCTACATGGGGTTCGAGAACCACGGCGGCGGCATCTCGGGCCAGCCTACGTTGTGCGCCGAGCTTGCGCAGAAGGTCGGCTCGCGCTACTTCGGCGTGCTGTACGAGCCATGCAACCTGATGCACGCCGGGGTGGACTATCGCTACGCACTGCACGTCATGCGAGAGTACATCACCCATGTGCATCTGAAGGATGGCCTCTTCACGCTGCAGGGCTTCCAGCACACCATGCTCGGTCAGGGCCAACTGGATATTCCCTGGATACTGGCGCAGCTGGACCAACTGCGCTATCGCGGTGACCTGGCGCTGGAATATGAGCTCCAGGAACCGGCGGCCGAAGCAGGGCTCACGCTGTGGCGCGAAGCCGCTGCGGGGCTGCTTGGCCGCGTATCTTGAGTGCACGACGTCGAACGGACCGTTCATATGACTGCTGACGAACTTGCCATTGACGGCGGCGCACCCTATCGCGTCCGGCCGTTTCCCACCTGCGCCAACGCCTCCGGCCGCCGGCTGGGGGAGGATGAAAAGCGTCTGCTGGCGGAAGTGATAGACTGTGGCGCGCTGAATCGCAACGACGGCGCCAAGGTTGCCGGCCTGGAGCGCGCCTGGGCGGCGATGCTCGGCCTGCCCCACGCGCTGGCGGTCACCTCGGGCACGGCGGCGCTGCACACCGCCGTGGCCGCGCTGGACCTGGAGCCTGGCGACGAGATCATCACCAGCCCGATCACCGATATGGGCACGGTCATCGCTATCCTGGCCTGCAATCTCGTGCCGACGTTTGCTGACGTCGACCCGCGCACCGGCAACATCACGGCGGAGACGATCGTCCGCCAGATCAGCCACAAGACGCGGGCGATCATCGTGGTTCACCTCTTCGGCCAGCCCGCAGCGATGGATCCGATCCTGGCGCTGGCTCGACAGCACGGCCTGCGCGTGATCGAGGACTGTGCTCAGGCGCATCTTGCGGCAACGAGGGGGCGACTCGCTGGCGCCCTGGGAGACCTGGGCTGCTTCAGCTTCCAGCAGTCCAAGCAGATGACGACCGGTGACGGCGGCCTGGTCGTCAGCCGAGACGACGCGCTGGCAGCTCGAGCCCGGCTCTTCGCCGACAAGGGATGGCCGCGCGGCATCCCCGGGCTGCGCG